>JAIQEZ010000013.1 GCA_020073545.1 Terriglobia bacterium | reverse complement strand
AAGTCCGCAATAACGGTTGCAGCCGCCATCGCTCTGCCTCTTGCCTTGATCACGTCTTCGACCTCCCTGAAACGTCATTTAGCCTGGACGCAATTCTCATGCCCACAACAATCACTGAGAAGTTTCAATGACCTGGGGACTATTCGCCTTGCAAGTGTAAAATATTCCGACGCTGCGGCCGCCCGCAAGGAAAAAGGGCGCCACAGTGTGGGGCGCGCTCCCATGCGCCATGGACAGTGCAGATTCCGGTGCTACACCACCTCGCGCCACGAACCGCCCCCGCCTTGATGACCTCCGATCCCGTGACACAGAAGACCCGCGTTCCGCTCTCGGCGTTGCTTCTGGTGTTCTTCCATGTCGGCGTCACCAGTTTCGGCGGCAGCACGGCGGCTTGGCTCTACCGCGAGTTGGTGGAACGGCGAGGCTGGCTCGATGAAGAGCATTTCATGACCGCGCTCACGCTCTCCCAGGTGCTGCCCGGCGCCAACCCCGTGAACCTCTCGATCTATGTCGGCTCGCATCTGCGCGGAGGTATCGGGGGGACGGTGGCGGCGTTCGGTATGGTGGCGCCGCCTTTCTGCGTCATCCTCGCCTTTGGCTACATCTATGTTCATTACGGAACCTCGGCCACCGCCCATGCGGTCCTTGGCGGGCTCGCCGCCGTCGGCATCGGGATGACGCTCTACACCGGGGTCAAGCTCGCCCGAACGGTGCGCAAGCCGGTCCCGGTTCTGATCGGCGCGGCGATTTTTCTCACCGTCGGCGTGCTGCATTGGCCGATGCTGCCCGTGGTGCTCGTGGTCACACCCGCAAGCATCGCGTTCCAGCGCTGGTCGAGCCGAGGGCCATCCGCATGAGCGATAACCGCCTGATCGCGCTCGCTCTGGTGTTCGCGCCCCTGTCGCTGGTGTCGTTCGGCGGTGGCCAGGCGATCATCGCCGACATGCAGCACCAGACCGTCGACATCCAGCATTGGATGACGGGGCGCGAGTTCGTCGACGTTTTCGCGCTGTCGCGGGCGGCGCCAGGGCCGAGCACGCTGATCGTGGCCCTGATCGGCTGGCAGGTCGCAGGTTTTTTCGGCGCCGTGGCGGCGACGCTGGCGATTTACGTTCCCTCCTCGCTCGTGGTGTACGGGGCGGTGCGCTGGTGGCACGCCAGCAAGGACTCCCCCTGGCGCGCCGTCGTAGAGCGCGGGCTTGCTCCGGTCGCGGTGGGCCTTGTCTTCGCCGGAGCGCTCGCGGTGCTTCAGGCAGCCCAGGTCGATGCACTGCAGATCTTTACCACCGTCGCGGCGACGGCGGTCCTGCTTTACACGCGTGTGGGCATGTACACGATCATGGCCGTTACGGCCGTGATCTATGTGCTCGTGCAATTCGTTTGAGGCGCTTGCCGGGCGGAAGGTCAAGGCATAGGCTTCCAGTGACGCGAAAGCTTGCGGGAGGAAACGATGCACGGCGCTTGTCATAAACTCGTCTGCGCCGCGGCGGCGCTGTTCCTGTCGGGCGGCATGGCGCAAGCGGCGGAGGTGAAGGTGCTGATCGCCGGCGCCCTGCAGAACGCGATCCGGCCCCTGGCCGCCGATTTCGAGAAAGAAACCGGCAACAAGGTCACGATCACCGCCTCCAATCCCGCCCTCCTCCCCAAGGAATTGGCCGATCACCCTTACGATGTCGTGGCCTCGGCGGTGCCGACGATGGGTGAATTCGCCGAAGGCGCGAAATTCCAGCCCGGTACGCAAACACGCCTTGCCCGCACCGGCATCGGCATCGCCATCAAGGAGGGCGCGAAGAAACCCGATCTCTCGACCATCGAAGCCTTCAAGAAAGCGGTGAGGGACGCGAAAAACATCATCTACACCGATCCCCTGGCGCCCAACGCGAGCGGCGGCAACGCGCAGCATATTCTTGTCAATGCCGGGTTGCTGGATGAGGTCACAGCCCTGGGCGAACGGAAATGGATGCTGGAACTGTCGCTGGGCAGGTTAACCGTGACGCCCTAAAAACCTGCGGAAGGTCAATCCCCTGGGCGGGCTGTCGGTAGGGCTTGACAGTTTTGAGTCCCCGCTCGTAGAATTTTTAGTTTGTGACCTGCTCAAGGTCGAAATAAGGTTGCGCATGGATAAGAAGAAGGTCGACTCCTACAAGAAACGCCTCCTGACCAAACAGGAGGAACTGCTCCGCCTGGTGACCAAGTCTGAGCAAGATGGGCGTGAGGCCGATGAAGAGGCCACGCAGGACATCGCGGACAAGGCAGCGAACTCCTACACCAAGGAGTTTCTGTTTCACCAGAGCGACGAGAATCGCCGTATGCTGCAACTCGTGAATGAGGCGCTCGAACGCATGAAAAACGGTTCCTACGGACAGTGCGTGGCGTGCCAGGAAGAAGTCCAGCAAAAACGCCTGGAGGCAGTGCCTTGGGCCCGCCACTGCATCGAGTGCCAGGAAAAGCAAGATCAAGGCCTGCTCTAGTTGCCCCCGGAATTTCCCCCTGCGAGGTTCGTCTTCTCCCTGGATAGTGAGCCCCACTCTCGCCGGACGTCACTCCTTCGGGAGTTCCTGGATGGCATTCTCGCCGTTGTTTTCCCAACCAACTGCTCGCTTTGCGGGCAGGAACTCTCGAGCGATGCAACGTTGCGCATTTGCCGGGCCTGCTGGGCGAGCCTGGAGCCCTGGACCGGGCCTCTCTGCACACGCTGTGGTCTTCCCTTCGCGTCGGCACAGGCGCTCGATTCCGCCACGCCGCTCTGCGGGCAGTGCCGGAAGAATGACCCGGGGTTCGACAAGGCACGTAGCTTCGGTCTCTACACCGGCAGTCTCCGCCGTATCATCCTGCATTTGAAATTTGGCCGCCGAGAACGCTTGGGCAAACGCTTGGGTGAACTGCTGGCGATCACTTGGGATTCTGACGAAGAGTTGCGTGGACTCGCCTTGCCCGTGCTTGTACCTGTGCCCTTACATCCTTCCCGGCAGCGCGAGCGCGGTTTTAATCAAGCGGAACTGCTGGTGGCGGGCATGGTGAATGCGCTCAGAAAGGGAAAGGGCAGGTCGGAACTGCGGGTTGTGAAAGGCTGTTTGCGTCGACGCCGCGCCACTCCGCCGCAGACCGGATTGAGCTTGGCCGCTCGGCGCGAGAACCCGCGCGGGGCATTTGAGGTGGTGGAACCCGAGAGAGTTCGAGGGCGCACGGTAGTGGTCATCGACGATGTGATGACCACGGGTGCAACGCTTTCCGCCTGCGCGCGGGCCTTGAAACGCGCGGGTGCAGTGCGCGTAATCGGGCTGACACTGGCGCGGGCCACGCCACAATTCCCTGACTTGGCGTCCGCGGAGAGCGACATCCCTGTTGACGGACTTGGCCGGGACTGGACATAATGGGGTGAGGAGCGGACGTCGATTGCTCCCACAGGCGAAGTGTTATGTCGGAGGATGGCCACCAACGCGTCTTACAAGAACCCGTACTGGTGCTGAACGCCACGTACGAGCCCATCAACGTCACTGCCGTGCGCCGCGCCATCGTGCTGGTTCTGAAAGGTGTGGCGACCACGGAAGAAGAAGACGGCCAGTTCATTCACTCCTCACAATTTGCCGTCCGCGTGCCCTCGGTGATTCGCCTGATGGAATTCCGGCGCATTCCCTACCAGACGCGAGCGCTCTCGCGGAAGAACCTCCTGCTGCGTGACCGTTACACGTGCCAGTTCTGCGGGCACGTCATGCCCGCGCACGAGCTCACGCTGGATCACGTCATTCCGCGCTCCCGCGGAGGCCACACCGATTGGGACAACCTGGTCGCCTGCTGCCATCGCTGCAACAACCTGAAAGGGGATCGGCTGCCCGAGGAAGCGGGACTGCGACTCTTGCGGGCGCCACGTCCCTTCACACTCCACACCAGCCGGCAAATCATGCGCATGCTGGGGCGCTCGGATGAGCGCTGGCGGAAGTACCTGTTCTGCTGAATTCACGTCCCGGGCACGGCGGTAACCGCTCCCACATTCCACGGCGGCAGTTCCAAATCCCCAAACGGACATCCCCTCGCGCGTCTCGCTGCCCGAACGCAGTCAGTGCGCCGGCTTGAGGAATCCCTGCGCTTTCAGCCAGTCGGAGAAACGGTCTGTCCATTGGTCCACGGGCAAGCCCTGTTTCTTCATCCCAAAGCCATGGCCACCTTTCGCATAGACGTGCAGTTCGACGGGATGACCCGCAGCATGCCAGGCCGAATAGAGACGGACGCTATGGTCGGGAGGAACCAGGGCATCGTCGTCGGCGCAAACGACAAACAGTGGGGCGGCATCCGCCGGCACGGCGAACTGTTCAGGAGCCGGCGCATAGATGGGCGCGGCAAAATCCGGACGGCTCGCCGAGTCGTGCTGCAAGGCGACCGCGGCTGTGACCGCCGCGCCCGCCGAGAAGCCCATGATGCCAATTCGATCCGGCGCAAGCCCCCATTCAGCCGCATGCTCGCGCACCACCCTTATGGCCTGCTGGCCATCGGCGAGCACCAGGGGACGCAGCGTTTTCATCAAGTCCGCCATCTTCGCCGGGTCGCGTAAATGATCCGTCGTCTCCTGCATGGCGTCATCTCCGGTTCGTACGAGCCGGTATTTCAGGACAAACGCTGTAATGCCGAGCGAGTTCAGCCGAGTGGCAACTTCCGTGCCCTCAAATTCGATCGCGAGGAAGTGGAATGCACCGCCTGGGCAGACAATCACGGCTGTCCCATTCCTGACCGAAGCTTCAGGGAAGAAGGCCGTAAGCGTCGGACGTGCGACGTTGTGGACGATCCTCGACTTCAACTGCGGAGCAAAGGCCTCCTGCTCCTGCTGGGTCCAGCCTTCCGACCCAGGGGCAACACCCGGCCAAAGAGGGATTACCTTTGGTTCGTTCGCACTTGGTTGGGCCGTGGATGCAGTTGAACCCGCCTGCACCGGCGCCCCGGAGAGGGCGCGAGCGGCGGCGCCGGACGAAAGCGCGGGCTCGGCGCTCAGCGCCGCAATCAAGATAGCCATCAAGGCTAAGTGACGGGTGAGTTTCTTCAAGAACGAACCTATCGGTTCGGAAGTAACGGTTTTCATTTGTCCCTCGCCAATTCGCCGGCCTGATTCACAAGGCTTTTGCACGGCACACGTTTCGGACGCGGTTCGAAAAAGGCAGCTCATTAGAGTTATCCTTTCACTTCACGGTTCCTGGGTGGTGCGCGAGCAGATGCGGCGCAGCTCGGAAGACCAGCAGCCACGGTGATGCGGGTTGAAATCCCCCTCTCAGTGCGCGCTGCGCTGAAACAAGAGCGGGGTGAAAGTCGCCAGGTTTCGCCGCCAGACCATCCAGGTGTGCGCCCCCGGCGTCTCGACGTCGGTGTGCCGGACTCCCCTGGACTTGAGCGATTCACGCAACTTGCGGTTGACGTCGATGAGGAAATCCTCCGTGCCGCAAGCGATCCAGAGCAGGTGTAGTTGGGCGTTGGCTTTCGAGTCGAGCCCCGGGAAATCCGCCTCGAATTCCTCGCTCAATCCGCCGGAGCTGAAGGCACCGATCCAGGCAAAGTGGTCGAGAGCATTCAGCCCGGTCAAGAGAGACTCGGCCCCGCCCATCGACAGACCCGCGATGGCCCAGGAATCACGGTCCCGCGAAAGCCGATAGTCCTTTTCGACCTGGGGAATGACTTCCTTGAGCAAGCCTTCACGAAACTTTTCAAAATTCCGCCGGCGGAGAGCATCGTCGCGGAAAGCCTGGAAGCCCCGGGACACCATCTCCGGTGCGCCATAGCCGAGCGGCATCACCACAATCATGGGCTTGGCCTTACCCTGAGCGATCAAGTTATCGAGAATCACATTCGCGCGGCCGACCACCGTCCAGGCTCTCGCGTCGTCACTGAATCCATGCAAAAGGCAGAGGACGGGGTAAAGCTGCTTCGCGCGGGGATCATAGCCAGGTGGAGTGTAAACGTAGAAATCACGGTTGTCGCCCACCACACCCGACCTATAGAAGTGGTGGTGGATCATGCCATGCGGAACGTCGTTGACCTCCCAGGGGAGCGATGCGGGTCCGGGCACATGCACCATGCTCTGCGTGTGAAGCAGGTTCGGCTTCATCAGGGGGTTGGAGGGGTCGGTCAGGCCGACACCGTCGGCCTCGAACGAGTAGCCGTAGAAATCGGGTTCCAGCGGGTCCGTGGTGACGCTCCAGACGCCCTGGTCGTCCTTCTGCATGGGCACCGGTTTTTCACCCTCGCGGGCGAAAAGAACCTCTTTGGCGTTCGGAGAACGAAACCGGAACGTGACGCGATTGTCAGGGTTCACCTCCGGCGATTGAAGTACCGGAAGAGGCTGGGGCGGTTGAGGCCTCTGAGCCCAGCCGGAGACAATCACAACGAGGAAAAGCAGTAAAGAGATCAGGGGGGTTCGTTTCATCCTCATGGGACAGTCCTTTCGATTTTGAGCTCTTCTTCAGAATCCCGAAGCTGGCAGGTTGCGCAGAAACCATTCGCTGCGCGTCGCGGCGGCTGCCCTCAGATGGACAACCGGTTGACACGTTTGTGCCGGGCCCCAGCCCGGGGCAGTGAGGGCCCGCCACCTGCTTGGTCCTCCAGCATCGTACTAATACAAACACAGGAAGGGAAGTGACATCCACGGAGCAAGTTCAAAACCCCTACCTGTCCCCACAAGCCGGAACACCCGTTTTCCCAAGGGGTAGGGCCGTCGGACGGTGGGACCATGTCCACTTTTCGACCTGGGAGACGTCACATTACTTTTCACGCTCGTATTAGTACAGGCGGAGCTCGTCGAGGTCCAGCTTGAAATCGCCGGGCGGGCCATCGGCCAGGATCTCCAATACCCAGGTGGTGCCCGTGGGCGAGGAGCCGGCGGGCTTAGCGAGCCAGGCGGCGGGCAGGCGAACAGTTTGCCAGTCGGAGTCGGGGACAAAGCTGAGGGCGGGCGTGGCGAACGCCGAGGTGGGAGGTTCGACCTTGACCTGGAAAAGCCGGCTGTCGCCGCGCACGTCAAACTGGATGCCGCGCGGGCCCTGGTCGCGAGGAGTGAGTGAGAAGGTATATCGCACTGCGACATTGCCGTGATCGGAGTCGGGGGCGGGTGCGACGTGGCCTTTGAAGCGCAGCGCGTGCGCGGTGCCGGCGGCGCCGGGCGAGACCAGGTCGAGCTCCCCGAGCGAATGGCCGGCGGCGCTCGCCTCGGTGGAAATCTGCCAGCGCTTCAGCAGGTTTTCGGCTTCCTGGGGACTCTCGAAGTCAGCGAGCAGGTTGGCGTCGGTAGGGGCGGCGGGTTGCTCCCCGCTCAGCGGGGGGCGACTCATCATCGAGAAAGTTTCCGCCCAGGCGGCGGTGAGATTCCCGCGGGCGTTCATCCAAACGCCCATCACCAAGAAAGGGATGATGCAGCTGAGTGCGAGCAATTTGGCGTGGCGGGAGATCTTCTCCTCTTTTTCCCAGCGGAAGAGTTTCCAGGCAAAGAGCAGGCCGAAGGTTCCGGAGACGAGGAGGACCAGCATTTCCGCCCCGTGCGCGAAGAGCGAATCACCGCGCACCATGATGGCTTGAAACGAGGTGACCAGATAGGTGGCGGGCAGGAAGGCCGCGAAGCGCTGGATCCAATGGGGGAGCATGGGCAGAGGTACCGTCACGCCGGAGAGAAAGAGCAGGGCGAACCAGACGACGTTGTTATAGACCTGCGCCTCCTGCATGGTGTTGGCGATGCTGGCGATCGTCAGGCCGAATCCCGCGAAGGCGAAGGTGCCCGCCGTGACCAAAACGAGCAGCGCCAACAGGCTGATTTGGAGCGGCATGTGGAAGAAAGCCATCGCGCACACAACCAACAACGCGACGGTCGGGAGTCCCAGCAGGTAGTTCGCCAGCAGGTTGCTCGCCACCATGGTACCCGGGCCGATCGGCGCGAGGCGATAACGGCGCAGGCTGCCCCGCTCGCGCTGCATCACCGACTGCATTCCCAAACCCCAAAAGCCGCTCCCCATGATGTTGAGCGTTACCAGGGGGCCAAAGAAGTAAATCACCGCCGCGGGGTTGCCGTGCGCGAAGAGGCCTAAGTAAACGAAGAGGAAAATAATGGGGAAGAGAAAGGTGAAGAAGAGCGCCACCTTGGTGCGCATCACCAACCGGATGGTCATTAAAGCAATTCGAATAGAGGCGAGCATTTAAGGAGTCTCTCAGTCTGGAGTCCGGGGTCCGAAGTTCGAAGTCCGAAGTCCAACGTCCGACGTCCGAAGTGCGAAATGCGAAGCAGCAGGATGGAGTCTGGATCTAAAGTCTGTTGACCCCTCCGCAAGTACGATGTCAGTCCGCTGATCAGTGCTGCTGTCTCCGCGGCCAGCCTGTAAAGCCGGTCGAACTCGTCGTGCGCTGTGAAGCCGACGTCAAGAGCAACGTAAAGCAAGGGACTGCACTTCAGTCGCCGAGTCCTTCGCAATATCCAAGAAGTGCGCAAACTCACGATCGCTCTTCCGGGCAAATCCTTCCGCAATGTTACTCATGGAGGAGACAGCGGCACGACGGAGCTGGTCCTGCAGTCCGAAATCCCTTTTCAGTTTCCCATCATGACAGGTCTTGTGGACCTCGCGTACCAACTCTCTCGCCTTCTGCCACGCGTGAATGTCTTCAACGCACTTCATGGTTTCCACCTATGCCGCCCAAGCTGTTCTCTTTGGGGCACGGCTCTACGAACGCAAACCGCGGGCTTCGGACTTCGGACATCGGACCTCGGACTCGGTCTTCTCATGCTTCCATCCGCCGCCCGGTCATCTCTATGAACACGTCCTCGAGGGTGGGCGGCGCGATGTGGAGGTCCAGCAAAGCATTGCCCTCGGCTTCGAGGAAGCGCATGAGCGCTGCCACCGCCCGCGCGGGCGGCTGGGCGTGGAGAAAATACCTGCCCTCGGCCTCGCGGCAATCGACCACGGCGTCGAGCTGCTTCAGGCGGTCGGGGAGGACGGGCTTGGCGAGGCGGACTTCGAGGCGTGTGCCTTTGCCGGAGCTGTGTACGAGTTCGCGCGGCGTGCCCATCGCGACCACCTGGCCATGGTCGAGGATGGCGACGCGGTCACAGAGGCGCTCAGCCTCCTCGATGTAGTGAGTGGTCAGCAGGGTAGTGCGGCCCTCGGTGCGAAACTGCTCGATGAGCGCGTAAATGTCACGCCGCAGTTGGGCGTCGAGACCCACAGTCGGTTCGTCGAGCAGCACCAGCTCCGGGTTGTTGACCAAGGCCAGCGCCAGCGCCAAGCGCTGCTTCTGCCCGCCGGAGAGTTTCTCGAAGAACGCCCGGCGCTTCTCAGCCAAGCCGAAGCGTTCCAGCAGCACTTCGATCGAGGCCGACTGATGATAGAAGCCCGCGAACAATTCCAGGGCCTCTTGCACTCGAATCTTGTCGGGTAGAACCGTGGCCTGGAGCTGCGCGCCAATGCGCTCCTTGAGCGCGCCTTTCTCACGCGCGGGGTCCATCCCGCACACCGTGACCGTGCCGCTGTCGGGCTGGCGCAGGCCTTCCAAGATCTCGATAGCCGTGGTTTTCCCGGCGCCATTAGGCCCGAGCAGGCCAAAGACTTCCCCGGGCTTGATTTCGAAAGTAATTCCCCGCAGGGCCTCGAGATTCCCATACCGCTTGTGCAAGTTTTGGACGTGCACAACCGCGGAGTTGTTCTCGTTCGGCATGAAGATGGTTATGATATCGGACAAGCATACCCCAGGCAATCGGGATCAGGGTCGGGGCGGACAATTCGGCGGGGAGTTTGGCCCCCGATTTGTTCGGAGTGGGCGAGAGTGTTATTTTGCGCTATAAGTATGGGTGTGCGATTTCGACCGGGGGACGTTGATGATTTGTCCCTGCGATCCTTTTCAGACAAGTGAACCGTTCCGGGGTGCGCGATGAAGATTCTGGTTTTGAATTGTGGCAGCTCTTCGATCAAGTTCCAATTGATTGAAACCGACAGCGAGCTGATTGAGTCCAATACCGACCGCTGTATTGCCAAGGGAAATGTGGAACGAATCGGCACAGATGAGGCGACCTTACGCGTGGCGGTGCCACCCAATCCCAGCAAGTCCACAACCGAAGAGATTCTTGACCACCAGACGGCGCTGACTCGGGTGATTGCATCGCTCAAAGAAGGCCACGCTGTCGCGGACATTTCGCAGATTCAGGCGGTGGGGCATCGCATGGTGCACGGCGGCGAGCGCTTCGCCACCTCGATGATCATCGACGAGGAGGTGGAAAAGGAAATCCAGCATTGCGTGGAACTGGCCCCGCTGCATAACCCCCATAACCTACGCGGCTATTTCGTGGCGCGCAAGATAATGCCGCAGGTACCCCAGGTGGCAGTGTTCGATACGGCGTTCCACCAGTCGATGCCGCCGCGCGCCTATATTTACGGACTGCCCTATTCCTACTACCGCCGTTACGGGGTCCGGCGCTACGGGTTCCATGGCACCTCGCACCGCTACGTGGCGTTCCGCTACCGGCAGATTTTCGGCAAGGCGCGCGACGAGGTGAACCTGATCACTGCGCACCTGGGAAATGGGTGCTCGATCACGGCGATTGAAAAAGGCCGCTCGGTGGACACCTCGATGGGTTTCACGCCGCAGGAAGGCCTGGTGATGGGCACGCGCTGCGGAGATGTGGACTCCGCCGCACTTTTTTACATCATGTCGAAAGATGAATTGACTTTACACGACATGTCCACATTGCTCAACAAGTTTTGCGGGCTCTACGGGATCTCCGGTGAGTCGAATGACATGCGAGAGCTGATGGCGGCCTCCGCGAAGGGTGACGAGCAGGCGAAGCTGGCGATTGAAGTCTTCTGCTATCGCGTCAAGAAGTATATCGGCGCTTACAGCGCGGCCCTGGGACACGTGGATGGCCTGATCTTCACGGGCGGAATCGGGGAGAATGCCCCGGAGGTGCGTGCCCTGTCCTGCGAGGGACTCTGCGAGCTGGGAATCGAGGTCGATGCGGAGCGAAACCAAGCGGTGGTCGCGAAGGAAGGTGAGATTTCGACGCCGGCGAGCCGCGTACGGGTGCTGGTGATTCCCACAAACGAGGAACTCCTTATCGCCCGGGACACGTTCCGCGCCGTGCGCGGCCTGCCGCACCCGCATTGAGCGCACCGCGCAAGCGCCGACGGGCGGCATTACCATCGTGCAACGTGGCGATAATCCGCGACTCGCTGCGCAAGGCAAGATGCTGGATGCAACGACGGGGTTCTCCACCACCATGCACTTTCCTTCGCCCCAGCTCGAAACGGCCAGCGCTCTCCATGCCGTGGGCGTTCCTGTGGGCAAGCCCAGCAAGGACTCGCCGTTTGCAGGCCTGGGATACTTTACCCCGCACGTGGTAGTACGCAACCTGCTGAGCACGCCGCAAATGGCAGTGGTGACGGTGGAGTACCCGAGTGCGCCGGGATGGGATTCGCACGCCAAGCGCAAGCGTCCCGATGATCAGTCGGACTCATCCGAGGCCGCAGCCGCGAACCCAGGCGATTTCACAGGGCAACTCCCGCTCGCCCCGCTCACGGTGGCGGCCTACAGCACCGAGGACATTTCCCTGGACTCCATTTTGGGCCAACTTCCGCAGGCTTTACCCTACGTCTCGATCCGCATCCAACATTCTGGTGCGCCCGGCTCGATGGTGGCGGAGGTATCGAGCGTGGAACAGCAGAAAGACCTGGTGGTGGATGCCAAAGTCCAAAACGAAGGCAACGGCTGGGCGGGTTCGGGGGGCAACCCCTGGCATCTGGATAAGGACACGGAGAGCTACGAGTTTCTCACCAACATGGGCGACAAGCCCGTTAGGATAGGCTTTAAGGTGTGGGCGGACGGGCAAATCTTTTACCTCGGCAGCCTGGAGCTGGTTCCCCACGAGACACGCATGATCGACTTGCGCAAGCTGCGGGACGCGCAGGGGACTGACCTGGAGAAGCACCAGATTCCGGCGGGGGCGACGGACGGCAGCGTGCTCTGGCTGCGCCTCGATAACGTGCCGGTGATGGGACGGCTGGCGGTGATCACCCGGCACGGTGGTATGGCTTCAAGCTACGATTGTTGCCTTTGCGGGTGTCCCGGCCAGTACAACTACACTCTGCTCATACCCGTGATCACCTGTCCCATCACCGTGGCGGTCGGCAACCAGGTCCACGGCCAGGTGTGGTATTCACCGGCTTGTGGAGGGACCTACTACTACTTCGACATGACCACTAGTTTGGGTTGGAGTTCGACCAACACCAGCGTTTTCACGCTGAACAACAGCAGTCCGAAGGGCCTCCTGACAGGCGTGGGTGTGGGCTCAGCCTTTGCGAACGCGCAAGGGACGACCGCATGCCGGGCGTGGTACATGATGGGAGCGGTCTGCCAGTGTAGCAGTTGGGTGACCATCGTCGGCAACACCCCGTGCAGCGTCGTGGATTTTACGATCGTGCCGGGCAGTTTTCAGGCCCTGTGTGACGGACAGAGGGAAGTTGCCGTCTACACGTCGGCCTTTAATTGCAGTGGTTCCTGCTCTGCGGTTCCGCCGCCCGCTTCGTATTGCTCGGCGACGAAGAGTTCCGGTATTGATATACAGGTGGGTTACCCAGTGTACTGGGTCGATCCGGCGGGACAGCTTAAGTGCCAAGTTAACTTCTTCACCACGAGCGGCGGAACAATTACACCGACCCTGACGGTAACATACTCTGGCACTGTGCTGACACAAACCAAATCGCGCCAGACGCCGATATCATGTCCGTAACAAAGGGGGTGTGCGATGCGAAGGGACCAAGTGGCGGGGGGGCTTTGCGCCCTGGTCTTCCTAGGTTGCCTCTCCGCCCACGTGAATGGCCAAGAGTCCTGTCAGGAACCCCAAATCCAGACACTTAAGGTCGATAACCAGGGAAGCATCACGGATTTTTGGCGTGCGACAAAGGCGGAGGTTTCAGAAGACGTTACCGGGGTGAAGATGCGCCTCGACATGCAGAATGCCTCCGCCGCCGTCGTTAAGGCAGGGCGGTTCTATGCCGATTACTACGATGCTAGCCGTCAGCGCTGTCTTACCGCGATGTTTGGCCTAAGCCAGAATCTGGAAGGGCCTACAGCTGGGGTGAGTCCAGGAGAGACGACAACGCTGTTTACACGCACATATGGGCTCTTTCCCAGCTGTGAGCCAGAAACAATAAGAGTCTACCGGATTCCCGACGACACCTCCCTCCACCCCTCTGTCCCCAGTCCTGCCATCGTCGTTCGTCGGCCACCCAGCGTGGTAGCCACCAGCCGACACGCCACGGATACATGGCAACTGCTGTGTCTGAATCAAGGCGCAGGTGCCCCGACCCCCGCTGTCTTGGATTTGCTGCTTGCCGAGGCGGAGATCGATGGGTCGGGCCATGTGGCGGGGATGAACGTTCTGAATGTGATAAGCCCGCAGGTGCAGGCGTGGTTTCAGGAGTTCGTGCCCCATTTACGCTTCCGTCCGGCGACCGAAGGCCTCAAGCCCCGCAGCGCTGAAACCCTGCTGCTGGTTCGTGCGATGATGCCCTCAATGCGACCTGGTATTGCAGCGCCCCCACCACGCGACTCCGACTGGGTCCGTCAGGACGAGGAAAAGAAGGACGACAACGACCCACCGTGGATCAACGTAATCCTTTTAGACCGTCCCGTGGAGGAGGCAGCAGGCGGGAAAGAGACGGTTCCCCCTATGATACCGACCTCCCTTGCTCTTTGTTTTGAATATTACGGGACGGGAACAGAGTGGTCGGTGGACACGGCCGATCCCCAGTGAGCGGGTAGCAGGCCGGCTTGCGCAGGCACCCAACACCAGCGTCTTCACCTTAAACAACGCCAGTTCGAAAGGTCTGCTGGCCTGTGTGGGTGTGGGCTCAGCCTTTGCGAACGCTCAAGGGACGACCGCATGCCGGGCGTGGTACATGATGGGCGCGGTCTGCCAGTGTAGCAGTTGGGTGGCCATCGTCGGCAACACCCCGTGCAGCGTGCTGAGCCTGAGCCAATCCCCCAGCTCCTTCAACATGTCGACCGGGGACACCAAGCAGATCACGGTCACGGTGAATCCATCGAGCACTGCGGTCACCCTTTCGTTCGGCTCGAGCCGTTACTTGAACCCAAACAGCAGTTGCGGCGCAAGTCTTAATATCCCGGGCAAATCAGGCTCGGGGAGCATTACTCAAAACGTGACGGCGTCGGCTTACCCTTGTTCTGGTGTGTTCAGCGTAGTCGCGTCCGCCGGCGGTGCAAGTGCCAATAGTCCGACAACTGTAAAAGTCCCGCCTCAGCAACTCATTCAAATGATGGAGGCCGAGGCAGGGGGAACAGGAAATAGTGGGTTGATGCAGGGATTAGGAGAGGTCGCCCGCAACCGATTTTACTCAAGTGTCATTCCCGGCTACACCAACTGGCAGAACACAATCGTTGCTGGCCAGTTTGCAACGTCCTCGACAAGCACAGGCATTGAGCCGGAACTGGATATTGCGGTGACGGTTTTCGTGAACAGCAGCCCGAACTTCTGCGGCGCTCTTTCCTTTTGGACGCCAACGGCGGCCCAGTGGACGGTAGTCCAAAATGCTTGGACGAGCGGCACAACGACTTTCCCTGCAGGCACTGGCGCTCCGACGTATTCGACTTGGAGTACATCCAACCAACAGATCATTTACGTCACCACGGTTGGCACCCAGGGTAATGGTGCCCCGAATTTCCTGTTTCTCGGATACCGCTCGCCAACTGACCATGCGGCAGTAAGTGGGGTGTGCCAATGATGCATATTAGGGAATCGGGCGTATTGCGTGCGGCTTTGCGGGGGGTGGGGTTGGTTGTTGCTGTGGCCGCTCTCGGTATCCGAAGCGCACTTCCCGCCAACAGCGCCCTGGCAGATGCGCATATGATGCTCCAGGACCTCCGAAGCCGCCAAATGGTCGGTGCGGGCCACCTATCTCCGGAGTCGTTTCGCCAGCTCCAAGAGGAGACAAAGTCAGCACTCCCGAAGGTCAAGCATTTGGTGGATGTTGGGATATTGGGCGAACTGAATCGAGGCTTGCCGCCATCGTCTCGGGCGCTCGAGGAAAGTCTCTGGGCCTCGTTGACATCGAACACCGAGCCGGACCCACGCGTGGCTACGGTAGTGGCGTGTAACAGACCTGGGGGACCGGTTTACATCGTCACGTATTTCATTGGGTATTGGGGGGATCATTCCATGAGTTCGGTCAATGTTTACGGGCGCGCGGGAGCCCAATTCAAGCTGCTTGCGCAAGCTGACGACCCCCTGCCGAACCGATCCGTTAGCCTGTCTCTTTTGCCGTCTGTAAGAAATAACGAACTCGCTTTCCTCGTTGACGGCGTCTACTGGGGGGATCCGCATAACCACCTGAGAGTGGTTGTGTATACGTTCGACGGTCACAAGCTGACGACCTTGTTGACGCGGTCGGACCTCGTTCAAGGCCGGGTCAAGGTCGAGGGTCCACAGATTGCGTTGACTTTCTTGACCATCGCCAGAGGCCCAGGGTCCCTACCTGCTCTGGAGCGGACGGAAATCTACCGTGTCACATCCGCCGGAATCAAACTCGAAAAGTCCTGGGAGGAAAAACCCAAATAGCCGAGGGCTCCACTCGACATCCGCCCGGTGGCAATCGTCCGTGATCACCCGGCACGGTGGTATGGCTTCGAGCTACGACTGTTGCTTTTGCCAATGTACCGGCCAGTACACCAGGACCAACGTCAGGCCCGGGACCGCCTGCCCCATCGCCATCGGCGTGACCGACCACGACTCCGCCGTGGAGGAGTTTGCTCCGCCCTGCGGGGGGAGCGACTAGTACTACGAGATCACCGGCGTTATGGCTTGGAGTTCCAGCAACACCAGCCATAAAGGTCTTCTGACCGCCGTGGGTGTGGGCTCAGCCAATGTAACCGCGCACGGGCCTAGGAGAATCGGGTGTATTTCCAAAGCAGCCAGCCACATCCGACCAACAAGGCCAGCATCGCGACTACGAGCGCCGCAATCCACGTTCCGGCCATGGCGATGGGCGGCCGTGTCGCGTGCAGTGCGAGCCACACGAACGCACCTGTGGCCAGGGCAACAATCAAGTAGTCCCACCAGCGGCGACCCTGCGGAGCAGCTCCCAAGGGATCTTTCCCCAACTGGGCGGAGGCCGTCACTTCCAGATTCAGTCCGTAGCGGTCACACTCCTGTGCCATCACTTCGCGGACCGCGGCCTGCTCGCTTTCCGGAGCCACGGCGCTGCTGATCGATACAGCTCCTGCGATCATGATCAGGGAACCTACGATGACCTGGGCCTGTGCGGGTCTCCCGAAGCTAGCAAGTTCGCCGAACACCAGCGCGGCCCACCCCAAGCCCCAAAGTTGGTTGGTATTGGATAGGGGGATACCCCGGCCGATGCCGATGTACTTGGCGGCGTATTGCTGAAACAGGTCACCCAGCACCCAGCAGAATCCGCCGAGAAACAGCCAGAAGAGCACGGGACGCGCCGCCGACAGGCTTCCCACAACCGGACCGACGCCACCCAGAAACACCACGGCCAGCGCGCTCGTGGTGGCCAACTCACCGACTGTAAACACGGTTACAAAGGAGAGGGGATTCATGCCGCTCAGATAGGCCTTGCGGTAGGGGATGTACATGGTCCCCCACAAGATGCCCGCACCGAGCGCCGACAGGATCCCCGGGACCAGCCGGTGGGGTGCGCCGCCTGCCTGGTGAGCAGAAGCCAGACCCAGCAGCGTCGCGCCGAAAACCACGGCTCCGGCGCCGCCCAACACTCTGGCCGCGGTTTTCCACGCGTGGCCGCGCAGTTCTCGGAACAGGAACCAGCCCCAGAAGATGCCGACCAACGAATTCGTGTTCCAAAGGGGAAAGGCGATGGACAAACCCACATCGCGAATCGCAAAAACCGTCAGGGTGTTGGCCACGCCCCACAACGCGCCGGCGAGAATGGCCCAAACCATCAGGTGTGCTCTCTCCCGCAGGTCGAAAAGCACGTAACGGGTGCCTTTCAAGATTACCGGAAGGGTCCAGCGGGCTACAAACACGCCGCTCACCATGCAAAGCGAAATCAGGAAAGGCGAGAGCCCGATGGTTACCAGTTTGGTGGGTGCTTCCGCTCCTCCCAGCCACGCGCCCGCCGCCAAGCCGCATACTACGCCCAGGACGTGGAGGGAACGTGCTCTGGGTATCGAAGGTGTTTGCGTTTCCAAAGGGATTGCCTCGTCAATGGACGTAAACCAACAACAAAACCCCCAGCACGAGTACGCAAAGAGGGATCCAGAAGTGGCTATCGGTCAGTATTGCCTTGGCGGTTGATCTTCTCACCTGAAACCTCCCGAAGCAGGATCCTGGGCAGAGACCTCGAACCGGTGAACTTGTTGGACTAACCCCTCGCTGCAGCGTCGGGAACCTCGAAGCCGATGAGCTCGTCGATTCGCCGGGGGGAAGGCGTATTCCCAGCCGTCCCGGCGCCGGCCTGCCCGGCGCCCAGGAGCGCCGCAGCCCCCAGCCCGGCAACCAGGAAACAACGTCGAATGTTCGCCCCGGAACTTCCTCCGTTTCCTCTGAAGAGTATGGCACGAATTCTGCGTTGTCCAGCGCCCGTCCAATTCCCGGCGCCGGCACATGAAATGACCTGCACTCCGCGGCAACCCCCCACGGTCGGATATTGTGTTGTCGGTCTGGGCGGCCTTTCTTGGCCTTGATAAAACCTCTCTGTCGGCGCTATCATCTGACCCGCGACTGTGCGCAGCAGGACGCCGACGGCTCGAGCCCTTTCGCTGCTCGCACCGATGACGTAATCATCATGACTGGTTGTTGGGTTGGGCTTCTTGAGATCGAGAAGGTCTTGACCGCCCATCCCGCTCCTGCCCAAGCGACAGAGGTGGCCGTACCGGATCGGTTGTGGGGCGAGACCCCCCACTTCTTGTGGTGCGGAGGATGAGTCGCCGGAGGCACAGTCGGAGTTGCCCATACTCATGTGGCCGTAAGAGCAAAATCTACTCCCCGGGAGGGCAGTATGTTTGAGGAACTGGAGAAAGAACAGAAAGAAGAGAAAGAGGAACGCACGAAAGTTATATGGATGACTGCTATTGTTGTCGGCATCTTGGCCGTTGTGCTCGTGGTCGTATACATTGGATCAAGGGCCCGCCCCAAAGCGCCCCAGCCGGTCAAGTCCACTGCCACAGCAGGCCAACCTGCTCCTGCTCCTGATCCTGTCCATGACTTGCAGCTTGTCCGTGCCGTAATGGGGAAGGACCCCACAGGGATTAGAGTGATGTGGTCGGTGCGCCTGCGAAACAAGTCCGCCGTGTACACTTACAGTGACATCCAATATGAGGCGTATTTCCTCACCCGCGACGGCGTGAGGTTGGGCGTGAACAAAGACACGATCAAAGACAGCATTGGACCCGGCGAAGATAAGAAGTTCCCCGATTTTGTAGGCGGGATCTACGACGCGGGTGCATCGACCTACCAGTTCCTGGTTACAGGTGCAACGGCTGCGGCGCAGTAGGGTGGCAAACGAGGGGAAAGCGACCGGCGTGCCGATATTTCCTTCCTGACCGATTGGGGTCACACCGCGACGGGCAAGAGCCGAGAAATGATCCCGGCGGTGATGACAATGCTGGAACTCGATACGAAGGCCACACGCAAAGACTTCGTGGCCCAGGGGACAGGGCAGGAAGATCCGCGGCTTGTTGACGCCAAGGATTCTTGAAAAGACGCCCCCAGCACTGATGCGTGCGTCCCGCCGTGCGGGAATGACGCAGCCCCAAAGGGGAGCGGATGACCCTTTGGAGGCATCCCGCAGGAGCGAACCTAGGGCGTGGCGGAGCCACGTACGGTGCACTATGTGGCGGCACCCTCGCTTGCCTGGAGAAAGTTCTGCAGCATGGTCTCCAGGGTAGTTCGTCCCTTGGTTGATTTGAGAAAGCCTATTCCCAAAAGCGCCTGTTAGCGAAAGCCTTGCCGGAGCCGGATTTGAAATATCCAAGCTCTCTTGCCGAAGCCTCGATTTCAACGGCTACATAGCTTTTTAGCTCAACCGGGAGATACTGCTTCGTTGAAAGAACCTGTCCCGCCCGGTGTGAAGAAAAACGGTGTTTCAGGTCGTTTGTCGACCCGACGTAAATATCGCCGTTTCTGAGTTGGAGAAAATAGACATACCACATAGATGCCAGTCTCCCTGCGCCGAAGCTTCGGGAGACACCCTACGCTTTATTTCGTTTGTGCGTCAGCCCACCTTTGGTGGCCTGCCACCCTGCGCTGAAGCTCCAAGTGGCGGGCCACCCGAAGCTTTAGCGTAGCGATGGCCTGCCACCCGAAGCCCTCCTGCGTCCTCTGGACTTCGGAGGGTAATCTTTGAGCGTAGGGTGGCGGAGAGGGTGGGATTCGAACCCACGGGCCGATTGCTCGGCCACACGCTTTCCAAGCGTGCTCCTTCAGCCACTCGGACACCTCTCCGTGGCCTCGTGCCGCGGGGGCGCAATCAAACCGCACGCCCCGCTTTGCTTTCTAGACTCGCGGCAACCCGACCAGTATAGCATCGGGAGTCGGGCCCGGCTAGGCGGCGAAGCGAGTGGAATTGCCTTGGTACAGCGTATCCCCCCTGTGGGGTTGATGTGCCTGAGTGAGAAGCGGAGAGAAGAGATGACTGTCCGTGACTGGGGACTGCGCGAGGCCGCGCGTCTTCGCTCTGATCGACTGAAGGCAAAGGAGTTAGCTGGCTGGGAGGCAGGGATTCGAACCCCGATACGCAGATCCAGAGTCTGCAGTCCTACCGTTAGACGACCTCCCAGTGGGACGCTCTGATAGAAGTAAATGGCCGAGTACGCGCTTGTCAAGGCTTCTTTTTCCAGCGTCGCCCTGACGCGCATCACCTGAGCGGAGAGGTCGGTTGCTCAGAATAATCGGAAGCTGACTTCCACCATCACGCGCACGGGCACCGGCGTGCCGTTGCGCATGGCAGGTTTGAACTTCCAGACCTTGACGCCTTCCAAGGCCTTTTCATCCAACCCGAGACCGAGCGGCTTCACCACGCGGCAATCCGCGACGTTGCCCTGAGCATCGACCACGATCCACAGAACGACGGTGCCCTGGTACTTCGCCTTGCGGGCTTCCTCGGAGTAGGCGGGCTCGGGTTTGTAGATAGGAATCGGGGCGCTCACATTCCCACCCACGCTGTAAGGTCCACCGCCCAGGCCACCACCTTCGCCGGGGCCCAGGCCGGGCCCTTTGCCGGAACCAATGCCCGTGCCTTCGCCGCTTCCGATTCCGCCGCCGAAGCCCGGGCCGTTCGAGGGCACGCCGAGCACGCCTTGCGGATCACCCCAGGCCATGTTGGACGCCATCTGCGGGAGCCTCAACTCGGGCGGACCTAGCAGCGCCGGGGGAACCTGCAACTGCGCTTCGGTATTCGGAATCACCGCCATAGGTGGGGCAAGCTGCTGCTTGGCGAACTTAGGGATAGCACCTTTGGAAGCGGGTGTGGGAGTGCGATTGCCCCCCCCGCCGCCGCCCCCGGCTTTCTTGTTTGCCCCGTCCAATTGCGCGAGGTAAGGCGAGATATCGACGACATCATATTTCGTTGACGCCTTGACCGGCTGAAACATGGCGCTGGCGATGTAAGGCAACACGAGCAGCGTCAAGGCCACGGTGTGGACCAGCGCGGAGTTGACCCAGGAGGCTGCTTGCATGGGATAGTCGCGCCAGATGTCGCGAGGATACGCGCGCTTCTTGAAGGCCAGTGCCCCAGCCAATTCACCCAGCGCGAATCCACTCACCATCCCGAGGGCCAAGCCGAGGCCGCCTTTCAAGAACCAGCCCCCAACCGCCAGGGCGAGTGCGGCTATGACCGCGCACAGCGCGCGCTTCTTTTCCTGTGCACGGTTGTAAATCCCAATCGGGTCGCGAGGTTTCTCGAAGGCGATCTTGAGCTGGTTGGGAAGGTCGCGGAACCAGGGACGCATGTCCGTGGCGGGCAGGCTTACCTTGCCGCGGTAGTACTCAGGCGGCACCGTGAGCTTGGGTTCGCGCCACCAGTCGCGGATCTGCCGAAACACCGAAACAAAGACCGTGGGCGTTTCAACGAAAGTGAGCCTGTAAAGTTCGCCCGGAGCGGATGCTCTCGCGGGGGGAATCTTGCTTGGGCCGACTTCAACCGGGAGATTGCTGGTTGGCATTAAACCTCGTTCCCATTCTTCGGGCCTGTCCCAAGCCCGAGCATAAGTCTTTGCCGTACCCTGTAAAAAGATGGCAGACGACTCAACAGGGTTGCATCCGATTTTAGTTCCGCGGCGCCTCCGCTCTGAACGCAGTAGATTTTATCACATCGTTGGCCCTCGGGTAAGGACTAATGGTGGCGGGCGGCCCCGATCTCACACAGGATTTGACGCGGCGGGCCGGCGCAGGGTTTCTCCGAGGGCCTTCAGCCGGGCCGGGGGTACCGCGCGAGAATACCAGGCAGCGCAGTCTTGAGATACGCGCGTCAACTTGATACACTATCAGTCTGGTTTTTCCCCGAACCGCGGATGGTTGAATCTCCTATGCCTGGAAAAGCCCGCCTTCTCGATCCGTTCGAGCCCTCCAATGGCACGCACGGGAAACTCTACGTCGTGGGCACGCCGATCGGGAATCTGGAAGACATCACCCTGCGCGCCATCCGCATCCTCAAGGAAGTGGACCTGATCGCCTGCGAAGACACGCGCCGGACGCAGAAGCTCCTGAATGCCTACCGGATTCGGACGCGCACCATCAGCTACCACGAGCACAATGAGATGACGCGCGCGCCGGAACTGGTTATCCAGATGGAGGAGGGCAGCAGCATTGCTCTGGTCGTGGACGCCGGCATGCCCGTGGTGTCGGACCCCGGTTTTCGCCTGGTGCACTTGGCGGTCCGGCACGGCATTCCGGTGGTCCCGGTTCCCGGCGCCGCGGCTTTCGTGGCGGCGCTGGCGGCTTCCGGGATGCCCGTGGATAAATTCCGTTTCCTGGGATTCCTGCCGAGCAAGAAGGGCGAGCGAAGGAAGGCCCTGCAGGAGTTGAAAGGCGCCACCAAGACGTTGGTGTTCTACGAAGCCCCGCATCGGCTGCTGGAGATGCTGCGGGATGTTCGGGAAGCGCTCGGCGACCGGGACGTTGTAGTCGCCCGGGAAGTGACCAAGATCCATGAAGAGTTTGTGCGTGGAACGATTTCCAGTATCCTCGAGCACCTGAAAAAGCGGCCGGTGAAGGGAGAGATCACCGTCCTGATCGGCATGCCCTCTTCGCCAGACGCTCGGGAAAGCTCCGCTCCGGTGGTTTCCATCCGGTCCGAAATCGCGCAGGTGATGGCGGAGCGCAACCTCGACGAGCGGACCGCCCTCAAAGCCGTGGCCCGTGCCCGAGGTATCCCTCGAAGCGAGGCTTACCGCCAGTTGCAGATGGAGAAGAGCCTTAACCCCTAACCCCCCGTTTGCCATTCCAATCGTCCTCGGCGCTACTCGCCTTGCGTATCTGCTGTGTTTTCAGTAGAATATCCGGATTCAAACGTACAAGTTATTTATTTTCATCAACATATCCAGATCGACCTGCCGAGGACTTTCTCCATCCTTTGTTTTCATAGAGATTTCCGGATCGACCTTCATTTTTAACATCTTTTTCTTCTGCGCTGTCCCTGCGGAACTTCAAACGGAATAAGTGCATGTAATTCAACGATTTGGTTTTCAGCGCAGGTCACGGAGAATTCCCGCCAGGCGTCGCTAAGTCCTCTTGTTTTCACTAACATTTCCGGATACGCCTGCATTTTGATTGATCGCCGCGTAGGGGTGCGGCTTTCCGTACCCGAATTCATCGTTACAGCCAACCAGGGTAGGGCAACCTGTCTCCGGTTTCGGGAGTCCGATGGATTCCACCGGAGTCCTGAAATCGGACCCGCCGAAGTCGGGAGCCCCACCCCTACAACGACCGGGTGCCGCGGTCAACGAGGGTCGGGCAAGCCCCGCACCGTCCGGTACGGGGCAAGCGCTAACATCAATCGCGCCGCGCGAGTTCTCACACCCTTATGGTAGCAATAATCGCAGGGGTAATGTCAATCCTGTGATATACGATTTGGGCTACCGGTAGGAAGAAAAGTGCGTAGAGGCGATTTCATATCGCCGCAAGTGCTAGCTGGTGGGATGTGACATGTGGGGTGCGCCGCTTGCAGGCTACCGGTAGCCCGAAAACTGACCGGGGGGCGCAAAACTGGCCCCTTCCGCGGTCGCTGGAAACCCGGCACTGAAAACTGGGCTGGAGCTTTGCGTGCAGAAGCAGTCAGATGTATGTTACCCTTTGGCCGGGGAATGAAAACGGAAACCCCGGATGAAAGGAGACACTTCCATGCCTACGTACATCACATTGGCACGGTGGACCCAACAAGGCATCGAGAAGGTCAAGGAAAGTCCCGCCCGGCTCGACGCATTCAAGAAGCTGGTTAAATCTGCGGGCGGAGAAGTGAAGGGGTTCTACATGGTGACGGGGCGGTACGACATCGTGACCGTTACCGAAGCGCCGAACGATGAAGTAGTGGCCAAAATAGCTCTCGCGACAGCCTCAAAAGGGAGTCTCAAGACCGAGACCCTCCGTGCGTTTACAGAAGACGAATACCGGAAGGTCATCGCGGCTCTGCCGTGAGGAGTTCGAGCTTCTGACGAGCCGACTTGCTGCACATAAGCGTACAAGCTCATCCGCAAGTTCAAACCCAAGCGACGAAGAGAGCGGCCGAGTGCCGCTCTCTTTCTTCTGCCAGGTACTCATAAGGCCCAGCGGATTGCGCAGAGCGTGTGTCGTTCACACTCTGCGGCTCTCAAGATGATAAACGTCCACTGCATTATTAGCATGGCGGTCCGATGCTGACGCGCCAATCGGGTTTTTCCTGAAGGTCATGCGGGATGACCGGGCGTGGCGCCCCAAGAGCGAAAAGCCGCAGAGGTTCTGCGAAACGAAACTCTGCGCTGCCCGCTGAAAACTCGCCTGTCCATTGCATTGAGAAGCCGCTATGGGCATGTTGCCCGTTGACCGCGAAGTCATGATGGAAATTCCGGATAATAGCCCCGGCCGCTGGAATGTAGCCGTCACATCTTCGCCCGTCCCGAGCTTGCGGGCGACGTGTGTCTGACTGGTACCAAGGTACTATTGCCACAGTACGGGAGTGCTAGTACGTTAGTCCAGGAGAGGTAGCCCCTTGGCGCGCGAGAACCACGCGGATGGACAAGAAATTCTATACATTCTTGGTCTTCCCTGGTGCCCACGGGACACTCCATAAGATCTGCCTTCCCTTCTATGTCGTCCATCTGGTGTTGGCGTTTAGTGTCGTGGGAATCATGACGATCACGGCGCTGGCCAACAGTTATGCCAGGATGCTGCTGAAAGTCTCAAACTACAACAGTCTGAGAACCGAACGTGAAGCCCTGAAGACGCAGAATAGAACACTGCAAAATGTTGTAAGCAAAACGCATGCCGAGCTGGACTCGCTGCAATCCTTGGCGGCTGAAGTCGCTTTGACTTACGGATTCGGCCAGGCGCATCGCCTGCGGTTCCCGCAGGCGGCGCTGGCTCTGGCCACCCAGGGCAATTCCACGGTGGAGTCGAGCTATCGGGCTTCCCTTTATGCCTTCAATTTGATCAAGCGGTGGTCCTTGAAGTCCTCTGGGGACGCTGTCGTGCCGGGCATGTTCCCGGACACGGAGTTGGGACGCGACACAGTCCCGTCCCTCTGGCCCGTGCGGGGGGAGATCACGGCGGGCTTTGGCCAGCGCCTGGACCCCTTCAGTGGAGAAGGGGCTTTTCATTCTGGCGTGGACATTGGGGCGGCCTACGGCGCCAAGGTCGAGGCTTCGGCTGATGGCATCGTCTTGCAGGCCGGACCTAATTTTGGGTACGGCAACGAGGTCCTGATCGACCACGGGTTCGGACTCACAACGAAGTACGGGCACCTCAGTAAGGTTCTCGTGGTGGTGGGCCAGGAGGTTAAACGAGGGCAAGCTATCGGTGCCGTGGGGATGACAGGTAGGGCGACGGGGCCACATCTGCACTACGAAGTGATTGTCAACGATACCCCCGTCAACCCGGCGAAGTACTTGCGCGAATAACCGGAAGCAGCAGGAAGGGCAGTGACCAGTGACCCGCCCGCCATTAAGATCGACGGACCTCCGGCCGCGGCGGGACGAGCGAGCCGCTTCGCCGCGGAGAGGTCGAAACCTGAAACCTGAAACCTGTTCCCGCTCACCTGTGCGCCGGTTCCCCTGCCACCCGGCACCCGAAACCTGTTTTTCCCCTCGTCACTCGTCCCGCCCCGCGGGACCGCTCTTGGGCACAGGATCATCCGCAGACACCAAACTCGATGTCCCTGCGTCGGCGCGCCGTGGATGCGCCACCCGGTGCTGCCTCACCGAGCTGGGATTTAGCGGTAGATTTCTCGACGGTGCCCGATCTCAAAGATTCGAATCTCCTGTGCATCGTCGTCAATCCGATAGAGGACACGGTAGTCAGCGATTCGAATCCTCCATCCCTCCTTGAGCTTGCCTCGGAGGAGTTTCGCTCCGGGAGGGCGAGGATTTGAAGACAATGAAAGGATCGCATCGTCGTTTTTTTGGATGAGAGGTTTGGAGAGCTTCTCAAGCTTCTTCGCCGCGCGAGCTTCGATGAGAACGCGCAAGCTCACAACTTGCCAACTCGTTTCAGGCGCTTGCGAACTTCAGCATAATCCAGCAGATTTTTGGAATTGTTTTCGGCGCGGGCGAGGGCCAAGGCGTCTTCAAGGTCCTCGATGCGCCGTAGCAAGCGGCGATAATGGGATCTCCGTACCAAGAGGACATCCTTCTGTCCGCTCTTGCGCACGGTGAGCTGTGGTTTGGTATTCCCCATGAAATGAATCTTACCATCCGAATCAGAGCGTCGGCCAGTTCAATTTGAGCCGCCAGGAGAGGGCTGGATCTTGCCCGACGCGAGCTGTTGCCAGTCGCCGCGCTCGACGAGGCGCTACGGGCCGCAGCCGCGCAGGCCGGCGTTGCGCTTCTTCGTTCTTCTTTCTGACTCCTGACTTCTGAATCTGCGGTTTCTGGAGCCCGATGGTCCGATCCGCATCGGACCCGAAATCGGACCTGACTCCTGCTTTTCAGGCGCAGGACTCCCGGCAATCCCGCCCTGCGGGACCACCCTTGGGCACAGAATCATCCGCGAACATCAAGAAGCGATGGCTCCGTCATCCTCCGCGTCACTGAAAGATAGCCCGTGGAAAGGAGTTACGACTGACGATTTGCTGTTTCAAAGATCTTCCCTTTTTCCCCGGAGTGTTCATATAGACCCGAAAGCTCTTGTTGGGCGGGACCGTGACAAGCAATTGATACTGCGGCTCAGGGCCTCCAAACGCGTCCTCTCGCCCCTGCCTGTGCGCCTCCAGCTCATCGAGCGTAAGGACGCAGATTTCCTTTGCCTTAATGCATACCAACACAATGAATACTCTTACTGCGTAATGATCTCGCAATGACTTGAGTTCATCGAAGTGCGCCTGGGTGAAAGTGAAAACGTACTCCTTGAAGCCCTTCGTAGGTTTTGAGGAATACTTTAGATACACCCCAGTGTTTTGATTGATGGTAAAGGCGCTGCTCGATTTCTCACTCTCTTTCAGTTCAAAGGTATTGATCGCTTTGAACCCCGGATACTCCGCTATTTGGGTCAGCGCTGCGCCGTGGTACATGTGGTCGTCGTTAATTCGCATTCCGAGGACCTCCCTGGGGCGGAATTCCAGACCTGGGACTCGCGAAGTCCATCGGCTGGGATTTCCCTTTTTCATTTCCCGACTGACCGGTAACGTACACCTTACTGCCTCCGGATGCAATGCTCTAGCGTGGAGAACAGCGGCGAGTGACGAGCCAGGAACCGGGGCGGTAAGAACAGGGGTTAGGGGGCGCCAAAAGCGAGTCCGAGGTCCGGAGTCCGAGGTCGGAAAAGCAGGTGCCTGGTGTCAGGTGCCAGGGGGGAGGTCGACAACGCCTCGGTGCTCGGGGCAGGGGACAAGGGATTGCTGATTGCGGATTTCGGATTGAAGATTGACGAAGGGAAACGGAGAACCGACGACTGAGTGCGAGTGACAAGGGACGAGCGGAAAAGCAGGTGCCTGGTGTCAGGTGCCAGGGGGGAGGGCGACAACGCCTCGGGACTCGGTGCTGGGGGCTAGGGGCTCGGTTCTGGGGGGCAGGGAAGGAGGGACGGGCAGGCAGGTTGTTCAGGGGAGCAGTTGTTGAGGTCGCGGGCTTGAGGCAGCCCAGCGGCGTGGGCGTAGGGATCAGAAGATTTCGGCGCTGTACATGGGGAGGCTCGCGCCCATGAAGCGAACGCCCACTCGATAGAGCTCCGCTCTCTCGTGCACGGTGCGGACCACGGCGGCCTCCGCGAAGAAGTCGTTGGGGCCCTGTCCGGGGCGCATGGGGCCGCGGCCGGGAATCAGCACGGTGAGGTTCGCGAAGACTGCCAGCTCATGCCGGGTGAAAAAGGAAAGGCCGCGCCGGCTCACTTCCAGCGCGGTGGTGAAATCGTCAAACTCATTGCCGTGCGTGTCCAACCCCCGCACTCGGATGGGGATGGCCGCCTCGACCCGGCGTTGGCTTCTCTTGTCTACGCCCAAGTTCTGCATCATTCAGCACCTTGCGCTTTCAGGAAGCGGCCGCCGCTCCCGCCAGGCCGGGGGTCGCTGCGAGTGAGGCGAAGAACGCGTCCACGCGTTCCAGCACCTCATGCGTTTCGCGGGCGCTATGCACCTGCCGCCGCAATTCGCTCCCGTTCGGGACCCCGTGCGTGAACCAGCTCGCGAACTGCTTCATCTTGCCAATGGCGCCGGGAGTTTCCTCGGCGACGAGCAAATCATAATAGGTGCGAATCAACTCGTAGCGATCGGCGTCATCCGGCTCGCGGTACGTGCCGGTCGCGAAGAATCCCGAGAGCTGGCGAAAGATCCAGGGATTCAGGGCCGCGGCGCGTCCGATCATCACCGCGTCACAGCCGGTCTGGACGCGCAGCGCCAGCGCGTCCTCGGGCTTGAAGACGTCGCCGTTGCCGATCACGGGAATGCGCACGGCCTGTTTGACCTGTTGGATGATCTCCCAGCGGGCGCGGCCACTGTAGCCCTGCTCGCGGGTGCGCGGGTGGACGGCCAGGGCGTCGACGCCACAATCCTCGGCCAGGCGCGCTACCTCGACGGCGACGATTTCCTGGTCGCTCCAGCCGGAACGGAGTTTGATGGTGAAGGGAATCTTCACTGCGGCGCGAACCGCGCGCAGGATTCTTTCGAGCAAGGGCAGGTCGCGAAGCAATCCCGAGCCGCCGCACTTTGTAACTTTCTTCGCGGGGCAGCCCAGGTTCAGATCCACAAGATCGAATCCCAGGTCTTCGATGCGGCGAGCGGCCTCGGCTAGGTGATCCGGATCGGCGCCGAAGATTTGCGCGCTGATGGGCCGTTCCTCCTCGGTGTAATCGAGATAACGGTGCGAGTGGAAATTCCGCCGGATCATGCCTTCGCTCGAAACAAACTCCGTCATGATCAGTCCGCAGCCGCCCAGGCGCTTGATGAAGCGGCGGAAAACCGTGTCCGTGATGCCCGCCATGGGCGCCAGGATGTGCCCGGGCCGTATAACCGTATCTCCAATATACAGTTCTTTAAATACCATTCTATAATTGACTCGCGTGATAGCACCGTCGAGTCTTGCCTAGCCTCTGTGATTGTGGGCTATTCGCGGGAGGTTGTCAACTGCCGGGCCGCGTCGGGAGCACGTCCGCAGCGTCCGCGATGCCGAAGCGCATCTGGCCTTCCGCGACCAGCTCACCGTCGCGCAAGATCGAGCCGCGCAGCTCGCCAAACTGCGCCTTCATCTTGAGAACTTCCGCCTCCACGCGCACCGTGTCGCCGGCCTCTATGGGTTTAATGATGCGAGCGGAGGGAATGTGCAGGATCATGGCGATTTTGCCGGCCATCTCCGGCCGCTCGAGCACCAGCACGGCGCCGACTTGCGTGACAAGTTCCAGAATGACACCTGTGGGGATGAGGGCGAGGCCGGGAGGATTCCCTTGCGCCACCTCGTCGTTGACGGAAAAATGCTTCAGCGCCACGATGCGCTGGCCGGGAACGAATTCCGTAATCTTATCCACGAAGAGGAAAGGGAAGCGATGGGGGAGAATGCGCTCGACGGCGTCGGGGGAAAATTGAGTTTGGTTCATCGATCAATCGGCTCATCGGGTGATCCGGTGATCGGGTGATCCGATGATCTGCCTATTTGCCTTTTGTTCACCCGATCTCCCGATCAACCGATCTGTTTACTCACCCGATCCCTGATCCTTGGGAGGCTTCAAGAGTTCGCGCTTGAGCGCCGGGTTGCGGCCTGTCCAGTCGCCCGCGTGGTCCTGGTCCGCCGCGTACTGCTCGCGCATAGCTTCAAGCTTGGAATCCAGATCATCCAGGTAGTGGACCACCAGCGCCTCGGGAAACATCGGTTCCTTGGGCGAGCCGAACTCCAGCTTGCCGTGATGGGAGAGAATAATGTGCTCGAGCTGGTCCTTGAGCTCCGCGGGGAAGCCGGGGATCTGACGCATCTTTTCCTGCACCATCTCCAGCGCAATCGTGATGTGGCCCACCAGTTGCCCGCGCGTGGAGTAGCGGAACCCGCGCGCGAAATTCAGCTCTTCGATTTTCCCCAGGTCGTGGAGCACCAAGCCTGCCAGGACCAGGTCGCGCCGCAGCCAGGGGTAATGATCCACCACGCGGTCGGCGAGCGCGATGAGCGAAGAAACGTGTTCGAGCAACCCGCCCAGGAAGGCGTGATGATAACTCATGGCGGCGGGAGCGAGCTTGAAGCGTTCTGCGATGGTCGCATCTTCCAGCACCGCCAGCAGCAGCGCGCGCAGCGGAGTCTCGCCCGTGCCGCGCACACGTTCCAGCAGCGCGGCGTACATCTCCTCGGGGTTGCCCTGGGTGCGGGGGAGATAGTCGAATAGATCGACCTCCTCCGGGGCGCAGCGCGCGACTTTGCGCACGCGAATCTGCGCCGTGCCACGATAGCTCTCCACGTGGCCCTCGACCTGCACAACGTCGTCAACTTCAAAGGCGGAAGTGGTGCGTTCGGAGTAGTCCCAGAGCTTGGCGGGGATGGCCCCGGTGGTGTCCTGGAAGATGAGGTCCAGATAGGCCGCGCCGTTGCTGGCCATTTTGCGCTCTTTGGATTTGACCAGGAAGGTACTGCGGACGGGTGAGTCCGGCGCGAGGTCCTTGACGAAAGTCTGCTTCATCGGCCTTTTGGGGCGAGCGCGGCGGCGGCGGGCGTTTCGGCGCCGGCATCAACATACCCCGGCGCGAGAAAGAAGTAGCTGTCTTTGCGCAGTTGAGCCAGAAATTCGCGCAGCTTGGGCTGCATCCTCTGGTTATACACGGCCTCGTTGACGCGCTGCTCGACTTCCTCAAACTTGGGAATGCCCGGGCTGAAGCGCTCCAGCAGCTTCAAGATCAGGTAGCCGTTCTTGGTCTGAATCAGATCCGTGTTGTCGTTCACCTCGAGCTTGCTGACGGCGTCGGCTATGGCGGAAGCCACCGTCCCGGCCTTCAGATACCCGATGTCGCCGCCTTGATCAGTGTTGGGGCCGTCGGAATACTTCTTCACGACCTCGGCAAAGCGCTGGCCAGCCTTGACCTCCGCCAGCGCGGCCTTGGCGCGTTTCTCGGCCTCCTCGGGTTTGTTTTTTTCCGTGGAAATCAGAATTTCCGCCAGATGAATCATGCCCGGCGATTGGAAATCGCTTTTGTGCGCATTGTAGTATTGCAGAGTCTCATCCCGCGCGACGATGATGCGGGACCCGACTTCGCGGCCGATCACTTCGCGCATCAGGATCTGCCGGCGGATCTGCTCTTTGAAGTCTTCCCAGATCATGCCCTGTTTTTCCACTTCTTTCTGCAGGTCGTCGAGGTTTGCCAGGTTGCTTTGCTTGCGGATATCGTCCAGCCGCTTGATGAGATCCGTCTCGACGTTGATGTCCAGGTCTTTAGCTTTCTGGACCATCAATGCCTGGTCGATCAGGTCGCGCAGCAGGTCCTTGCTCTCTTCCTTGAGCTTGGCGTCGAGTTCCGGGCCGGAGTACTCCTGGGCAAGCTGTTCGCGGAGCTTGGCCTTTTCGCGCTCATACTGGCGCTGCGTAATGATTTCGTTGTTGACGCGCGCAATGATGCGCTCCACGACGTGGGCGGCTTGGAGCTGCGGCGCTGCGAAAGCGGCCGCCAGGATGGCGCTTCCCACTATTCCCAACTTGCGTTTCATCGTTCCCTCGCAATACTCCCGCTCACTCGGGGGTCTCCTGCTTGGAGACGGTCAGGACCGCCCAGGTTGTCTCGGGCCCACCCACTCAAGCTTTCGCCATCTTAAGGCCGAGGGTGCAGTTCCTGCAAGATGTTTTGGACCTGTGCCAGCAGATTGCCACCGCGCTCGCGCACGCGGAAACGCAGGACACGGTCAGGGCGGAAAGTGGCCTCGCGGCGCCGGCGCACCCACTCGGTTAGACGCTGCGGATCGACGGGCGCCTGTTCGTGAAACTTCATCCAGATTTCATCCTCCTTGCGCTCCACCGTCTGCACCAGCAACTGCTCCGCGGCGGTCTTGAGCAACGCGTAGTCGAGCAGGTTCGAAACGGAGGGCGGCATCGGCCCGAAGCGATCGGCGAGTTCGGCCTCCAGGTCGGCGCGTTGGGCGGACGTGGCCACGCTCGAAATGCGCTTGTACATGCGCAGGCGCTGGTTTTCGTCGGGAATGTACTGGTCAGGAATCTTGATATCGAGACCCAGGTTGAGCGCAGTGCGCACTTCGATTTTGGCCGGCGCGCCTTTCAGTTCCTCCAGGGTCTGCTCGAGCATCTTGAGGTAGAGGTCGATGCCAATGGCGTTCAGGTGGCCATGCTGCTCGGCGCCCAGCAGGTTGCCCGCGCCGCGCAGCTCCAGGTCGAGCGCCGCCAGCCGAAAGCCCGCGCCCAGGTCGGAGAATTCCTTGAGCGCCGCGAGGCGCCGGCGCGCCAGGGGCGTCAGCGTGTCTTCCGCGGCAATCAGGAGATAGGCGTAGGCGCGGCGGTTCGAGCGGCCCACGCGCCCGCGAAGCTGATAGAGGTCGGCGAGGCCGAAACGGTCGGCGTGGTTCACGATCATGGTGTTGGCGCGTGGGATGTCCAGGCCGTTTTCGATGAGCGTTGTGGCCACCAGCACGTCATATTCACCCTGCATGAACTTCAGCATGACGCGCTCGAGATCCTTCTCACCCATCTGGCCGTGCGCGACGCCCAGGCGCGCGGTGGGGACTAACCGCTGGAGGAGCGCGGCGATGGCGAAAATCGATTCCACGCGGTTGTGCACGAAGAAAGCCTGGCCCTGGCGTTGCATCTCCTGCAGAATCGCCGACTGAATGAGGCCCTGGTTGAAAGGCGCCACGGTGGTTTGAATGGCCAGGCGGCCGCGGGGTGGCGTTTCAATCACCGAAAGGTCGCGTAATCCCCCCAGCGATATGTGCAAAGTGCGCGGGATGGGAGTGGCCGACATGGTCAGCACATCCACGCCCGACTTCAGTTTCTTCAGCCTCTCCTTGGCCGCCACTCCAAAGCGCTGCTCTTCGTCCACAATCAGCAGGCCCAGGTCGCGCAGGCGCACGTCCTTTGAGAGCAGGCGGTGCGTGCCGATGAGAATATCGACGCGACCGGCTTCCGTGTCGACGATGACTTTCTTTTGCTCCCCTGTGGAGCGGAAGCGGCTGAGCATTTCCACGCGCACCGGGAAGGCCGCCAGGCGCTGGCGAAAGGTGGAGTAGTGCTGAAACGCCAGCACCGTGGTGGGCGCGAGCACGACCACCTGGCGGCCGTCTTGAACCACCTTGAACGCCGCGCGCATGGCGAGCTCCGTCTTGCCGTAGCCGACGTCGCCGCAGAGCAGGCGGTCCATGGGCTCGGGACTCTCGAGGTCATGCTTGATGTCGGCAATGGCCGTGAGTTGGTCGGGCGTCTCCTCGAACTCAAACGCGTCCTCGAACTCGTGCTGCCAGGGTGTGTCGGGGGAGGCGGAAACACCGCCGCGCATCTTGCGCTCGGCGTAAAGCTGCAAGAGCTCCTGGGCCATGTCGCGCAGGGCGCGTTTGACGCGCGTTTTGGTGCGCTCCCAGCTCGCTCCGCCCAGGCGGTCGAGCGTGGGCTTGGCGCCCTCGCTGGAACGATACTTTTCCACCAAATCCAGGCGCTCCAGGGGCACGTAGAGCTTGGCGTCATCCTGGTAAGTCAGCAGCATGAAGTCGCGCGTGGCGCCAGCGATGGGCAGTTGCCGCAGGCCCTGATAAATGCCGATGCCGTGATCAATGTGCACGACGTAGTCGCCGACCTTGAGGTCGCTAAGGTCGGAGATGAAACTGGAGATCCCGGAATGCTCGCGCCGCCGGCGCCCCGCCCAGTCGAAGCCACCGAACAGGTCCGAGTCGGCCAGCCACAATTGGTGAAGCTCGGGGAAGGCCACACCTTCCGTAATCTCGCCGCGCGCAATGAGCACCGCGGTGCCGGTTGGGGGCTCGGAGGGAGCGGCGTCAGGCTTTTCTTTTCCGTCGGTGACTGTCGCGAAGGGAATCGCATACTCCTTCAGAATCTCGCGCAGACGGTCCACCTTGCCGCTGGTGGGAACGACGAAGATGACGGACTCCCTCAGCATCAGCCGAGCGCGCAAGTCTTCCGCCAACGCCTTGACGCCGCCGTGGAACTTGGGAGGTGGCTGGCTCAGGAACAGGCGTTCGGGTGGCAGGGATTCGGGGTTCGGGACCCGGGGCTCGGGACTCGGGGCGAGGGGCTGGGGTGGGCCGGCGGGCAGATCGGCCGGAAGCTCCGCTCCTGCGGGAGGGAAGTACAAGTCGCCGCCAATGACGACGGCCGGCGGCACGGATACCGCCGGTGGGGCGGCGCTTTCCAGGGCCAGTTCTTCGAGCGAAATCTGTGGAACGCGTGCGAGCGCTCGGAGAAATTCCGGCTCCGCCAGGTAAACCTCCTGTGGTTCGGGGCGGGGCGGAACGATGTCGCGGACTTCATCAAAGCTTGCGGCCAGGCCCTCCAGCGTGCTTTGGATCTGGTTGCGGCGGTCGAGGAACTCGTCCCAGACCAGCACGGGCCGTTCCAGCAACGACAGCAACGTGTGCGGGTGCGGCTCGACGACCGGGACGAAAAACTCCCACCCCGGGAAAGCGTTGGAATGTTCGGCGGCCCACTCGGGTTCACGGTCGGGTGGCACCGTGGCTCGCGACTTGGCGCGTTCGCGGGAACGCTCGGTGAGGACGCGCACTAGGCGTTTAAAAAATCTCGGCGAACGCTGCACTTCGGAAAGGGGCAACAGGAGCGCTTTGGGAATCGGCTGGCGCGAGCGCTGCGAGGAGGGGTCGAACTCACGCACCGACTCGAGTTGGTCGCCGAAGAATTCCAGGCGGAACGGCCACTCCGCTTCGGGTGAGAACACATCTACAATTCCGCCGCGCACGGAATACTGGCCGACACCCGTGACCGGCTCCGCCGGTTCGTAGCCCACGCCGCGGAGATGCTCGACGAGGTCGTCAAGATTCAACTCGTCCCCGACCTTGAGCCCAAGCGCCAGCGAGGAGTAGAAAGCCCGCTCGCGGAAGCGTCCCAGGGCTGCGGCTACGGGCGCGAAGATCACCCGCGCGCCGCCGCGGGCCAGGTTCCAGAGTCCCACGGCGCGCTGTTCTTGGATTTCGGCGTGCGGCGAGCGGCCCTCGTAAGGCGCGCAGTCAAGGGCCGGCAACACGTGAACCGCGCTGCCCGCGGTCGGCTCGAGCCAGTCAAGAAAAGTGGAAGTAGTCTGGGCATAGGCTTGCGCGGCCTCGTTGTCTTTGGTTAGCACCACGACCGGCCGCTGCACCTCGTGCGCCAGCGCTGCCACCACCAGCGCCTTGCCCGAAGGCGTCAGGCCGGAAAGGGTAATCGGCTCAGTCGCGGCTTGAGGGGCGCCGCCGAGCGCCGCACGCGCCGCGCGCAGAGCGGCGTGGTCGAGAAGGGGCTGGAGCAGGGATCGCAGGTCGGGCATGGAAACACAGTGACCAGTGACGAGTAAGTGGCCGGCGGGTCACTCGTCACTGATCGCTGCCTTTTGGGCTGCCTGGATGAGGGCAGTGGTCGAGTAGCCCACCACCACCGGAATCGAAACCACACGCCCCCCGCCGGCTTCGACTTCCGTGCGGCCGACGACCTGGTCCGGCCCCCAATCGCCGCCCTTCACCAGCACGTCCGGCAACATGAGAGCAATCACGAGTTGGGGAGTGAGGTCGTCGAAAATCGTAACGTAATCCACGGCCGCGAGCGCCGCCAGGATCTCGGCGCGCTCCGCTTCCGGCTGCAGGGGGCGACCCGGTCCCTTGAGCACGCGCACGCTGCGGTCGCTATTGATGGCGACGACGAGGGCGTCACCGAGCTTGCGGGCCTCGGCCAGGCAACGCGTGTGGCCGGGGTGCAGGAGATCGAAACAGCCGTTGGTAAAGACCACACGTTGGCCGCGGCGCTTCAACTCCTTCACCACTTGGTAGGCCCGCTCAAGGGCGAGAATTTTGTCGGTCGCCATAGGTTCTTTCTGCCGTTTAACCCCTGGCCGCAAAATGCGCTGCCGCGAAAACCCCAACGCTCATTCTAGCATGGCCCTCACGACGTAGGCTGGACGGGCAGGTTGCGAGCGAAACCAAAAGGCAAAGCGCACATGGCAAAGGGCAGAATTGGAACACCTTCCCATTGAAGGTCCGAGGGCTGAAAGACGATGGACGCTCCTCCGCTCAGTCTGCGGGAGATACGGCGGCTTCGCTGGCGAGCTTGCGAAGCAGGTCCGGGAGTTGCTGGCTGAAAGCCGAGCGAGCCAAAACCAGGTCACACCCGGCGGCGCGGGCGGCGGCGATGAGGTCCGGTTGGACGTGGGACACAAATCCCACAATGGGAATCTGGCGCGTGGCCGGATCGGCCTTGAGGGCGCGAACGCAATCCACGGCGGCCAGCATGCGGGAATTTAGGTCAAGGAGGATCGCCTGCGGTCCGGTCTCGAGGATGGAAGGAACGCAGCTTCTCGTGTCGCCGGCGATCACCGTGACGCCAACGGCTTTTGCCGTCTCGCGAATTTTCGAAAGGAAAAGGAGGTCCTCAACCAAAGCCACTACGATTGCTGCCACGCCATCACCCTGTAGCGCCGCCCAGTTCGGTCCGAAGGACGCACGGCGCAAGGTCCGCGCCACTACCCTGAATATACCTCAGGTGTTGTTTGGGAAGCGAGGGCGGCGGGAGAAAGTCCGGGCTACGATACTGGCAGGTGGCGCGCTCAGGTATTCGAAAGAGGGCGGGCCAACTCGGAGAGGCTGCCGCGCGCCCTCCTCTACAGCGCGATCTCCCCACAAAGGCAACCATTTCTTGTTTCTTGCTCTCTGGATATGGTAAAGCTATAGCCAAGCGAGCAGCGGGAAAGCGAGGCAGCCACCCACAAGAGAATGGAGAGGGGGTGGGTGATCTCAAGACTCTGGAGGGATGTGTCAAACACCTATGGACGCTGAATCGACCCCCAACGAAGGCAGACCGAATCCTCAGCCGGTGCGACTCATTAGGCCCTCTGTGGTTGTCTTGTGTGGACCCGCAGCCTGCGGGAAATCCACTTTTGCCGAGCGTCACTTTCGGCCCACCCAGATTATTTCTTCGGATTGGGCGCGCGCGTGCGTTTGCGACGACGACCGTGACCAGCGCTTCAATGCCCAGGCCTTTGCCCTGGTCCACTTCCTGCTTGAACAGCGCCTCACGCTGAATCGCCTCTGCGTGCTGGATTCGACGGCGTTGACCGCCACGGCGCGCCAGGGACTGCTCGACCTGGCAAAGAAATTCCAGGTGCCGGTCGTGGCCCTGCTCTTCGATGTGCCGCTCGAAACTTGCGTGGAGCGCGACCAGAAACGCGAGCGCTCCGTGGGGCGGGGGGTAATCGAGCGCCAGTACCAGATCTTCGAACAGGCCAAAGCCGCGATCCGCCAGGAACGTTTTGACCAGGTTCTGGAACTTCAGGATAAAGATCTGGGCCAGGTGCAGATTGAGGTCATCTTCCGTCCGGTGGCCCACGCGCCGCAGCGGCCTCAACAGCCTGAGCCGGGAACCGTGCGGCGGCCCGAGCGGCCGGTCGCGCCCTCGGGGCCCAGAACGGGCAAGCCCGGAGTTGCGGGCATGCGGGTCCGGGCCGCGCTCGTGGTGCGGCCTGCGCAACCGATGCCAGCGCCACGGCCCGCCGCGCCCCCTGCGCCGGCGAGTCCTCCACCGCCTGCTGCAGTGACAGCGCCGACAGCCTCCCCTGCGGCCGAGGGCCCTGCGCCGCCCTCCGCGCCCGCCGCTCCCTCAGTTCCCCCGGCGGAGACGGCTCCCACGGACGAAAGCTGAAACGTGTGGCCTGGGTTGGCTGACATGCCAGCCTCAGGACCAGCGCCAGCGCTGCAATCCAGCCATAACCCGTGAAGCAAAAGGGATTGGAACTTGTTCCGGGCCCACGTCACCGGTCGGGGCGGCCTGTCAGGCGGTCGTAGACGGTACGCGCGTTCGTAGTGCCGAGCGATTCGTTGTAGAGGCTTTTCTGACCCAGGATATAGCGCACTTCCTCGTCGAAGCGGTGGAGGGTTTCAAGATCGACTTTGCGGATGGGGAAGCGCCGGCCGTCGCCTTTCGAATACCAGAACTTCTGATAGCCGCGGTCTTCGAGCTCGCAGGTGCTGCCGTGCACTGTGAAGCACGGCGGCCCGGAGCGCACCCAGCGCCCGTCCTGGCTTTCCAGATAGCAGACGCAACCTGACTTCTTTAGTTCGAGCTTCCCCGCTGGTGAGTCGGCCACGATGAAGCCTGCCTGTTCAAATTGCTTTCGCATCCCCTGCGCGGTTGCGGTTTCAGTCGCCATGTATGATCCCCATCTACCTTGCGGAAGGACAGGACAAGTTGAATTCCGCGGTTGCGCCTTTGCCTCAGCCCCCAGCGCCTAGGCGCCGTGGCGGAGGACGCCGTCGCCGTTGACACATCTTGAAACCAACCCTTACAATGGAGAGTCTATTGCACTGATGGCAAAAAACGCAAGGGCAGCAACCCCTGAAAATTCAGGAATCTTTCACGGCCCGGCGGATGTGCTGTCGCTCATCGGCAACACGCCGCTGGTGCGTTTCGTGCGGATTCGCCCGGCGTCAGCGGCGGTGGAGATTTACGCCAAGGCGGAATGGGAAAACCCCGGAGGCTCGGTGAAGGACCGCCCGGCCCTGAACATTGTACGCGAGGCGGAGGCGGCTGGCCTGATGTCGCGGGACAGAATCCTGATTGACTCGACGTCCGGCAACACCGGCATTGCTTATGCCATGATCTGCGCGGCCAAGGGCTACCGCGTGAGGCTCTGCATGCCGTCGAACGCGAGCCTGGAGCGCAAACGCATCCTGAACGCCTACGGCGCGGAGATCGTCTTTACGGATCCGATGGAAGGATCGGATGGCGCGATTCGCCGCGTGCGCGCCCTGGCCAAGGAAACCCCCGAACTTTACTTCTACGCGAATCAGTACGATAACCCCGCCAATTGGCGCGCGCATTACCTCGCGACCGCGCCCGAGATCTTCGCGCAGACGGAAGGCCGCGTGACGCACTACGTGGCGGGGCTCGGCACCAGCGGAACGTTCATCGGCACGGCGCGGCGGCTGAAGGAACTCAACCCGCGCATCCGCTGCGTTTCGTTTCAGCCCGATTCGCCCTTTCACGGCCTCGAGGGCATGAAGCATATGCCCACCGCCATCAAGCCGGGCATCTACGACCCGAGCGTTGCCGACGAGAACCTGGAAATTTCGACCGAGGACGCTTACGCCATGACGCTGCGCCTGGCGCGCGAGGAAGGCCTGCTGGTGGGCGTCTCAGCCGGCGCCGCCCTGGTGGCCGCGCTCAAGGTGGCGAATCAGTTGTCGAGCGGCGTGGTGGTCACGATTTTCCCCGACAGCGGCGACAAGTACCTGAGCGAGCGGTTTTGGGATGAAGGGCAATGAGGTATTGAGTGATTGGGCGATCGGGTGATTGAGTGATTGATTTAAATTTTGCTAGCTCAATCCCCAAATCACTCAATCGCCCAATCGCAAGTGTTCGGTCATGGCACTCAAACTCAACACTAATCTGATCGAGTCCATCCGCCAGCACGGCGCGCGGGACTATCCCAGCGAGTGCTGCGGCGTCTTGCTGGGGAAAGTGGAAGGAGAGGCGAAGCACGTGACGGAGGTTGTGGCGCTCAAGAACCTGCGGCATGATCCCAGCCGCGCGCAGGAGCTCTTGCCGTTGGATGATCCGGGCAGGGAAACGGAGCGCAACCGCTTCCTGATCGATCCGCTCGACCAGTTGCGCGTGGAAAAGGGTGCGCGGGCGCGCGGGCTCGATGTGCTGGGCTACTACCACTCGCACCCCGACCACCCGGCGCGGCCCTCGAATTACGATCGCGACCACGCCTGGCCGTGGTATTCTTATGTTATAATTTCGGTTGAACGGGGCGTCCCGAAGGATTTGACGAGCTGGGTTTTGGCAGAGGATCGGTCAGCGTTTAGCGCCGAGCAGGTTGAGATCGAAGGTTAACCGGCAGCGTGCGCCGCTGGCTCGAGGATAGGCTGGAAACTTTCGGGCTGAGAAAGCATCGAATTTATTGAAGCGGGAAGGCCAGCGGCAACGAGGCCGCTTGAAGTCGCATCCCGAGGAGCAAGAATGCAGGTCAAGGTGATCATCCCGACTCCGCTCCGCCAGTACGCGGAAAAGAAGGAGTCGCTGGAGGTTGAAGCCAAGACCGTCGCGGAGGCGCTGCGCGCGATCACGACGCAATACGGCGACTTGCGCAAACATCTGTACACCGACGAAGGCAAGCTGCGCAGCTTTGTAAATGTTTACGTGGGCGACGAAGACATTCGATTCTTGCAGAAGGAACAGACTCCTTTGAAAGACCACGATGTGATCAGCATTGTACCTTCCATTGCCGGCGGCACGGCCCTGCGCTGTATCTGTAGCTAGCCTGGGTTCCCATCCCGGCAAGCCGGGATGGCGGATCCCGGGCGCATCCCACCCGAGACTCCACGAAGGTTCTGGGCAGAAGGCCGGGTTTGAGAGCCGGTTTCTCGTGCGTTCCCCAATTGACAGGGAGCAATGGCCGGAATTGCCAAAGGAAGGATTGGAAATGACTACCGCCACATTGACGCCGACCGGGCAATTGAGCAAAGACGAAATCCTGCGCTATAGCCGTCACTTGATCATGCCGGAAGTGGGCATGGAGGGGCAACTAAAGTTGAAGCAGGCGAAGGTGCTGTGTGTGGGCGCCGGGGGATTGGGCTCGCCGCTGGCGCTCTATCTTGCCGCCGCGGGCGTGGGCAAGCTCGGCATCGTGGATTTCGATGTCGTGGATTTCACCAACCTGCAGCGGCAGGTCCTGCACGGCACCAGCGACGTGGGGCGGTCGAAACTCGATTCCGCGCGTGATACGCTGCTTGAAATCAATCCCAGCATCGAAATTGAGGCCTACGAAACGCGCCTGACGAGCGACAACGCGCTCGAGATTTTCCGTGAATACGACATCGTTGCCGACGGTACGGATAATTTCCCCACGCGCTACCTCGTGAACGACGCCTGCGTCCTGCTCGGCAAGCCGAACGTGTATGGCAGTATCTTCCGCTTCGAAGGGCAGGCTTCAGTCTTCTACGCCGAGCAGGGTCCGTGCTACCGCTGCCTGTATCCGGAGCCGCCTCCGCCCGGACTTGTTCCGAGTTGCGCCGAGGGCGGCGTGCTGGGCGTGTTGCCCGGCATCGTCGGGTGCATCCAGGCGATGGAGACCATCAAGCTGATCTTGGGCAGGGGCGAGCCCCTCATCGGCCGCCTGCTGTTGTTTGACGCCCTGGGCATGACGTTTCGCGAGCTCAAGTTGCGCAAGAATCCCGATTGCCCGATCTGCGGAACGCAGCGCACGATCACCCGGCTGATCGACTACGAGCAGTTCTGCGGCATGCGCGGCGAGGAGTATAGCCCTGTGCAAACCGGCATTCCCGAAATCACCCCGGAGGAAGTGAAAAAGATGCTGGACGAGCGCAAGCCCTTCGTACTGATCGACGTGCGCGAGCCGCACGAATACCAGATCTGTCGCATCCTGGGGTCGAAGCTGATTCCCCTCGGCGAAGTGCCCAAACGCATGAGCGAGCTGAACTCTGCGGACGAGATTGTCGTGCATTGCCGGTCCGGCATACGCAGCGCCCTGGCCGTAGACCTGCTGATGAAATCCGGGTTCCGCAAGATCTCTAACCTGAAGGGTGGAATCCTGGCGTGGTCAGACCAGGTCGATCCCTCGGTGCCGAAGTACTGAGGTAGTGAGGAGGTGCCGAGGAACTTTCGCGGTCAAAAATGAAATCCACTCGCATCTCCGCCTACCTTGGACCCATGTCTTGCAGAAGGGTCCCAGGGAGAAGCGATGGCTTGTTTAGCAGGCACGCTCGGGCCATCGCCTGCTGTTCGTCCGAAGCGCAAATTGATGACCACAAACCAAACCCGGAGGCAAATTCATGGTGAACATGTTCGAAGACAATGCAGCCAGCATCGGCGGAACTCCCCTCGTGCGGCTTAACCGGCTCACTGCGGGGACGCACGCCACGGTCCTGGCCAAGATTGAAGGCCGCAATCCGGCCTACTCCGTGAAGGACCGAATCGGATCGGCAATGATCTGGGACGCCGAGCGGCACCGCGTGCTGAAGCCGGGCATGGAAATTGTCGAGCCCACCAGCGGCAATACGGGAATCGCCCTCGCCTTTGTGGCGGCCGCGCGGGGTTACAGCCTGACCCTCACCATGCCGGAAACCATGTCGCTGGAGCGCCGGCGCGTGCTGGTGGCCTTTGGCGCGAAACTGGTGCTTACTCCGGGACCGGAAGGCATGCCCGGCGCCATCAAGCGGGCCACGGAGATTGCCCATTCTGACCCCGCGCATTTTTTCCTTCCGCAACAGTTCGAGAACCCTGCTAACCCCGCCATTCACGAGAAAACCACCGGCCCGGAAATTTGGGATGACACGGCGGGCGCCATTGACGTGCTCGTGTCCGGCGTGGGCACGGGCGGCACGATCACGGGAGTTTCGCGCTTCATCAAGAACACCAAGGGCAGACCGATTGTCTCGGTCGCCGTCGAGCCCGTGGACAGCCCCGTGCTCACGCAGCACCGCGCCGGGCAGCCGCTGAAGCCCTCGCCGCACAAAATTCAAGGGATCGGCGCAGGCTTCGTCCCCAAGATTCTGGACCTCTCCCTGGTCGACCGCATCGAGCAGGTCACGAACGACGAGGCCATCGAATTCGCCCGGCGGTTGGCGCGCGAGGAGGGGATCTTGAGCGGCATCTCCTGCGGGGCCGCAGCCGCCGTCGCCGTCCGTTTGGCGAAGCAGAAGGAGTTCGCCGGCAAGACGATTGTCACCATCCTGCCGGATTCCGGCGAGCGATACATTTCCACGGTACTTTTTGAGGGGATCGGATGAGCTCACGAGGCAACCAGGATTCTGTGGGTGGCGCGGCCCTGGAAGGGGTCCCGGTTCCACAGGGGGTCGTGTGCGGGCTGCGGTTTCCACCGCGTGAGGTTCTCGTGCTGATTCCGAAGGAGGCATTACCATGAGCGTTGATGATATGAAGTGCCTCGCGCAAGAGTTCCGAGTAGCTCTGGACGCGCAACTGGCGGGGGACGACCGCAGCGAATTCCGATTGCCCAGCCGCGACGCAGTGGCATTGATCTGCCGTCGTTACCTGGAAACCTTGTTTCCCATCTACTTCCTCAGCGAAGAACACGAAGCGCAGGGGACGCCCGCCGGCCTCAACCTCCGAGAAATCCAAACCTTGCTCGCCAGCCAGATCTGCAGCGCCGTGCGCTTTGACTGTCGCCGGACCGGGAAGCCCGCGCCTGCCGACCTCGAGCACTGCGCGGACGAGATACTCCAAAACTTGTTCGGGCAGTTGCCGGAACTGGCGCGCCTGCTCGCCTCCGATATCGAAGCCGCCTTCCACAACGACCCGGCGGCCTCGAGCCACGAAGAAATCCTACTTGCTTACCCGTACATCGAGGCCATCACCGTGCAGCGCCTCGCGCACCGGCTTTACCTCCTCGATGTACCGTTCATTCCGCGCATGATGACCGAGGTCGCGCACAGCCATACGGGCATTGACATCCATCCCGGCGCGGCCATCGGCGAGTCGTTCTTCATCGATCACGGCACCGGCGTGGTCATCGGGGAAACTTCCATTATCGGAAACAGGGTGACGCTCTATCACGGCGTTACGCTGGGAGCCTTCAATCCGCTCTCCAAGGACGAGTACGGCCAACTGCGCCGCGGGCACGAAAACAAGCGGCATCCGGACCTCGAGGACCACGTCACGGTGTATCCGAACGCTACGATTCTGGGGGGAAAAACGCACATCGGCCACCACAGCGTGATCGGCGGCAACGTGTGGCTGACCCACTCGGTGGGGCCGTACAGCAAGGTGACCGAGAAGGAGCCCGAACTCGTCATCTGGAACGGCGGCCCGGAGCATTGAAGTTTGGGCCGCGCACAACGTGGGACACGTGATCGGCGGGTCTTACCGTGCGCAGCCTCCCTTGAGCGCGTCGAGGAAGGCGCGCGCCGCCTCGGTCTGAAACTTGTCTTTTGCTCTCACTACACCGATGGTGCGCGCAGGTTGCGGCGGAAGAAAATCCAGCAAGCGTACGCCCGCGTGCCGGTAGTGGCGGCGCGCCATCTCCGGCAGCAGGGTGACGCCGGCCCCCGCGGCAACCATCGCCACCAGCGTTTCGAGTTGCCCCCCTTCGAAAACTACGTGAGGATTCATTCGCGAGGCCTTGCACAGTTCGAGGACGTCGTCGCGGAAGCAGTGGCCGTCCTTGAGCAGCAGGAAGGATTCGTGGGCCACGTCAGGCAAGGCGGCACGCCGGCGGTGGCGCCACAGAGGATGCTTGGAGGGCACAGCCAGAAGCATGCGGTCCGTGAGTAGCGGCTCCGCCACGAACTCAGGCCCTTTGACGGGCAAGCTCAGCAGCGCCAGATCGATTTCCCCTTCCGCGAGCTGCCGCAGCAGAGAGTTCGTCAGGTCCTCGCGCACGCTGATGGAAACCTTCGGGAACTCGCGCGCGCACCGGGCCAGCGCCGGGGGCAGGAGAAACGGGGCGACGGTGGGGATGACGCCAATCGAAACCTGCCCGCGGCTGAGACCCAGCATCTCGTCCACATCGTGCCGGGCGCTTTCCAGGTCCGCCAGCACGCGTCGGGCATGCTCCAGAAACCGCTCGCCCAGCGCCGTCAAGCGAATCCTGCGCCCTAGGCGGTCAAACAGCGGTGCGCCCAGTTCATTTTCCAGCTTGCGGATTTGCTGGCTCAGCGAGGGCTGGGCCACGTGCTCATGCTCCGCCGCGCGAGTGAAGGAGTGAAAACGCGCCACGGCCAGGAAGTATCGAAGCTGGTGGAGTTCCATATGCGCTGTCTATGAGACGAATAGGAAGTATATCTTTTACCTATGGGTGCTGGCAAGGCAAACTCGTCGTGCAACAGATGAAGCATCTTGCCTCGTTGGGGAGAAGAGACCGTGCGAGGTCCGCTCGCCGCGACCTGTAGCGCCGTCTGATGAGTGACGACGTTGCTAAAACCCCACCTGCCCGATTCATCGACGCGCGTTACAGGTAAGGGCAAAGCCGAAAAGGCAAAAGGAGGAAACCATGGGTCGTGTTGCACGAGAAGTGGTTCAGAAGGCTGGAATTGACGTTGACAAGCTGCTGGATATGCTGGTACGCAACGCCTCCGCCGAACTGACTACGTTTTATTACTACACCATTCTGCGCGTGAACCTGATCGGGCTGGAGGGCGAAGGCCTGAAGGAAATCACCGAGGACGCGCGCATCGAAGACCGCAACCATTTTGAGGCGCTGGTGCCGCGCATCTACGAGCTGGGCGGCAAACTGCCGCAAAGTATGAACGATTTTCACGATATTTCCGCCTGTCCGCCGGCTTTGCTGCCCAAGGATCCGAAGGACGTCAAAGCGATGCTCGACGTGCTGGTGAAGGCGGAACGCTGTGCGATCCGCGGTTACACGGCGATCTGCAACTATACGGCGGGAAAAGACCATCGCACTTACGATCTGGCGCTCGCCATTCTGCATGAAGAAGTCGAGCACGAGGCTTGGTTCTCCGAGTTCCTGGGCGAAGGGCCTTCGGGGCACTTCCGCCGCTCGGGAACAGGCTCCGAGCGGAACTCACCCTACGTGCGGAAGTTCCTGACGCTGTAGCCGCCTTGCCGCTGGTGCGAAGGCACGCACCGCCAGGCGCATGCCGGGTTTTGCCAGTTCCAATCCCTCGCGGCGCGCGGGGAGGGATGCGTAGCAGCAGCTTCTCTCCGCGTCGCCACTTTCCTTTGCCAGGACGATCGGTTAGAATTCCTGCGTTTGCCACGGGCTACCCAGGTAGGAACGAATGCGGCGCGTCTTCACTCACCGATGATGCGTCACTGAATCCAGGCTGAGCGACGGAGGTCCGTATGGCGTTGAAGGTTGGAGACGCGGCGCCGGATTTCAAACTTCCTTGCGCCACGGGCGAGTTGCAGGGGGAGTTCGAGCTTTCCAGCCACCGCGGCGAGAACGTCGTCCTGGCGTTTTACGCGCTCGATTTCACCCCGGTTTGACAGAACGAACTGTCGGCATTCCAGGCGGACCTCGCCCAGTTTGCCGGCTTGAACGCCCAGGTCGTGGGCGTCTCGACCGATTCGGTCTTTTCTCACATCGCTTTCCAAAAACAACTGGGCGGATTGAAATTCCCGCTGGCGGTGGACCGCTGGCCCTACGCCGAGACCGCGGCGGATTACGAGGTTTTCCCGCCCACCAAGCATCAGATCCCGTTCCTCAACGACCGCGCGGTCTTTATCATCGATAAGAGCGGTAAGATCGCGTGGGCGAAGATTTACGAGCTGAGAGAGCAGCCGGACAATTCCGAGATTCTGGCGGAGTTGAAGAAACTCGCCTGAAAGGGCAGTGGAAGAAGTTGAAGAGTTGAAAAGTCGAAGGCTGACTTTTGACGTTGAGTTCTCAACGTGCTTGGCAAGAGCCAAGCGTAGAGGGAAGCAACTTCGGCTTGAGGCGCGGCATGCTGAACGCTGGGCGCTGAACGCTGCGAGCTGACCGCTCGACGTCCTCGACCACTGACCACGCCTGACAACCGACCACTTAACTGTGGCACGGGGGCCGGCGTGCCTTTATCATGTCAGCAAGCCAATTGACGGGAGGTGATTACCGATGCGTCAGGTGATCCTCGGCTTGTTACTGATGCTGGTGGCCAGTCCGGCACGGGCAGTGGATCGAGAAGCGGCGAAGGGGTCTTTTCGCCAGGGCAATGGGCTCTACGATCAAGACCGGTTTCGAGAGTCTGCCGCGGCCTACACTCGTGCTCTCGAGCAGGACCCCCAATTCATCGAGGCCTATTACAATCGCGCCTTGGCAAACGAGATGGTGGATCGGCAGAAGGCCATTGAGGACTTCCGCCGGTTCATTGAGCTCGCGCCCAACGACCCTGGGCGCAAGTACCAGGTTGCACAAGCCCGTGCCAGGCTGCAAATCCTGGAGAACCTGCCTGTGTATCCCGAGGCGCTTCAACCGTCCCATTACGTCCCGGCGGCCGGAGATTATTACTGGCAGGTGGCCGCGAGGTCGGAATCCGAGAAGTGGACGACCTTTCCCATCAAGGTTTCACTGGGAAGTGTGTCCTTCCTAAACTGGGGCCAAGGCGCACGCGAGGCATTTAATATCTGGAAGGAGATGTTCCCACTTGAATTGGTTGCGGCACCCGAGCGCGCGGACATCCGCGTGGAGTGGGAGTCCCCAAGTGGCGAAGGGCACGCGGGAGAAGAAGCCGATTGGGTGCAAATTCGACGCGTGGGCGGTGAATTGACCGGCCGCAAGGTAGCTTTCATCACCGTGGATCTTTCTCGCCGCTGGTCCAAAGACGAAATGCGCGCCATCATCCTGCACGAAATGGGACACGCTCTCGGCATCAAGGAGCACAGCGAATCCAAGGGCGATATCATGTACTTTCAAATTCAGGAGAAGCCACACCAGGTTGTGGCGCCCGTGGTCCGCTACCCGGTTTTCTGGAAATCCCTCGTGAGCAAACCCAGCCAGCGAGACCTCAACACCCTGATCCGTCTCTATAACACTCCGGGGGCCGTCGTTCGTTTGGAATAGGGATGAGGCCCCCCTCCGGCTGGACCGGAGACGAAACGCTTTGCGGGCAGGGTTCCGGACCAGATCGCCCAACGCGTGACGATGAAACTACGCGAGTACGTCGTGAACATCGAGAAGGGCGGAGACACTACGCAGTAGGACCATGAGAGTTGCTATCACGGGTGCCGCAGGACTGTTCGGGCAGGGTCTGGTCGCGGCGTTCTCCACACGGCACGAGGTCTTTCCCCTGACGCGCGCCGAGGCCGATATCACCGATGCGGAGGCCGTGCTCGCGGCCTTGGAGCGGATCCGGCCGGAACTGGTTGTACATCCCGCCGGCATTCCCGATCTCGATACCTGCGAGGCCGACCCCGCCAGGGGCTTTCTGGTGAACTACCAGGGCACGCGAAACGTCGTGGAGGCCGCCCGCCAGGTGGGAGCGGGCGTCGCGCACATTTCCACGGACGCGGTCTTTGATGGCAAGAAGCTGGCGCCTTACCTCGAGACCGATCAGCCCCAGCCCTTGACCGTTTACGGGCGGACCAAGTTGCAGGCCGAGCAGGCGGTGCAGGCTTTGGCGAAGCACTGGATCTTCCGGGTCTCGGTATTGTTCGGTCCCGGAAAGACCAACTTTGTGGAGAAGGGTTTGCACGAGGTCGCGGCGGGTGACGAATACGTGGTGGCGAGCAACCAGGTGGGTTCCGCCACGCACACGGTCGATGCCGGGATGAAAATCATGGAGGTTGTGGAAGCGGGCCGCCACGGGCTCTACCACCTGTCGAACCAGGGGGCGTGCACGCGCTTCGAGTTGGCGCGCAAGGCCGTGGAACTGGCGGGGCTCGATCCGGGGAAGGTGGTTGGCGTGCCGGACGCCATGATGCGCCGGCGAGCGCCCCGGCTGAAATACGCGGTGATGGAAATGGCCGCGCTGCGGCAGGCCGGATTCGCACTTCCGCGGTCCTGGCAGGAAGCCCTGGCGGAGTATGTGCACGCGATCAGGGCGTTGTGGGAGAAGAGAAGCGAGGACGCCCCGGGCCTAAGAAGTTGAACCGGCGTGTGAGGGTGCGAAGCCCCGTAAGGTTCGCAGGCGGTCCCCAAGCTCCGAGGTTACGCGGTGGCGCGGAACGTGGGGCAGGGCGCAGCGTTCAAGCATGCCGAGCGTGTCGGGGTCGGCGATCTCTCCGGTGATCACGAGGACGCGTCCGACCAGACTGGGCCGAAGTTCGGTGATGGCGGAAACCATTTGGTCGGGCGGCAGGTTGACACAACGCAGGTCCAGCAGGACGGCGTCGAAGCTGCCCTCGCGGATCATCCAGAGGGTTTGGCGAGCGTCGTAGGCAATATGCCCATCGCAGCCGAGCGCCGCGAGAAGCACGTAGAGGACGTTGCGGATGGAGGGCTCATCTTCGATAATTAGGACCTTTCGACGAAAGGGAGTTGAGGCCACCAAGATCTCCGTAGACACGCATGAGGGGCGGTAAGCTACTCATGCGGCATAACTTCTGACGATCTCCTGACCGACTGGCCGGTTACATGCTTGCGGGCTTCCTGGACAAAAGTCAAGTCCCTGCCAAGGGGAGTAGATTCACCGCAGTAATCTTCGTTACTCACCCGCCTTCCTCGTCAACTAGTGCCGTTCCAACTCAACCTCCCAATCTGTAGCGCCGTCATTTTGCGCGGCCCGAAGGATGGTCCTGCGTAGAAAGCCCAGGCAAGACAAGTTGGAACGGCACTAGGCTCCTACGCCAGTGGAAAACTCGTCGTCGTGCCCGGGAAGGATGCGCGCCGTCATAGCCAGAAGGCGAGCACGGTCGCGCTGGAACTGCTCGCGATCGTGGGGGATCATGGTCAGGACATTCTCATCGTGCTCGCGGGTGAGCAGGACGTCTCCGGCAATGACTGTCGGCTGATCATCGTTGTGGGTGATCACGGAGACGTGGCCGGGTACGTGGCCGGAAGTCACCAGGAATTCCAGATCATCGGGCAGAGGGTGAGTTTCAATCCAGCGAAAGCGGGAAGGGTCGCCCAGGCGTTGGCGGTCCCACCAGCGTAACGCCAGCCGTCGCAGCGCCGCCATCAGCTCTGGAGCTCTCGAATAGTCACCCACTTCCGGGTAGTACTTTAGGGCCAGCCTTTCCCAGTTTTGTTCATCGAGGAGATCGGAATAGACGGCGCAGCACCAGTCGTAGGATTGCTGCGTAGCATAGATCTCGCTTTCGGGGAAGAGGCAGTTGTTTAGAACATGGTCAACATGGAAATGGGTGTTGACGACCATCTGAATATCCGCCGGATGGAGGTGGCGTTCCTCGAGGGCGGCGATCAGGCGATGGGCCTCGTGCGGCATACCGGTGTCGACGATGATGTGATGGTGGCCCTTGGAGAGCAGCGCAGAGGTGGCGCCCCGCCAGTTGCCGGGAAGAAGGACTTCGGTTTTCCATGAGTGATTTATCATGCAAGACCTTGTCTGCGCTTCGACCCATTCTACCAATTCAATCAACCCTTGTGGCAGGAATGTGCAAGGCGGGCTATCTCAGACCTAAGTCGCAGGTGGGCAATTTGCCCCCCATGCTGGGTCTTTCAATCCAGCTTCCTTGCCCTGGAGTGCCTTCCAGGCTGCCGTAAGTGACAAAAAGCACGCGGCGTTTGGTGTACAAATTGCACTTACTTCCTCGTGTCGTAGGCACGGTCGCGTGGATGGGTTGCACAATCGCGTGCGTTTTGTGTGTAGCTTGAGAGTCCACGAACATATTTTAGGAGAAACGATTCATGGCTTTCGTTATCGTCGAAGGTTGCACGAAAGATGAGAAATGCATTGAAGTCTGCCCGGTTGACTGCATTCATCCCCGTAAAGATGAGCCCAATTTTGCCGAGGTTACGCAGCTCTTCATCGACCCGGTGAATTGCATTGATTGCGGCGCTTGCGTCCCCGTTTGTGAGGCGTCGGCGATCTACGCGGTTGGCGAGGTTCCCGAGAATCTTGTGGCCTTCACGGAGAAAAACGCTCAGCACTATCAATAACCGAGATCCCTCGCACCTTCCTCTGACCGGCGCGCCAGCGCGCGCATGAGGGCGCTTCGCGGAGCGAGCCGCTTGCGTTTTTGCCCTGCTGGCGCGTCTTCGGCTTTTCGCCTCACTCGGCATCCCACTTCATTTTCGGGGTTGCACCGGCCTGCGGTTGCCGTCCATTGACTTTTGGGCTACATTAACCTTCGCTCACACGGGCCGACAGGCTGTTGGTCGCAAGCAAAACGAAGTTCTCCGTGGCCTCTGAGCCTCTCAAGCCTCAACACGGAGGGCATGGAGCATCTCAGCGACCTCTGTGTTGAGGCTCTGCCCGCCACGGAGGACACGGAAGTACTACTGACAGGAGGAGAAGTCTTCGCGCAGCGGGGAAACTCAGCCTGAGTAGTGCGGGGGGAGAATCGCTCATGAAAATCACCGCGGTTGAACCGTTGGTTCTGGGAACGAGCTGGCGCAATCTGATCTTCCTGAAGGTGAGCACCGATGAAGGACTGGTCGGCATCGGGGAATGCACCTTGCAGAATCGTGAGGAAGGCGTGCTGGGTTATCTGCAGGGCGCCGTGCGGCGTCACGTGCTGGGGACCGATCCCTTTAATATCGAAGACCTCTGGCTGCGCATGTACCGCAATGAGTTCTGGCGCGGTGGCCCCATCGCGACCACGGTGATGAGCGGGATCGAAATCGCCTGCTGGGATATCGTCGGGAAGGCCGTCGGCCAGCCCGTCTGGAGGCTGCTGGGCGGCCGTTGTCACGAAAAGGTCAAGGCCTACGCGAACGCCTGGTACACCGTGGAGCGCACGCCGCAGGAGTTTGCGAAGCGCGTCAAGGTGGTCTTGGAGAAAGGCTACAAGGCACTCAAGGTTGACCCCTTCGGACCGGGCACTCTGGAACTTTCCCGGGAAGAGAAGATTCGCTCGGTGGATTTGGTCGCGGCGATTCGCGAGGCGGTGGGTCCCGACGTCGAAATCTTTGTGGAAATGCACGGGCGATTCAGCGCGGCCACGGCGATTGAGATGGCCCGATTGCTCGAGCCCTATCAGCCCGGCTGGATTGAAGAGCCCTGCCCGCCGGAAGACATCCCCTCGCTCAAGAAGGTTGCCGAGCACGTGCGGATTCCCGTCGCCACGGGCGAGCGTTACTTCACCCATTACGGTTTTCGCGAAGTCATTGAATCGGACGCGCCGGATATTTTGCAGCCGGACGTCATCCACTCGGGCGGAATTCTGAACATGAAGAAGATCGCGGCCATGGGGGATGTGCGCAGCATGGTGATGGCGCCGCACAACTCCAACGGCCCGGTCTGCACGGCGGCCAGCGTGCATTTCGATTTCTGCACGACCAACCTCAAGGTGCAGGAATGCTTCGACGATTTCTCGGAGACCTGGGTCGTCGAGGCCGTGCCTGGAACACCGCGTCCGAAGGACGGCTACTTCCACCTTCCGCAAGGGCCTGGGCTGGGCGTTTCCCTCAACGAAGACCTGATCAAGGAGCATCCCTTCAAGGCGGGATTCTTCAACATGTTCGAGCCTGACTGGCACATGCGGCAGTTTACGAAATAGCTTCCCGATTTGAGGCAGGCTCTTTGTTGGCGAGTCGGGTTCCGCCGCTCCTGCAGGGACAGCAGTCCAAGTGGTTGTCATTCCCGCGAAAGCGGGAACCCAGCAAACGGTCATTCCCGCGCAATCGAGGATCCACCGAACGGCCATCCCGATACTCTGAAGTTGCTCAGGAATCGGCCAAAAAGGAAAAACGTCTCTCGCCAAGGCGCAAAGGCGCAAAGCCTGCAAAGCAAATAAAAAAGCAGTTCTTCTTTGCGCCTCTTTGCGCTTGGTGCCTTGGCTTGAGATTTCCGTTGTTTTTTTTCAGCGCTTCCCTGTCTCGGGATGACAGGGCGTGTAGCGGTGATTTTACATCGCCACAATTGTGCGACCTAAACCCCAAGAGCTGGCGACGTAAAGTCGCCGCCACCTTTGAGAAGCTTTCGCTCCTGTGATACGGGGTGGGGAAGCCTTGGCGCGGACGGGCTGATTCTCGAATCCTTCTTCCTCAATGACCCTAAGCTGCAGGCACCCACACCGTCATGTGGACGGGTCCACGATTGGCGTTCGCGTAATAAGGAATGGCCGTAAACTCAGTCGCCCTCAGTGCGGAAACATCTGTTGCCGCCCGATAAAGGCCGTTGTTCCACCGCGGCGATTCAAGGGCCCAGGCACTTCCTTTGACCACGGTGATCCCGCCCAGCAGCTCCTGACGATGTTGAGTAGTGAAGGCTGCCTGCGGACGTACGGCCAAGGTGCGTACCTGGTCTCCGTTGTCCGCAGATTCGAAGCAATACACAAGGGGACCACGCATCAAGGCGATCTTTCCGGCATCGGCCAGGACCAAAGGGTGCGCCTTAACCGGCTGCACGGGCATTGGCATGTTCAACTCGATGGAGTCGCCCGGATGCCAAAGCCGATGAATGCGGGCATAGCCGCGCACTCGCTCGGGGTTGGTCAAAGCCTGCCCGTTGACTTTCAGGGTTGCGTCGGGGCACCAGCCCGGAATGCGCACCATCACGTTGAAGGCCGTCGGCCGCGCGGGCTGGACGGATATCCGCACGCTGCCCTCCCAGGGATACCGAGTTGTTTGTCGCACCTCGACCCTGGCCTG
>JAIQEZ010000260.1 GCA_020073545.1 Terriglobia bacterium | reverse complement strand
CAGCCGCCCTGTACCCCACGATTGCTGTGAATGCATAGCACCAGTTCTCAAATTATACAGCCAGAGATGTGCTGCAGCAGCGAGGTTTAGCGTATCCAATGCCGCTACAGTTGATTTACCTACGGAGGCTTCAGTACTTCTCCCAGTGCAGCACGTCTGAAAGGGACCGCTTGCTCTTTTCCGGGCTCTCCGCCGAATAGCCAATGGGAATCAGGCTGACCAACTTGTAGCCTTGAGGAGCTCTCACCAAGCGGCAGATTTCCGCAGCGTAGGGCTTCTTATCCCCGGCGACCCAGCACGAGCCCAAGCCGTGGGCGCGGGCGGCCAGGAGGATGTTCTCTGTGGCGGCACTGCCGTCTTCGAGGTAATACTTCGTGTCCCTGCACAGAACGAGTACGCACACCGGGGCGTCGGCAATGAACTTCCCATAGTCGGTGGTGGCGGCAATTCTGCGCAACATCCCGGCGTCGGTCACAACGACAAATTCCCATGGCTGTATGTTGACGGCCGTGGCCGCCAGGCGTCCGCAATCAACGATGTCCTCGACGGTCTTTCTAGGCACCGGTTCGCCCTTGTAGGCGCGGACAGAGCGGCGTGTTTTTAACACCTCAATCGCGTCCATGGCTGCATTGCCCTTCCTTCGCATTCCAGTACCGATGAAATTCTCGACACCGCGGCTCTCGGCAGGGGCAGGTCAGGAGGTCCAGACTCTTGCGACTTTGGCAGGTGCCGGGGCCATCGCTTCTTGAAGCCTGCCATCTCGGAAACGGCTGAACGCAGAATCTTCCCGTAGCGAGTCACCGCGTCCGATCCATGGGGAGCAAAGCGCCGGCAGCATTTGAATCTCTTTTCGCTTCCTTGCGCGAGCCCGCTTGTTCGGATCATCACACTGTATCAAAAGGTCGGGAAAACAGGGCCGCCAAACTGTTGAGATGCCAATCTCGGCGTTGGCGGGTTTCAGCCGTACCAAAGGATTACCTTTGGTACATGAGCGTTTCGGGTTACAACTCCCAACTGAGAATACAGAGGCCGCCCTTTTGATGGACAACAGCCGCATCGTGCATCCATGAGGACGACGGCACAGCACATGACGGTCAGACCTTGTATTCCAAAAGCGCCCTAGAGGTAAGACTGCTTCATAATCGTCGAACTGGTAATAGGAGTGAGCAAAGAGTAAAATCCCACCAGCCAAGAATCGCAATCCCTATGACTGTAGAGAGCCGTCGGGTGGGACAAGACCTGTAGAGAGGCAAATCGGCGCAATGCCCCGTATCTTTGACAATATCGAACAACAGCTTCTACCAGCGCTTCAAGAGACGCTGAAGGTAGCGGACCACGCTGACTTTTGTGTTGGTTACTTCAACCTCCGCGGGTGGAAGCAACTTGATTGCCTGGTTGAACGATGGAGTGGTGGTGAAGGCCACTGTTGCAGGCTGTTGGTAGGAATGCAACGGCTTCCAGACGAGGAACTACGACAGGCCCTGAGTCTAGCGAAGCAAGCGAATGAAATCGATAATCAAACCGCACTTCAGCTCAAGAAGAAACTGGCTGAGGATTTTCGCGCGCAGCTCTCGATAGGTGCGCCGACGAACGATGACGAGGCCGGCCTACGTCGCCTAGCCCGTCAGATCAGAACCAAGAAAGTGGTTGTCAAACTCTACCTCCGTCATCCGCTACACGCAAAGCTATACCTGCTTTTTCGTTCTGACCCTGTCAATCCGAGTATCGGATTCGTTGGAAGCAGCAATTTAACAACAGCCGGCCTCTCGCAACAAGGCGAGTTGAACGTTGACGTTCTTGATCACGATGCTTGTGAAAAATTGGCAAAGTGGTTTGGCGACCGCTGGAACGACAAGTGGTGTATTGACATCTCGGACGAACTCGCCAGCATTATTGATGAGAGTTGGGCACGGGAGGAAGCGGTCCCACCCTACCACATTTACATCAAGATTGCCTACCACTTATCCCAAGAAGCTCGCGCTGGCCTCGCTGAGTTCCGGATCCCTACAATATTCAAGCACAAGCTCCTGGAGTTTCAGACGGCGGCAGTAAAGATTGCCGCACACCACCTCAACAAGCGTGGTGGAGTTCTCATTGGAGATGTCGTCGGCCTCGGGAAGACCTTGATGGCAACGGCTCTGGCCCGAATCTTCGAGGAAGACCAAGGCCTTGAGACGCTCATCATCTGCCCCAAGAACTTGGTCCCGATGTGGGAAGACTATGTCTATCAGTATGGTCTTCGCTCCAGGGTTCTTTCCATAAGTCGGGTACTGGGTGAACTATCCGACCTCCGACGTTACAGAATTGTCCTGATAGACGAGAGCCAGAACCTGAGAAACCGGGAAGGCAAGCGCTACAGGGCCATCCAGGAATACATTAAGGCGAATGACAGCAAGTGCATTCTGCTTTCAGCCACGCCCTACAATAAGACCTACCTTGACCTTTCCAGTCAATTGCGCCTCTTTGTTGAGGAGGATAAGGACCTTGGTATCCGTCCTGAGGTTCGTGTCAAAGAGTTAGGCGAAACCGAATTCATCAGGCTGCACCAATGTCCGGTACGCTCATTGGCGGCCTTCGAAAAAAGTGAACATGCTGATGACTGGCGAGAGCTGATGCGTCTTTACATGGTTCGGCGTACGCGCACATTCATCAAAGAGAACTATGCGGAGACCGATTCCGCTAATGGGCGCAAGTACCTGACCTTTGAGGATGGCAGTCGGTCGTACTTCCCTGTGCGTAGGCCGATGACCGCGAAATTCACCATCAACGAGAACAACGCGGATGACCAATATGCCCGACTCTACTCGGACAACGTAGTGCACACCATTAACGGACTGAATCTGCCCCGGTATGGGCTGGGCAACTATCTGGCGGCTGCACCACACGAGCCGCCGACGCCGACGGAGGCGAAGGTCATTCAAGACCTGTCGAGAGGCGGGAAGCGGCTAATGGGGTTCTGCCGCGCGAATCTCTTCAAGCGCCTGGAAAGCAGTGGTGAGGCATTCCTCCAGTCCGTCGAGCGCCACATCCTGCGGAACTACGTTGTCCTTTACGCTCTTGAAAAGGAGAAGCCGATTCCCATCGGCACGCAGGAAGCCGAGATGCTCGACACCCGCTTCTCCGACGAGGATGCAGACGCCGAGAGCGTTATGGGCGGCTTTCTTGAAGACGAGGAAGGCAATGATACCGGTGGACAGGAATCACGTACCCGAATCCATCTCCGCTCGCAGGAGGACTTCCGAAGGCGCGCCGCAGAAGTCTACGCGCAGTATTCCACACAGTATGCAAGGCGCTTCAAGTGGCTTCGCGCGGGTCTATTCATCAAGAGCCTGACAAATGATTTGCTCAATGACAGTGCTGCAATGCTGGGAGTTTTGAAGAAAAGCGGCGATTGGGACCCGGAAAAGGACCTCAAGCTGAAAGCGCTGTGCGCTTTACTCGCAGAAGAAAATCCACGCGACAAGGTTCTAGTCTTCACCCAGTTTGCGGACACGGTCTACTATCTTGCTTCTCAGCTCAAGTCCAAGGGTGTCAAGGCCCTCGAAGGAGTGACGGGGAACTCGCCTGACCCGACCGAATCAGCCTGGAGATTCAGCCCCGTCAGCAACAATAAACGTGAAAGGGTGACCGCAGAAAAAGAGCTACGCGTTGTCATTGCCACAGATGTGCTAAGTGAGGGCCAAAACCTTCAGGATTGCTCAATTGTCGTCAACTACGATCTCCCTTGGGCAATCATTCGTCTTGTTCAGCGAGCGGGCCGCGTGGACCGGATCGGCCAGCAAGCAGAAACCATTCGTTGCTATTCGTTCCTGCCTGCTGAAGGTGTGGAGCGCATCCTCCGCTTAAGATCCCGCGTACGGCAACGGCTGCAAGAGAATGCGGAGGTGGTCGGCACTGACGAGGCATTCTTTGAAGATGACCGCAACAACCAGGCGGTCGTCGATCTCTACAACGAAAAGGCCGGCATCCTGGATGGTGAAGACGATACAGAGGTCGATCTTGCGTCTTATGCCTATCAAATTTGGAAGAATGCGATAACCGCTGACCCAGGCTTGGAAAAGAAAATCGCGGAGCTGCCACCCGTAGTCTATTCGACACGCCCGCATGAGCCGAGTGATAAGGCGCCTGAGGGTGTCCTGGTTTACATCAGGACCGGGGAAGGCAACGACGCGCTGGCCTGGGTCGACCGCCAAGGAAAGGGCGTAACCGAATCGCAATTTGCCATACTCAAGGCGGCAGAATGCTCGCCGGACACTCCAGCGCTCACGCGGCTTGAGAACCATCACGATCTGGTAAGAAAGGGAGTAGACCTTATCGTGGAAGAAGAAAAGTCGGTGGGTGGCCAGCTTGGTCGTCCGTCAGGGGCCCGCTTCCGAACTTACGAACGGCTGAAGCGTTATGCAGAGACGATAAAGGGGACCTTGTTCGATTCCCCGGAATTGCGCAAAGCCATTGAAGACATCTATCGTTACCCTTTGCGCCAGGTGGCGGTGGACATGCTCAATCGGCAGCTCAAGAGCGGTGTTGCCGACCAGCAGCTTGCTGAGCTTGTGATCGCTCTGCGAGAAGATGGCCGCCTTTGTATCATTGAGGAAGAAGAGCAAATCCAGGAGCCCAAGATCATTTGTTCCATGGGATTGGTGGCCAAGTCCAGCAGCGAGTAGGAAATGTCACTTAACCTCAGCACAGTCCGACAGTACCTTCGGGGCTTTGAATTCAAAAAGCTCTTCATTGAAGAGCTAGGCTGGGATCACTATAAGGCCCGGTTAGATATCCCTGTCGAGGGCCAACCCTTCATCCTGAATGCGGTCGCTCAAAAACGCGGATTTCAGGTGTTCGTCTGCGAATCCGAAACATCAGCTCACATCCCGGATCACGCCACAAGGGGAAAGATCGAAACGCAAGCCACCAAATCCGCCCACGAGCATATCGTCATCTACATCGACGCGGCCAAGACAACCCAAGTGTGGCAGTGGGTGAAGCGAGAACCAGGCAAACCCACAGCGCGTCGCGAGCACACCTACCATCGGGACCAACCAGGAGATGGCCTCATCCAAAAGCTTCAAAACCTCTTCTTCCCTCTGGAAGAGGAGTTCGCTCTTTCCCTTGTCGATGTAACAAGGCACGCACGAGCCGCCTTCGACGTTGAGCGCGTCACGAAGCGCTTCTATGACCGCTTCAAATCCGAGCACGCGGCGTTCCTCAAGTTCCTTAAAGGAATTCCGGATGAGGATTTGCAGCGCTGGTATGTCTCGGTGATGCTCAATCGGCTGATGTTCATCTACTTCATCCAGAAGAAAAGTTTCCTAGATGATGACCAGAACTACCTGATGACCAGGCTCGCGGAGAGCCGCGACCGCCGCAAGGATCGCTTCTACCGAGACTTCCTATGCCCCTTGTTCTTCGAAGGTTTTGCTAAGAAACCCCACGAGCGCTCGCAATCAGTAAATAGGCTTCTTGGTAAGGTTCCCTATCTCAACGGTGGACTTTTCCTACGGCATCAGATCGAAGAAGCCCACGGCAAAGATATTCAAATTGGCGACGGCGCGTTTGAGAAGCTTTTCAGCTTTTTTGAGCAATACCAATGGCACTTGGATGAACGCCCCCTCCGCGCCGACAACGAGATCAACCCCGATGTCCTCGGCTATATCTTCGAGAAGTACATCAACCAGAAACAGATGGGGGCGTACTACACCAAAGAAGACATCACCGGGTACATCAGCCAGAATACGGTCATCCCCTTTCTGTTCGACGCGGCACAGAAGAAGTGCAAGATCGCTTTCGACGGGGAGCAGAGTATCTGGCGGCTATTGCAGGCTGATCCTGACCGCTACATTTACCCAGCCGTCCGCCGGGGCGTGGTTGATCCTAATGGCGATGCACTCCCGGAAAACGCCCTGCCTGATTTCGTGCAAAAAGGAATGTGCGACCCGCAGGCGCGCATGTTCGATAAGCGTTACAACCTGGGAGAAGCAGTCATCTGCGATGCCGAGGGTAACAACCTTGCCCTGCCTACCGAAACTTGGCGCGAGTACATCGAGCGGAGGAAAGGTTGTTTGGAACTGCGTACGAAGCTCGCAGCCGGAGAAATCCGCTCCATTAATGACCTCATTACGTATAACCTCGACATCCGCCAATTCGCTCAAGACGTGATAGAGAATTCTGAGGGGCCAGAACTGCTCCGTGCGTTCTACCATGCCATCGAGCAAGTGACAGTGCTCGATTCCGCCTGTGGGTCTGGGGCATTCCTATTTGCTGCCCTGAACATCCTGGAGCCCCTGTATGAAGCCTGCCTCGACCGCATGGAGTCTTTTCTTGAAGATCTGGAGCGGTCGGGCGAAAACCATCGCCCCGAAAAGTTCGGTGACTTCCGCAAGATTCTGGACCGAGTCGAGCAGCACCCCAATCGTCGCTATTTCATCCTGAAGTCGATCATCCTGAATAACCTCTATGGCGTGGACATCATGGAGGAGGCGACGGAAATCTGTAAGCTCCGCCTCTTTTTGAAACTCGTGGCGCAGATCGATAGCGTTGAGAAGATCGAACCCCTTCCAGACATTGACTTCAACATTCGCGCCGGAAACTCTCTGGTCGGCTACGCCACGTATGAGGACGTAAAGCGTGCGGTCGGAAGCAAGTTGGACTTCGCAGGCGCGATGCAAAGTATCGAAGAAAAAGCTCAGGATGTAGACCGTCTATTCGGGCTCTTCCGACAGCAACAGACGGCGGTTGGCGGCGAGGTAACGGCAGAGGATAAGGCTGAGCTACGCAAACGACTCAAGGTCTTGGAGGAGGAGCTGAATGGTTACTTGGCCGGAGAACATGGAGTGAAGGCCGGGGACAGGGAGGGATACAGGAAGTGGGTAGGGTCGCACAAGCCCTTCCATTGGTTTATTGAGTTTTACGGGATCATGAAACGAGGCGGATTTGATGCCGTGATAGCCAATCCGCCGTATGTTGAGAAAAGGGTGATTGAAGGCGACTATACGCTCTTGGGATATGAGTCCGAGTCGACGAATAATCTCTTTGCGTATTTCATCGAAAGGGCCGCCCAGCTACAACATCCGAGTGCTTTGTTTGGCTTCATTGTTCCCCTCTCTAGCATGGCAACGGATAAGTTCGCTCCGTTACAGCGTATTGTTCTCCGACATCAGAATGTGTGGCTTAGCAACTTTGACGACCGGCCCTCGAGATTATTCGAAGGGTTGGAACATATCCAGCTAACGATCATTCTTTACCGCAAGAGTGGACGGAACGGTGCGGCGAGGACAATCTTTACAACCCGGTGCGCCAAGTGGAGCGCGACCGAGCGCGTTACCCTATTCGAGACCCTCAGTTATGCCCATCCCGAGCGCGAGTATCTCACTAATAGCGTCCCCAAAGTTGGATCCCAGCTGGAAGTTGGGATACTAGATAAGCTCTGGAAAAAGGGCGGTCCTTTGGGCGTGGACATCTCAGAATCGGGAAAGCAGACAGTATTTTATACGAGGAAAATACATGCGTTCCTGAATGTTTTGGACTTTGTGCCGGAGATTCGGGATGGGAGGGGCCGAAAGAGGGAGCCTTCAGAGCAGAAAACCCTAAGCTTCAACACGGTCGAACTTGCTGATGTCGCATTTTGTGCGCTGAATTCGACACTGTTTCGATGGTTCATAACTGCATTCAGTGATTGCAGGAATCTGAACAGAAGAGAGGTACTGAGTTTTCCGGTCAACCTGTCTTCGCTTGCGACCGCGAACGGTGGATCGTTGACCCGCCTAGCGCGCACTCTTTCGAATAGACTAATGGGTACCTCCGAGTTTCGCCAAATGAGTTTCGCCGGAGAGACTCTCAGGGTTCAGTGCATCATCCCCAAGTTCTCGAAGCCGATAATCAACGAAGTCGATGTTCTGCTCGGGAATCACTACGGCTTCTCGAATGACGAACTGGATTTCATCGTCAACTACGACATCAAGTACCGCGTGGGCCGTGAAGGAGCGGAAGAGGACAGCCAGGAATAACGTGGTTTCGTACGTGGAATGTTCACTAAAGAGGGGAAGCGATGCGGGCCGATAAATTAACTGTCAATGGTCTTTTTGATCCGACAGAGCGACGAGAAGCGCCACTATTCCAGCGTCCGTATGTTTGGGAGCAAGAGGAAAACTGGGAGCCACTTTGGGAGTCAATTCGTGCCGTGGCAGATAAGCGACTCGCCGACGCGCCGGCCCGGCCACACTTCCTGGGAACGGTCGTGCTGGATCAATTAAGGACGCCGACCGGCAAGGTTGGCGCCCGACAGATCATCGACGGCCAGCAGCGGCTTGCAACGCTGCAACTCGGGCTGGCGGCAGCCAGGGATCTCTGTCGCCAACTTGGCCAGGAGAAATTCAGCGAGGCATTCGGAAAGCTGACAAACAATGACGTTCCCCTCAGCGAAGACCCGGATGACGTCTTCAAGGTATGGCCTACCAACGCGGACCGGAATGAATTCCGCGCAGTCATGACAGCGGGGTCATCCAAGGCAGTTGAGGCTCTTTCAATCGAGGGCGACGCTTTGATTCGAAATGCTTACTTGTACTTCGCAGTCGAGTTTGGACTGTGGCTTCTTCAAGATAAATCAGACGGAGGGCTCCTGAAGCGGCTGCAAGCCCTGTACACGGCTTTGAGGCAAGACACGACTCTGGTGGTAATCGATTTGGACGAGAATGATGACGCGCAGGAAATCTTTGAGACCCTTAACGCGCTAGGTACACCGCTCCTGCCTGCGGACCTGGTGAAGAATTATCTGTTTCACCTTGCTGAGGCAAAGGGTGAAAACACAGTGAAGCTTTACCATCGCTACTGGGAGGCCTTCGACAGTGAGAAATCTTATTGGCGGCAGCAGGTCCGACAGGGGAGACTCAAGCGGGCGAGACTCGACCTGTTTCTCAACCACTACCTCACGATGATGAAAGGCGAAGAGGTCATCATTTCGCAAATGTTCCTGGACTATCGCGATCTCGTCCAGAGCCGCGACGGAACCAAGCCTTCTGAGCACATGGAGCACTTTCGTACTTATGCCGACGTGTATGAGAGTTTTGACAGCTTCAAACCGGATTCTCGCGAGGGGCTCTTCTTCCACAGACTCACAGAAATGGACATTGGAACAGCACATCCCTTGCTGCTCGAAGTGGTCAAGCGGTATGGGGGCCTGCAGAAAGACACCCTGGAACAAATCCTTGTGGACCTTGAGTCTTTCTTTATACGGCGCACGGTCTGCAGCCTCACTCCGAAGAACTACAACCGATTCTTCGCTCAAATCGTAGCTAAGCTCCGCGACAACAATGATGATTTTTCACCCTCTGCAATTCGGACCATTTTGATCGCCGAAACCGGGGACACGCAGCGCTGGCCCAATGATGAGGAGTTCAGGGACGCTTGGATGAGTCCGGAGTTCTACAAGCGCATTAAGAGAGCCACCCAGCGCGTAATTTTCGAAGGAATTGAGACGAAATATCATGACACCGGAAAGCCAGAGAAGGTTAAAGTCGAACATCACCTTACCATCGAACACTTGCTTCCTCAGGACTGGGAGAAACATTGGCCTCTGTTTATCAAAGAGGACACGGCGGAAACGCATGAACAAGCCCAAGAGCGCCGAAAGCAATCGATCCACAAGGTCGGAAACCTCACTCTGCTGACAAAGAAGCTGAATCCTTCAGTCTCCAACGGACCTTGGACGAGGAAACGCCCCGAAATCCTGAAGCACAGCGTGCTGATGCTGAATCATGCTTTCCATGGGGCCGAGGTTTGGAACGAAGAAGCCATCGACCAGAGAGCGAAGGGTCTATTCGATATCGCTATTAAGATCTGGCCGCACCCAGCCAAGGTGACAGGTTGAAACTGACAGCCAAAGAGTACGCTTAGAGCGTGATACGCTTGGCCGAACCTGTGGGCTTGGGCATAAATCCATTTCAGATTATTCAAGGATCCGAGGCTTATCCAGGGGAGGCCAGTGCTTATTTGGGCGACCGCGCCCCGACCGTAGTTGGAATGCTCGGTAATCTCCAACTCCTTCAAGCCGAGAAGTTGGCCCTCTTTTGTTCCATCCGATGCCCTGGAAAGCTCATCCTGGCAACGCACGATTTCTGCAAAGAGCTAAGGAATGAGGGAATCACCCAAAGCGGCGACGTACGGCATGGGCATCGTGGCCGTGCGCAACTCGAACCACTTCGGCGCCTGCGCGAACTACTCGATGATGGCGCTCGGGCGCGGGATGATCGGGCTCGCCTTCACCAACTCGCCCTTCGTGGCCATGGCCCCAACCTTCGGACGCAAGC
>JAIQEZ010000154.1 GCA_020073545.1 Terriglobia bacterium | reverse complement strand
CACGAGCCAGGCGATGCCCAGGACGGCCGGGAAGAGGATGCCGAAGACAAACCAGAGCAGCGCCGCATCCACGGCAGCGCCCGAGGGCACGGCATAAGGCGAGAGGAGAAGGGCGGCCACGCCTTCGCGTACGCCTACGCCGCTGAAGGAAAGCGGCAGGTCACCGGCCAGCACGATGTAGGGGTAAGTGGCGACGGCGGTGGTGAATCCCGTGGGGGAAAAGGCACGGAGGAGGAAGAAGAACGATGAAAGTTCTAGCCACATGGCGCCCAAGCTCATGATTGCATACCTCGGCATCAGGGCGGGCGGCAAGCCGGAGGCAACTTCGGCCAAGTGCCCGTGAAAACGCCGTGACCTCTGCGCCACCTTGGAGAGGTGGGCGAGGAGGCCGGGGAACCCGAGCAGCACCGGAAGCAGCGCGACCCACACGGCAACCCCGAAGATGGCGGCGGGCTGGGGAACGAGAAAGAAGAGACTGGCCCCGACCAGCGTGAGCAGCGCCCAGAGATCCAAACATCGATCGAGCAGCGTCAGGAGCGCCACTTGGGTGCGCTCCTGCTTGCGGACGAAGATACAGCGTCCTAACTCCCCGATCCGGCCGGGGGTGATCAATCCCAGCGCGAAGCCTCCCAGCAAAGTGCGCAGCGATTGCTGCAGGCGGAAGTTGCCCACGGCGGCCAGCAAGCAGTGCCATTTATAAGCGCGAAGCACAAGCAGTGCGCAAATGCAGAAGACCGCCAGGAACAGGCTTCCCAGTTCAAAATTGCGAAAAGCCCCCCGCAAATCCGCGAAGGGAATACGCCAGAGAGTGATGGCAGCCACCCCCACCGAGAGGACAACCTGCCTCCAAGGAATTGAACGACTCACGCTAAGCCTCCGCCCCGAGGGGGTGCACCCGACTTCCCAAGTAGTCTTTTATCGGCTCAAAGCACTGCAAACCTAAACCCCGACCCGAAGTTGCGATGGAGCAGGCGGGTCCAAACCGCTTAGCGGTTTTTCCCGCGGCTGCGAGAACCGCGCGGAGGTCCTGCCAGGCGGCGCCCAGGAGCGTCATGGTCCGCTCGTGCTCCGCCCCGTAAAGACGTACCGTTTTCAGCAGGCTGTTGAGGCTGCGTGCGAAACGTCGCGCCGCCTCGGGACCAGACGCGTCTTCCATATTGCCTTTGCCGGGAATCGCACGACCGAGAATGCTCCATCCTGTTTCGTGCGCCGGCACTTACTTAGATAGCAGGTTTGGAAGTAATCTCCTACAGTACCGACGTACTATCCGGAATTTCCGGTTTGACCTTCCTCTTCGGCCAGGAGCATACAGCCGGCTCCCCATGACTAATTTGGACAGCCGTGGTCTATGCCCGCCGTTTTTGGGAACCGATGACTTCGGCGCTCCCCGCCACGGCGGGGCAGGCCCCGAGCCCCGATAGCGTGTTCTTTCCAAATTGATCATCGAGGCCGAGCGCCGCTACAGCGCGTCAAGACATGTTTTCACACAGACTCCGAAGCCTCACCCCCCAGTAGGAAAGCCAACGGTTTGTTCCGCAACCAGGCACCGAGTTGGTTCGGCCAAGTGAGGTGTCGCGGCCAGCGGCGTGCGACTATAATGGCAGGCGCGACCCCATGCCCCCTTCTCTCGAACCCGAGCAACTCCGCGAACTCCAGAGCGAGATCGAAGCCTTACTGCGACTGCTTCGCCATCCCATCCTGGTGGAAGACGAGGTCGAGTTGCTGGACCTGACTTCCGCAAACTGGCGGCTAACCATCGAATTTGGCAAGCTGATGTTCAGCGCTTGGAATTCGGGAAGATCGATCTCGCGGCGCGTGGAGGAGGTGGCGTATCGCGACCGGGACCGCTTTGGTATCTTCGTGCGTAAACCCGGCGGTCGAGGGACGACCACGCTGGAGTTTCGAGAACTCCGCGCGTCGCCGACCGTGGCCCGCACCGCCAGCCGCGCGGGATTCCGCGAGCAACTGCTGTTGATGCTGCAGCGCGAATACCGCGGGTGGAAATTCGAGCGCGTGAGCAACCGTTCCGACCGTGAACATTCCTTTTCGGCCTGGTACACGCGCGGCCTCGCGCGGCAAGGCCGCTCTGCCTGGGCGTTCCTGGGGCTTAGGGAAGAAGAAGGAACCGCTGCCACCGACGCCGCGCTGGCCTTCGGGCTGATTTGGCTGGACTGGTTGCGGGGTCAGTCCGACCACGTGGCGATTACGCAGTTGAAGTTGTTTCTGCCCCCGGCCGCGATCAGCGTGATTGCGCATCGCGCCGCCTACCTCAACCACCGGGCGCTCCATGTGGAAATCTTCGCGTGGCGCCCCGGCCAGCAATCTCCCGCACCCATTGACCTAAAGGATTACGGGAATGTCGAGACCCGGCTTGCCCCGCGCCGCCAGGCAGAGTTGCTGACAGAGTACCACCAAGGTCTGCTCCGCGAACTGCTGGGCGACCTATCTGAGGACGTGGATATCGTCCCCGACCCCGCGGGGAGCTTTTTGTCGCTTCGCATCGCGGGACTGGAAGTAGCCCGCGTCGAAGGCCAACTCGCGCCTCGCATCTACTTCGGCCTGGAGGGCAGTCTTCGCCGGTTGGACGAATCTCTTCACGACGAGTTCCGGGATTTGCTCCTTCGGGTGCGGAAAGTTCGCCGTGCGGGCAGCCCTGATCCCCGGCACGAGTTCTACCGGCTGCAAACGGAGCGCTGGCTCGAAAGCCTGCTCCTCGAAGACATCACCCGCCTTGATCCCGCGCTGTCACCCGAGCATGTTTATCCGCAGGTTCCGGCCTTCTCGGGAACTGATCGAGGAGTCATCGATATCCTGACCGCGACGCGCCCAGGGCGGCTCGCGGTGGTCGCGCTGAAGGTTCATGAGGAAATCAACCTCCCACTCCAGGGGCTGGACTACTGGCTGCGCGTCAAGTGGTTGCAGGACCGGAAGCAGTTTCAAGAATTCGGATACTTCCAGGGTCGCGAGCTTTCGCCAGAAGCTCCTTTGCTCTATTTGGTGTCGCCGGCCTTTCGTTTCCACTCGACGACCGAGAAAATCCTGCGCTACTTCGACCGTAAGATTGAGGTCATCCTGGTGGGAATAAACGATTCCTGGCGCAAAGAAATTAAAGTCCTCTTTCGCCACGAAATCCCCGGCCCGGTAGTATCCTATTCGAGAAACTCCTCTTGACGAAATTGGGACGGGGGGCGGAGCTTGAGCTCCGCCATGACCGGGGCGCACCGCGCCTGGGGCTTCAAGCCCCTGAAGCTTCAGGGCCCGAAGGCCGCCCATCAGACCTTAGCTTCTGTCGGACCTGAAGGTCCGACCCCCTATCCCGAATTTGGTCCGGCATATTAGTGGCTAAGATCGACGGTTAGCAGCTTGCCGACGGGATCGTAGTGCGCTCCGCTATGACCGAGAAGGCGGAGCAGGTAGACGAGAAAGGCGGCCTCGGCATCGCCTCCCTCTAGGCGGTAGGTGCTGGGGAACCTGACGTCGCTGCGACTGAGATACTCCCGAATCTCGCCGGCGGTTCGCAGGCGCCCGTCGAGGACGGTGCGTTCCCAGTCGAAGGCGCCTGCGGACGGTTGCCGCAATCCTGCCCTGAGGCGGAGTACGGGATGGCCCCTACTCTCAGGGCCCGGCGCAACTTCCGCCGCGCCTGCGGCAGCGTACATGCCGGGGGTCAAGGGCGTAACCACAGTTGTGACGTAGTTCTCCTCTTCAACCCACCGCCGGAATCCTCCGTCCAGGATGGCGACGTTCTTTTGTCCGGCGCGAACGAGATCCCACCATAAGAGGGCGGATGCCGGCGTCAGGGTATCGTCGTAGATAACGACGGCCATTTCGGGCCGGACAGCGAGCAAACCGAGCTTCTGTGCCACGACTTCCGATGCGCGAGGTCGGCGCTCGCCGCCTTCCTCGAGGCCGGGCCAGCGCGTGGCGTTCGGGATGTGTCCTTTGGCGTAGGCTGTCCCATCCCGGATATCGATCACGCGGTAGTAATCCAAGAGGCCCCACTTCTTGCTGAGCAACCTAGGCAGACACAGGAGGCCCGGATCATCGATTCCCTTCTCGCCCTTGAGGCTAAGAAGAAAACCAGTGAGATCGCGCGCGTCCGCTCCCTGATAGGCCACGCCCCTGAGGAAATAGGACGGCGACATAACCGCCTCTACCAGGTTCACCCGCGGCCGCCGGCCCAAGCCAGCCAGGGGTGTCATATCTCCAGAACAAGTGATGTCGTCGCCGTCGGGGCCGTGGCAATGCTGGCAGTGCACCGCATACAGTTGTCTGCCGTGCTCGACGTCGGCGTCACCGTGCTTGGTCGGCACTGCCTCCTGGGCAAGCAGGGCAAGCGAGAGAACGCTCCCGGCCACGACGCTCGCCATTGCCAGGTTGCCGTCTGCAAAGCGTGGTATGCTCATGGTTCCACCTTGATCTGGGCTCATCTTCCGAAATACTACTCTCCTGGCAGCCAGCCACGCAACCACATCGCGGGCTGGCGCAGACTGCCGTTCTGAACACGAATGGTCAGAACGCAGGAGTTGCTACTCTACCCGAGGCGGTCTCCACAGGCAGAGTTTTCAAATCGAGGACATTGAGGCCGTATACATCCAAATCGACCATAAAACCAGGCGTCCGCACGGCATTCACCGCAAACACGTCGGCTGGCTCAGCAACAACGATATTAGCCCTGCCTTTCAGAAACTCCTCACGGGCAACGCTGGACATCATGCCTTCGTAGAGAAAGCTGAATAAATACCGACGCACAGATGTCCCCAGCGCCTGGCACAGCGGGCAACCGCCCCTCGCGAGAGCATCTTTCAGGCCCATTCTGGCAAACCAGCCGGCCCGTCTCTTGGCGCGCTCGTCAGGCGCTGAGTTCTGTTTCATCTAGTTACGCTTCCTCTGCGACGGGTCAAGCTGGACCAGTGCGGGAGCCTGGAATTCACGCACCGCTCTTGAGCGTCCGGAGTGGTCATAACAGCGAGTTCTGCTTTCCATGGTCGAGTTCTCGCGGTTTTCGAGTCGAGTTTCTTTCATCACAGGCCTCGATTGCAGGCGATTTGCATGGCACTGTTATCGACATAAGGCGATGGAGAGCGCAGCCCCAATGAGAACGATCCAGAGGACGTTCGCTTTCAGACGCAAGGCGGCAAATGCGCCGACAGCCAGCACCAGATGCAGCCAGTCCCAGGTAACACCTTGGGCAAAACGAGCGCTGACCGTCAGCAACAGCCCGACAAAAGAACACAAGACCCCGCTGATGATCTCGTTGAACCGTGGCGAAGTCCGCAGTCGATCGAAGTGAGGCGCAGTGGCCACCAGCATAAGAAACGAGGGTAGGAACACGCTCACGGTGGCCGTCACACCCCCCGTCAGCCCTGCCAAGAGATATCCAATAAACGTGGCCGTGATCACGATCGGGCCAGGTGTGACTTGGCCGAGCACAATGCCATTCAGAAGCGTTGGGCCATCCAACCACCGGCGCACTTCGACGGTTTCGTGGAACATCAGCGGCACGGACGAGAAACCGCCGCCGAAAGCGAAGAGGTCGATCCGGAACATGAGTGCTGCCAGGTCAAACATCTGCCGTTGGACCATCCAGAGCGTCAAAAAGGCGAGTGCCGTTGCCGCTAGGATGATCATCACAGCCTTCGTAGTGTGGGGCATACTTGGACGAGTCGGTGCGAAGCCTGGCTTGGATAGCGAAGCGGGGATAAACGGCACGGCCAGCAACCCCGCCAGCACGATTACGAGAAACGGACTTACCTGCCCGGCAAACAGCACTGCCGCCGCTGCGGCGATGAGCACGTGTGGCCAACGTTTCAGCGAGGTCTTGCCGAAGGACACCGTCGCGTTGGCAACCAGCGCCACAATGATGGCTCGCAGCCCACTAAACGCGGAAACAATCGCCGGGACGTCGTGCGTCCGCGCATACAGCGCGGACAGCGCCAGCATCAGCACAAATGCCGGCAACCCAAACCCCACAAAACTGGCTGCCGCACCGGTGACGTCGCGCACCCGCAGGCCGACATACGCCGCGGTCTGCATCGCCGTCGCACCGGGGATCGCCTGGCACAGCGCCACTCCGGCGTCGAATGAGTCGGCGTCGAGCCACCGTCTTTTGTCTACTGCCATTTGCCGAATGTAGGCCACCATTGCTGGACCGCCGAAGGCCGTCACACCCAACCGCAAGAACGAACTGAACAAGCCAAGCAATGGCGGCGGAGCAGTTGGATTCTGAACTGCCGCCTCTTCCACGCCCATGTTGTTGTCCCCTCCCTTCAACTAGTTGCTGCCACGAGTCGCGTGGACAGGCTGCCCCACGTGAAAGCGTGCGCCGCTCCAAGTACAAACCGGCCGCCACGACCAGCCAACCCCCAGGCCAGCCGAAATCAGGCGAGAAAGCTAAACCCGTGACGAAATCGCCGGTGGCACCAGCCGCTGGACCTGCCTCAGTGCCGAAGGTTCAGAAAGGGCAAGGGATTCCTCCGAGAGCCACGGCTCCTGCCAAGTTGCGGAAGTAGCGAGTGCGGCGAAAGGCTTGCGAGGGGCGGACGCCGTGGTCCGCCCCTTCCCATGACAGGCCGACGGGGCAGGGCAGGCGCTACGCCGTGACTTCCGCGAAGCGCTTCCCCAAACCCTCAACGGCTATGGCATCGGTCATTTTGTGCTTTTCCTTGGAACGCAAGGGTGCTTCTTCGCGTTGCCGTGGCACTTTTTGATTTGACTGGGGGAACAGTCCTGGGGCTCCCCCCTGAGTCGCTCCGGCTTCTGGCAGCATTTGCTTTTCTGGCACATGTTCAACCTCCTTGGTTTAAGTTGCCGCGCGGATACTTATCCAACTTTCAAAAAAAGAGAGGGACAACCCCTACTTATCCATCTCCAGTAAACTTCTCGCCGTTTCGTTCCATTCGGCCAGCGTTTCCTCGTTGACCTTGTAGTGGACGAAATAGCCTTGCTTGTCTGCCGTGACGATGTCCGCGTCCCGCAGAACACGGAGGTGCTGCGAGACCGCAGCCGAAGTGATATCCAGTGCCCGGGCCAAGGCGTTCACGCACAGTGACCGGCGTTTCAACAGGTCGATCATTTGCACCCGGGTAGCCACCGAAAGCACCTTGAAGATGCGGGCCAGTTTTTCCGAATTGGTCAAGGCGGCTCCTGCGATTAAGTATCAGCGCAGATACTTTACACCCTGGGATCGCCGATGTCAATCCAAAACTGCCGCGTTTGTCAAAGCTCTTTAGAAATGTCCCCTTTCTTACCTCATTGGAAGTCTCCCCTTTTTCTTTTGGTTTTTGTTCTTGTCTTTGTCGTTGACCTTGCCCGGAGCGCAGCCCTGCGGAGCCCGCAGGGCGGAGCGTTTAGGGCGAAGCGGAGGGCAAGGCCAACGACGGCAGCGTCGCGATCATCCTCACCATGCTGCCGAACAGCCTTCGGTTCAGGTGCCCTTCGGCCAATAGCAGCCAATAGTAGCGCGCGTGTCTCACCAGCCGTCCGCCGGTCTTGACCAAACGCTGCTGCAAACTCGTCAGCGACCAGTTCCTAATCCTATTCGGCAACGCCAATCGTCGCCAGAGGTTGCCCAAGTTATAGGCGATCACGCTCAAACACAAACGCACTTCATTTCCTCGGAAACGATGGCAAGAAAGACGGGTCCAACTGACCGCCAGCTTGCCTTCCTTGATCCACTGCTCTGCCGTCCCTCTTTTGTTATAGAACGGGACGACCGCCCGGCTGGGAAGCTCCACGTTGGTGACGATGAAGCCCACACGGGGAAATAGCTCCCCGGCGTGAAACTCGACGTTCGCCACTACCCGACGCGCCGTCGACGCGCTGGCCGCCTGGTAGAGAAAACCCTTGTAGCGCACCACCGGCCTGTGGCTCGGCCGTCCTACCGGACGCGTTTGTGGTTCGCCGTCCAACCGCGCCGGCGCAACTCCGCCGTCACCCGTCGCCAGCCGTAGCAGGGTGACTCTAGCGCGATCCGCTGGATCTCGTCGCGCAGATCCATGTCAGCGTCCACCGCCGGCGGCGCGTGCCGCCAGCGGCAAAACCCGGCCCGGCTGACGCCCGCCTGCCGGCACATCGCTCGTATCGGAATCAGCGATGCCAGGCTTACTTCGTTCTGGATGCGGGGGTAGACGAGCTGCGAGTAGTCAATGCCTGCAACTTCCGCTGCTCTTCGACGCGCTGCAAGCATCGCCGCAAAAAATCGATTTCCATCGCCTGACGGCCGACCTTACGCTCCAGTTCGGCGATCCGGCTCTCCTCGGTCCGGCTGCGACCTTCGCCCAGAAACGCCTTCGCTGCGTATTCCCGAAGCTCCCTGCGCCAGCGGTGTAACACATTCGGATTCACCTCGCACGCCCGCGTCACTTCGGCCACCGAGGCCCCCAATTCAAGCCGCCGCACGGCGGCTTCCTTGAACTGCTTCGTAAATGTCCTTCGAGACGGACTCATGACTCTCCCTCCATTCGATGAAAGATGAGTCTAGACTCGCTGTCTCAGGTTTGGGGCCCAGTCCACCGGCACATTAGGACACTACCCTAAGCCCAGTTTCCCCCTGATGCTTGAGGAGAGCTGCGATCGGCGCCCAACCTGCCAGGCGTTCCGCTCGGGCCCGGCACCCGAAAGCCGCTCCGCAGTTTCCTCTTGGCGTACCTCGTGGAATCTGGTATACGAATCCACTAGGCTCTCTGTCTTCGACTTACAAAGGACGTTTCTATGCGCCTAAGGTTTTGGGGAGTCCGGGGTTCCACGCCCACCCCACAACCCGAGAACTTGCGGTATGGTGGTAATACGTCCTGCCTGGAATTTCGTTCTGATGCCGGCTCTTTGCTCATCGTCGACTGCGGCAGTGGATTAAGGATGCTGGGGAAGGCGCTGATGAAGGAGTTCGGGAATAGCCCCATCCACGCTAACATTCTGATCAGCCATTTTCATTGGGATCACATCCAGGGGTTGCCCTTCTTTCCCCCACTCTATAATGAGGCGAATCAATTCCACATACATTCTTACCGCCCCCATGAAGCCTCACTCGAAGAGACGCTGGGGGGCCAGATGAGCAATCCTTACTTCCCGGTGGATATGTCGGCGATGCGCGCGGGACGCCGTTACTCGGAGATCGGCGAGAGCGCGTTCGAGCTCGATGATTTTCGTATCCGGCCCGCTCAGCTCCATCACCCGCAGGGTTGCCTCTGTTTCCGCATCGAGAATCGTGGGAAAGCGGTGGTCTTTGCGACCGATCATGAGCCGGGGGACCCCCGGAGCGATCGGACCATCCGGGAGGTCTGCCGCGGCGCCGAGGTGCTGGTCTACGATTCACAATACACAGCCTCCCAGCTTGGGAAGGAAAAGAAAGGCTGGGGTCACAGCAGTTGGGAAGAAGGTGTGCGTGTGTGCCAGGAGAGCGGAGTAAAACAACTGATCCTCTTCCACCACGACCCGGACAGCGACGATCGGACCGTTGATCAATTGCAGGAACGCGCCCAAGCCCGCTTCCCCAACTGCCGCGCTGCTTTCGAAGTGATGGAGATCGTGCTTTAGAAGGTGGCTGAGAAACATGGTAGCGCCGACCCATAGGTCGGCAGGTTCTGCGCTTCGTCCTCGCGAACCCCTTCCTGATGCTCAGAACAGCCGATCCGAATCGAGCAACAAGGTCACCGGTCCGTCGTTGACAAGCTCCACGTCCATCCTGGCCCGGAATTGTCCCGTCTCGGTAGGGATTCCCAGATCGCGCAGGGATTGCACGAAACTCTCGTAGAGGAGGAGCGCTCTATCCGGGGGAGCTGCCTGGTCGTAACTCGGGCGCCGACCCTTTCGGCAGTCACCGTAGAGCGTGAACTGGGACACGCACAGCGCTTGTCCCCCGCTCTCCAGTAAGGAGCGATTCATCCTTCCTTGGTCGTCATCAAAGACCCGAAGGTTAGCGATCTTCTCCGCCAGAACCTCTCCGCTGGTTTGCGTGTCGTCCTTTCCGACCCCCACAAGGACGACGAGGCCTGCCCCAATCTGGCCTACGACCTGCTCTTCCACCCGGACTTCCGCCCTCTTGACTCGCTGAACCACCGCTCGCATCGCAGGGAGTCCCCTCCTCGTCTGTACAGCCGCGCACCGTGAAGCCAAGGGTTGACTTGACCGCCACACCTCTCTCGGTAACCCATTCTAAGCTCTTGTCAAGGGTTTGCCAAAGGGCGTAGCGCAGCCCGGTCCTCAGGGTAGGCTGCTCATGCTTATCCGGTTGTTTCAGCAAGCCCCAATTAGTAGTATATGGGCATGCCGCGCCCAGCGTTTCCGAAAACCTTGCGCGAGTTTCAGTCGATGTTCGCTACCGAAGAGGCTTGCCAGAAGTATCTGGCTGAGTGCCGCTGGCCGGACGGCTTCGTCTGCCCGCGGTGCGGGAACCGCAGTTCTTAC
>JAIQEZ010000153.1 GCA_020073545.1 Terriglobia bacterium | reverse complement strand
CAGGAGGTTGACGATGCCGGACCCCATGACCCCCCCGCCGAGCATGGCCACGGTTTTAATCTTTTGGGGAGCGATCTTTTCAATCCGGGGAAGTTTCCCCGCAGCCCGGGTATTCAAAAAGATTCCGATGAGGTTCTTGGCGATATCCGATACGGCACAGTCGGCGAAGAGCTCGGCTTCGATTTTCAGGTCGGCCTCAAAATTATCGGTGAGCCCTCTTTCCATGGCTTCTATGGCTTTGAAGGGGGCGAGATAGCCTTTGGCCTGCTTGGCCGCCATTCCTTTGGCAAAGGCGATGATGCCCTTCTTCTCTTCGGGCTTGGGAAGCTTATCCGTCTTATTCCGGGTCATGCGGTTCTTGTGATTCAGCTCTCCCGAGATAAAACGGCCCGCCGTTTTCTGGGCCTGGTTGATCAGCTCATTGGGCGGTACCACCTCGTCCAGTGCTCCCTTTTTCAGGCCTTCTTCGGCGGAAACGGGATTGCCCGTAGTAATCATCGTCAAGGCCTCTGCAAAACCGACCAGCCGGGCGAGCCTCTGGGTCCCGCCGGCCCCGGGAATGAGACCGATCTGCACTTCGGGTTGGCCGATCTGGACGCCCTGGGCGGCGATCCGGTAGTGGCAGGCCATGGCGATCTCCAGCCCGCCCCCGAGGCAGTGCCCGTTGATGGCGGCGATGACGGGCTTGGGCCCTTCTTCGATCCCGTTGATAAAACGGTTATTCTCCATAACCCGGGGGAGAAGAAAATTCTTATCCCTGATCGGCTGGATCTGGGTAATATCCGCCCCGGCGATGAAGTTCTTCCCCGTTCCCGTCAGGATCACGGCCTTGACGGAGGGATCTGTAGAAGCCTGTAGGAGCGCATCCGCCATCTCGCGGACGAAATGTTCGGAGAGCTGGTTCACAGGCGGGTTATTCAAAGACAGGACGGCCACTCCATCCTTCATTTCTACCTTTACAGTCTTATAGCCAGTTTTCATAGTGCCTCCTGATAACTACAGTAGATAAGGTTTGAAGATTTCAAATTGCAAATTCCAAAACCCAGATCCAAATGATCCAAACGATCCAATTTGGAATTTGGTGCTGGGGTGATTGGGCGCTCCTTGCTATCGCCCTTCCCCCGAGTCTCCGTTTCTCCCCATCTGCCTATCCCCCCAAATCCCAATCTCCCCATCTATTTCTTCTTGGCTTCTTCCTCAGCCCGCAGGATCTTGCGGAGGACCTTGCCGATTGCGGATTTGGGTAGAGACTCCCGGAACTCCACCGACTTCGGAACTTTGTAAGCCGCTAATTTTTCTTTGCAGAAGGCGATGATCTCTTCCGGCGTAGCCGTTTCCCCCTTTTTCAGCACGATGAAGGCCTTGACCGTCTCTCCGCGGTACGGATCCGCGATGCCCACCGAGACCGCTTCCTGAATCTTGGGGTGTTGGAAAAGAACCTCGTCAATCTCTCGCGGGTAGATGTTGAATCCTCCGGCGATGATCATGTCTTTCTTGCGGTCAATGATGAAGAAATATCCATCCTCATCCTGCATGGCGATATCCCCGGTGTAAAGCCACCCGTCTTTGAGCTGTCCGGCCGTCTCCTGGGGGTTGTTCCAGTATTCCTTCATGATCAGGGGGCTCTTAATGATAATCTCCCCCTGGAACTGGATCTGCCAAGCCGCGCGGTGTCACGACGTTTGGGCAATTACGCGTGAGAAGAACGGCGCGGCAATTGAATCATCGGTGGCTGCAGAGCCCCTGCCCAGGGTGCACTGGGTGTACTACGATCCTCCAGGCTGGGCCCGTCTCGGGAGAAAGACACCACGCGGCTACGACTACTACTTTTTGTGGCAGTTGGGAGCCTACTTGGTGGCGAGGAAGTTGCAGCGCGAGGTCGGATTCCACTTGGTGCACCATGTGACTTTTGTGAACTACTGGATGCCGAGCTTCCTCGCCCTGCTCCCTGTTCCATTCCTCTGGGGTCCGGTGGGAGGTGGGGAGTCGGCGCCCCGTGCTTTCCGGCGTTGCTTCAGCCTTCGTGGAAGACTCTACGAGGTCCTGCGTGACCTCGCCCGAAGTCTGGCTCAGCTCGATCCTTTCGTCAGGCTGGCGGCGCAACGAGCCCGCGTGGGACTTGCCACGACGGAAGAAACTGCGGTCCGGCTCCGCGGGCTGGGCTGCCGGAAGGTCATGGTGCTTTCGTCGGTGGGCCTGCCCGGAGGGGAGATAGTTCGACTTGGCGGTTTCCCAGTCCGGCAGGGCAACGCCTTTCGTCTGGTCAGCGTTGGGAATCTGTTGCACTTGAAGGGCTTCGAGCTTGGCTTACGCGCCTTCGCGCGCTTTCAATCACGGTTCCCGGTGGCTGAGTACTGGATTATCGGGGACGGGCCCGAGAGAAAGATGCTGCGGAAACTGGCACAAAGGCTTGGTGTGGTCGGAAGCGTCACTTTCTGGGGTGCCATTCCTCGGCGGCAGGTTTTGGAAAAGCTCGCTGACTGCGATGTTCTAATACATCCGAGCCTGCATGACTCGGGAGGATGGGTTTGCCTGGAGGCGATGGCGGCGGGCCGTCCGGTCATCTGCCTGGACCTCGGAGGGCCCGCGCTCGAAGTGACCGAAGAGACGGGCATCAAGATCCCGGCAATCTCTCCATCCCAGGCAATTGCGGACCTATCGGTGGCGATGGAGGAACTCGCCCGCGACTCAGGGCGTCGTACCCGCTTGGGCCAAGCCGGGCGCGAGCGGGTATCCCGCCTCTATAACTGGGAAGAGAAAGCCAAGTATTTGGCCGACCTATACAACCAAGCGGTTTCGGCAAAGCTTCCGGGGGAGCCTCGACCGCTTCGGGCCTAAGAGGAGCTAATACCTTTGCGAATCCTGCTTTCAGCCTATGCGTGTGAGCCTGAAGAAGGCTCCGAGCCGGGATGCGGCTGGAACTGGGTACAACAGATTGCTCGGTTCCACGAGGTCTGGGCGATCACCCGGTCGAATAATCGCCAACCTATCGAAAGAGCATCGGGGGAAAAGCCGCTGCCGAACGTGCACTGGGTGTATTTCGACCTGCCACGTTGGGTGCGCTTTTGGAAGAAAGGTCAGCGCGGCGTGCATCTCTACTACTACCTCTGGCAGATCGGGGCCTATTTAGTCGGCCGAGAAATGCATCGGACCATCCGCTTTGACTTGGTGCATCATGTGACCCTCGGGACTTACTGGATGCCATGTTTCTTGACGCTGTTGCCGGTTCCTGTCATTTGGGGGCCAGTAGGTGGTGGGGAATCAGCACCACGCAGCTTTTGGCGCTCCTTTAGCCTTCGAGGGAAGGTCTATGAAGTTTGGCGTGATCTGGCCCGCATCCGGGGGCACCTCGACCCTTTTGTCCGTCTGACGGCCCGAAGGGCCGCGTGGGGTTTCGCAACGACGGTGGAAACAGAGAGGAGACTGCGGGCCTTGGGCTGCCGGAGGGTTTCGGTTCTTCCCAAGATCGCTTTACCTGCAAGCGAAATCCAACGTCTCAGGAGCCTTCCGTTTCGCCGGAGCAGTCCATTTCGTCTGCTTAGCGTCGGCCGATTTCTCCACCTGAAAGCCTTTGAGCTTGGTCTGAAGGCGTTTGCACAGTTTCGCCGCGAGTTTCCGGCCACCGAATACTGGCTGATTGGTGATGGACCTGAGCATAATCGGTTGCTCGGGCTAGCCCGGAACCTAGGGGTGGGGGACAAGGTCACCTTTTGGGGTTCCATGCCCCGGTCCCAGGTTTTGGGGAAGCTTGGCGAATGCGATGTGCTCGTGCACCCCAGCCTGCACGAATCAGGAGGCTGGGTCTGCCAAGAAGCGATGGCGGCGGGCCGACCGGTGGTCTGCGTGGATTTGGGTGGACTGGCGCTTCAGGTGACGGAGGATACCGGGATAAAGGTCCCGGCCACCTCGCCCGAGCAGGTCGTTTCCGATCTGGCAGCGGCGTTTTACAGACTCGCTTCTGACCCTGAACTCCGAGCGCGATTGAGCCTTGGGGCCATGAAGCGGGTTGAAGAGCATTTCAACTGGAACAACAAAGGCCTCTTTATGGCGAAGCTTTATGAGAGCCTGTGCACTGTTGCTGAAGGAATGGCTCTAGAGCGTGAGCCCTGCGCCAGGTAGTTGGCAGATCGGTAGGCTCCCAGCAATGAAAAGACTCGCAATCGGAACTGAAGCATACCTCCACAACGGCCTGTTCATCGCCACTGTCGCCACACTGTCCTTTCTAGTTCTAGCCGTGGCACCTCGGTGGTTGATTGCCGGGGTTAGCTTCCCGGTCATTGGATTTGGCGCCTTTCTCTTCGCGCTTCTGTTCGTAGTCTCAGCTTCGCAAAGGAGCCAGGCACTCGATCCGGCGAAAAGTTATCTGCGACTTGCGTTGGTCGTATGGTGGTCACTCCTCGTTTCGCAGGAGGCCTTCCACCGGTTCACGGCCGAAGCGGACTCGTATGCAGGCCGCTTTTCCGGGGCCGCTTACGGTGAGGCCGCTTTTTGGGCGCTCGCCTTCTTAGCCTTACTCCTCATCATGCCGAGGCCTCAGTATCTGCGCCAGGCGTTTTCAGGTTCCAACAAGTGGCTCTCATTTTTTGCGGTGGTCTGTCTTATCTCCGCCCCTTTCTCATCGGCACCCCTGTATTCGCTGGCCTGGGGGTTTAAGCTTTTGCTGGTGGTGCCTTTGCTTCTGCTCTGTTCCGCTGCTATGCATGACTTGGATGATATCGAGGCGTTCTTCTGGGCAAATCTCTGGGGCTTCGTTATCATCGCTCTGGTGCCTGTTGCTCGTGCGTTCGCGGATCCTTCTACAGCTTTTGAGGGTGGACGCCTAAACGAAACGGCTTCTTCTCCAACCGGATTGTCTTTGTGTGCGGGCACGCTTGTCCTTCTGTCTCTTACCTTGAATTCACTTCGCAACAGAACCTGGCTGGTCGGCCTTGTGATCCTTGGCTCAACGGTGATGGTAATGGCGGGCGGAAAAGCAGGTATCTTTGCGGGGATAGCGTCAGTCGCGCTCTTCTTTGTCCTGCAAAAGCGTGTTGTTGCGGGCTTCGGCTGGCTCCTAGGGGTGTTTGTGTTGGGCTGCATCATCCTTGCGGTAACGCCGCTTTCCACTTACCTCACCTCATACCAGCAGTCAGGTGAACTCTCCACACTGACGGGTCGGACGGAGCTGTGGAGGGCGGTGTGGCCGGAAATCATGCAACACCCCCTCGTCGGCCATGGTTACCTGGCTTCCAGGTTTCTCTCGGAAGAGGTGGAAGGGACTTTCCCAGAAGCCGGGCATATGCACAATGGGTTCATAGAGGCCCTTTACAGCAATGGACTCGTCGGCCTCGTCATCCTTGTCGGGATCCACCTAGTAATCGTCAAGAAGCTCTGGCGGGCTCTTAAAGGCTCACCTAACAGAAATGCCCATTTGCTGGCCGTTGGCTCCTGGGCAATATACGTTAACCTACTCATAAACGGACTCTTCAATGCCATTTTCGGTGGCCGCGCGGGCCCGCCGTTTATGCTGCTGCTAGGTCTGGTTGTTGTAAGCGAAGCACTCCGACGAAACGCTCATCTGCCGGCGCGCCTACCAAGATGACAGACGGACCGCTGTAACCTCGGATGAAAATCATGAAAAACCGTTCTGAGAAACTTTGGACTCATCGTCCTGGGGGGATTGGTAGCAGCCTCACCAGGAGTAATTTCCCCAGGTTTTTCCGACTCCAACCCCACCGCAGATGCCACGAGACTACGCAATCGGAATATGCATCGGTCCCTCGATGAGAATCCTTCTGATTCATAATTTCTATCAAGGATTCGGAGGAGAAGACGCAGTTGCTCTTGCCGAGAGGCAACTCCTGGAAAACTACGGTAACGATGTGTTTTCTTACACGCGGCACAATAATGAAATCAAAAGATACGACCTCCGAGACAAGCTTGGTCTGATCTTTCACACGATCTATTCCAGGCGAACGGAACGCGAAATCAGCAATATTGTGTGGACGTGGAAGCCGGAGGTCGCGTACATACATAACATCTATCCGCTCATTTCTCCCTCTGTCTATCACACGCTATGGTCTCTAAAGATCCCGATGATTCAGGTCGTTCACAATTTCCGACCGTTCTGCCCAAATGGCTGGTTCTTTACTCGGGGGCGAGTTTGCGAGCGGTGTAAGTGGGGGAACTACTTCCATGCAATCCGGCACCGATGCTACAGAAACAGCTACCTCACAAGCACTTTGTATTCAGCTACGATGGGGATAAATCGGTTGGCCGATATGGTTCGCCGGATTGACGCTTTCGTGTGTCTGACTCCATTCGCACGAGACAAGCTGTTAGGGCTCGGGATTCCGCACTCGAAAGTCTTCGTAAAGCCAAACTGGGTCGAAACAACCATGGATCCCGGCTTGAGTCGCGGCAACTATGTCGCCTATCTTGGACGACTCTCCTCGGAGAAGGGTCTGTGGACGCTCGTGCGCGCTTTCGAGCGCCTAGACTCTGTTATATTGAAGATCGCGGGCACTGGCCCACTAGAGGCCGGCCTGAAGGCCTACCTGCAACGAAAAGCCATAAAGAACGTGATGATGGTCGGCTTTAAAGGTGGTGAGGAAAAGTGGGATCTATTGGCGAATAGCCGTTTCATCGTGGTTCCTTCAGAATGGTACGAGAACTTTCCGCTAGTTGTCCTCGAGGCCTACGCTGCAGGAAAGCCCGTTGTGGGGTCAAAGTTGGGTAGCCTTCCATATATTATCGAGGAGAATAAAAGCGGGATTCTCTTTGAGCCAGGCTGTGTTGATGATTTGGTTAAGAAAGTGAGTTATTTGCTGGGTAGGCCCGACGAGGTGGACCGGATGGGAAGGTACGCAAGGTCCCTTGTTGAAAGCGCCTATAGCCCCGCCGCATGCTACCAGAGACTGATGGGCATATTCTCCAGCGTGCGCGGCAATGGTGACTATCGTTCAACAGAACCGGGATGTTGAGGAACCGGGGGCAGGAGACCTGAAATGCCGACCAGAGAAGTAATGAACACCCTGATCGGGATTGTCTCGTACAACCATCGTAGGTTTCTCGCGCAGTGCCTGGAGTCCGTGTCGGCAAGCAACAAGCACAACTCGCTGAGAGTGGTCCTGGTCGATAACTGCTCCTCGGATGGGTCCGCAGGGTTTGTGCGGGACCAATACCCGTGGGTTGAAGTAGTCGAGCGGGAGCGTAGCTATTCCTTCGCGGCGAATAACAACATTGCATTCGCGCGCCATGCGAGCGAGTACTTCCTGATGCTCAACCCTGACACGGTACTGGGCGAGGGGGCCGTCGATACTCTTGTGAAGTTCATGGAGGACCACCCTCGCTGCGGCGCCTGCGGGCCTAGACTGGTCTTTCCCAATGGTTCCTTGCAGCACTCCTGCAGGAGATTCCCGACAGTGTGGTCTACCCTTCTTCGCCGATCACCGATCCGCCTGCTTTTGCCAGGGGACAGGAGGGGAGGGAGGCACCTAATGGTTTCAGTCTCCCACGACCATGAGATGCAGGTGGATTGGATGCTCGGTGCGTGCATTCTGGTGCGCCGTGGGGCGATCGAAGGGACCAAGCTACTCGATGAGGGGTTCCCGCTATATTGCGAAGATATCGACCTCTGTCTTCGACTGAAGAAACGTGGCTGGACAATTTATTACGTACCAAACGCAACGGTTGTTCACCATCATCTCGCGAAAAGCGATTCAAGATTGTTCTGTCGGGAAAGCCTCCTCCATGCCAAAAGCATGCTTCACTTCCTCAGAAAGCACTACGGCATCCGGCATGCGGGGGATGACTTATCCCCCGGCATAAGTGTCTCGCATACTTGAGAGCCTCCATTGAAGCCATCAGCGGCTAAAGCCGCAACGAGCGATCGTGGAACATCGAGCTCCACCTTGTCCAAGGGTCAGTTCCCTGTGAATCGCTTGATGCCCACTGAGTGAAGGGTTGAGTCTTGCTCGAAGGAAACAGATTCGCTTGCTTAACTTATCATGCGATAGGTGAACCCGGCGGCCAATATACGCTCAGCGAAAGGCAGTTTCAGGATCAGTTGGCGCTTCTGCACGGAGAAGCCTATGTGATCGACGGCCTCGAAGGGCTTGAACTCAGGCTGCGCTCGGGACAAACCCTTCCATCCCGTTATGTGGTTCTTACCGTTGACGATGGGCACGAAAGCGCGATGTGGGTTGCGGACCTCCTCGGGAAGTATGCCGGTCACGCTTCATTTTTCCTTATCCGCGACAGGTCCGCGAGCAAGCCAGGCTACCTGCGCGAAAAGGATATACGGGAGTTACGCAGAAGAGGGTTCTCTGTTGGTACGCATGGGACGACGCACCGTAAACTCACGTTCTTGCCCAAGAAGCGATGCCTCGCTGAGCTTGCGGAAAGTAAGCGCTGGCTTGAAGATGTGATCGGCGAAGAGGTCCGCTACATGGCGGCTCCCGGCGGCTTCGTCAATGCCCGCGTCATGAAATTAGCCTTTGAGTGCGGCTATACCTTGGTCGGAACGTGCAATGAATGGATGAACTCACCTGCTACCATGGCCCTGCCGGGGAGCGTTAACCGCGTCAACGTTCGACGGCACTTTTCTATTCAGGCCTTCCGGCACATTGCCGAAGGTCATCCCGGCTTTTACATATGGCGGCAAATCCGTGCCACGGCGCTGGCGGTACCGAAGCGACTGATTTGCAGGTAGCGGAAGGTTCTGGATGTCCGTCATTTCGAGTAATCGGGCCTGGAATGCCGAGGTCAGCGGACGGTGGATGTCTTGACCTGGCAGTGCCAGAACTCCATGTCACAACACCTCATTGATTGCTGTCAGCGGGCCGAGGTTTCTAGCAGTATTGGCTTGGGTCCAATCACGACGGAGCCACCGGTAATTGGGAATGCATGGCCAGCCAAATCCGAGTATCTAGTGAAGTTTGAGGGAGGGGTGTAGGACAAAGTGGAGGTGGTATTCCATATCGCCTGCGCCTGATAACCCCCTGGGCGACTCAGGCCACAAGTCCAAGTGGATGTGGTATCAACGGAGCAGGGTGTGGTCATCCTAGCTCCGACCATCCAATCGTAGACTTGCTGGTAGGCCAGGGCGGCTGGATGAGGCCCGTTAGGAGCATCCCAGAGAGGCCCCCATGTGCCACCATCCCACGCATACCAGTAGAACCGCGAGACCCCATTAGAGCATTGCAGTAAGTAAAAACGGGCAACGGCAGCAACCTGGGTATCCGAGGTCAGGCTGGCGGTTCCCCACGAACCCTCGGTATTCCAGAGAGGCTTTGAAGCGAGACCGTACTTAGCCGCAATCTGCTTGATGTTATTCACATAGTCGATCGCTTTTTCAGGAGTTGCATCGTAAGCGTGGAAGCTGATGCCGTCCACCCCGGTCGGCCCTCCGGCAGCGAAATAATCGTCTATGTACGAACCCATAGCGGAAGGCGAAGGGGAAAGGATGATGGCTGCTGGATCGATGGAACGGATAGTCTTATACATGTGGGTCGTTAATGTCACGAGGTCAGCCATCGTGCCAGTGAAGTACCCATTGGGCTCGTTCCAAAGTTCATAAATTTGAATTCTGCCTTTGTACCTGGTAACTAATGCCGTCACGTAGTTATCCCAGTCCTGGATGTTAGTCACCATAGAGGTGCAACCTATGACAGAGGACCCTGCGTAAGTCGGCGCACAACTGCTCGGGTCTGCTGCTGCCCAGGGTGGAACCTTCTCAGGGCTAAAGAAGTAACTCACCCCCATACTTTGTGCTTCGTTGACCCAAGCGTCTAGATTGCTCCAGTCGAAAACTCCCCTGGTCTTCTCAACGTAGGGCCAAAGAGTTTGCGTTCCTTTGCCAAGAGCACCGATCGAAACCGTAGGCCAAATAGATTTGTTGATGAGGTGCATCCCAAATAGAGTTGCGGGAATTCCACCACCAGAGGAAGCATCGGGACTTACGGCACCCGAACAAGCAGAAATGCACAGGAGCCATGCAAGAATGGATACCATGGCGATATACCTCGCCGCTTCCTTGCGTTGATTCTTAGGCCCTTTACTCAGGGTCCTCATGATCATTCGCTCACCCGCAGGGGGCACTACCAGCTTCTAGCACATTCCCTCACCCCTTAGCAATCTCCTCCGCCATCACGCCCCCCGGCGGCTTCATCCAAGTCTGAACCAGGCTCACTGCCCGCCCATCTTTCTGCTGGCCCAGCGTGTTGATGTCTTGAGCGAATCGAGCGAAGATTGACGTAACGCTCATCACCCGATGAGGAAGGATGTTCCTCTCATGAGTGAATCTAACCGACGCAGGTCCGACCGGGTTCAACTCACCATTCCCCTGCGCATGAAAGGCTCGGATAATGCTGGATTTCCTTTTGAGATCCCCGTACACACCACAAGCCTGAACCGCGATGGGGCTCGAATCTACAGTACTCGTCCCTTGTCTCCCGGCCAGCTCGTCCGCCTGGTCAACCCCTTGCGCC
>JAIQEZ010000152.1 GCA_020073545.1 Terriglobia bacterium | reverse complement strand
GAGAAGAAGCGGCTGGAGAAGCTGAATTACATGCACGGGAATCCAGTAAAGTGCGGCTTGGTGGCTTCGCCCGAGCAATGGCCGTGATCGAGCTTCCGGTTCTACTACCTCAATGATTCGTCGGTTCTGAGTATGGATCGGCTCGCCTGATTTCAGTCTTGTCCGTTGGCCGCAGAGCTGCGCTCTGCGCCAGCCGGCGCTTCCTTATACTAAAGGTTTCTTTTCTTAACATCTACAAATCAAGAGTCCGAATGAGCACAGATCCTTTCCGCGTCATCGAGCGTCATGTCATCCACCGTCCCTACGCTTTTTGCTCGCCCGCTCAGTCTTATCAACTTCCGGAGGCTGTGAAACCTGCGCAAGAACGTAGCTCGTACTGCGTCCGCCTTCCGCGCTGCGCACGAGTATGCCCCGTTCGATGAGCTCCAGAATGTCGCGGTACGCCGTGTCCTGAGACGAGTCCGTAAGCTTCGCCCATTTTGTCGTCGTCAGCTTGCCGTCGAACCCGTCGAGCAGCTTGTTAAGAACCAGACGCTGGCGCTCGTTCACAGGAGGCTGCCCAACACTCTCCCAGAACCGCGCCTTCGCCAGCACGCTTCTGAGCAGCGTCTCGGCACCGCCGATCGCGCGGCCGAGACAGCCCAGGAACCAAGCCTGCCACGGCGTTATATCTGTCCCGTCTTTCTGCGTCCCTTCCAGAATGTCGTAATAGGCGTTGCGCTCCTCCCGTATCTGCGCCGACATGCTATAGAAGCGCTGGGCACTGTGTTCTGACCGCGCCAGGCACAGATCGGCTATGGCGCGCGCGATGCGCCCGTTACTATCATCGAACGGGTGAATCGTCACGAACCACAAATGCGCCATGCCCGCCTTGAGCACCGGATCAACCTTTGCCCCACTGTTGAACCATTCGAGAAAACTCGCCATCTCCTGCTCAAGCCTTGCGGCGGCTGGCGCCTCGAAATGGACGCGCTCCCGCCCAACCGGCCCGGACACCACCTGCATCGGACCGTCCCTGTCGTCACGCCACATCCCGACCCGTATGCGCCGCATCCCGCTCCGCCCTGTCGGGAACAAACTGGCGTGCCAGCCGAACAGCCTCTCCTCCGTCAAGGGCTTGTCAAAGTTCCGGGTCGCGTCCAGCATCATTTCCACGACGCCCTCGACATCTCGATCTGCTGCCGTCTTCAGCCCACCCGCATCCATCCCCAGGCGGCGGGCAATCGACGAGCGGACAGCGTCGGCGTCCAGTTTTTCCCCTTCGATCTCGCTCGACTTGACCACATCCTCTGTCAGCGTCCGCAGGACCGCCTCCTGCCGCAGGCCGAACCCAAGCGCCTCCATTTGGCCCAGGAGGCGACCCTGACGGTGGCGGACATCCGCCAACACGGCGGCCAACGTCTCACTGTTCCAGTGAAGTTGCGGCCATTCTGGCTTCTCATGCATATACATAGCTATTCTCCGCATACTATGCGGACATTATAGCTCCTAATCTCCGCATCTGCTTCCTAGCGCCGTCGTCGTCATCATCATCGTCATCACCATCATCCTCAGCACCCTCGTCTTCGTTGTCGGCGTTCCCCCTCTTCTGCGCTCACCCCTCAAACCCGGCCCCACCGAGTTTCGCCCTGCTGAGGTCCGTTTCCATGAGGCTCGCCCCCCTCAGGTGTGCCCCCGTGAGGTCCGCCCCGTCAAGGTTCGCCCCCCTGAGGTTCGCCTCGCCGAGGTCAGGCACTATATTGGGGTGAACCCTCCTCCATGGGTTCCACGTCTCTACCCCTTGCTTGAGGATCTTGAGGTGTTCTGGGTTGGCCATGGCGAAACCTCGCGGGGGATTCGAACTTGCTTGGCGAAATTCTTTCAGGTTATGCCGGGAAAGTAAATGGCGAACGCGGGGCCGCGTGCACCGGCTGGCGCAGAGCGCAGCTCTGCGCTTCAGCGGGAATCCGGTGAACCTTGGCTTGGTGTCTTCGCCCGAGCAATGGCCGTGGTCGAGCTTCCGGTTCTACTACCTCAATGATTCGTCGGTTCTGGGTATGGATCGGCTCGCCTGATTTCAGTCTTGTCCGTTGGCCGCAGAGCTTCGCTCTGCGCCAGCCCGCGGAGCCGCCAACCTTAGAGATGCGCCACCCGCGGCTCCCTACTTCGGCACGCTGAAGATTGCGAGACGCTTCTTTCCGAAGTTGATGGTTTGAAGCAATGTGCCAACGAAGACTCGCCTCTGCCCCTTTACTGTTGCAAGCCTCCAGCCCTTGCCCCTCGTCATTCTCTCGCCCGTCTTCGCCTTTTGGCCCATGATCCTGATCTCGCTTGGCATGCTTTCCGCGCCTCGTTTGTAGTTGTCGGTTCGTCTACGCTACCCCAAAAGCCCGCGGTCAGGAACGGTAGCGACCGTAACTCCCGGCTACTTAGCCCGCCGCTTCTTCCCCTTTATTGGGAACATCGCCCTGATGTTGGGAGCGCCCATGCCGGTGGCGTAATCAACCTCATGTGACGTAGCCCCGGCCTTAAGGGCGAGTAAAATGAGCAGATTCCGAATCTGCCTTATCTCTTTCGAAGGTCTTTCGCCTTTTTCGCGCGTTATTTTTTCGTTGGCCACGTGCCCTCCTCGACAGACGTCATACCCGCTCAAGATGCAAATCCGCTTGCTCGATGGCCGCCAGGAGGGTGTCGGTGAACCCGCAGAATTTGAGCGCGCCTTCCCTCGTGAACTTGTCGCTAAGCGCGTGGTGCGCCTTGTTTCGAAAAGCAAGCATTACCCCTTTGCAGATCGCGTGAAAACCCTCCTGTTCGTCGGCGTTAGTGCTCACTACGATAACGGCCTTTTGTGGGTCCGGAGTGAGAACTTTCCCGACGAGATTTACCGGGTTCATGTTCTTGATCCCAGATTTGGTCTTGAGGCGGTCATCGAGGATCGTAGTCGCTTCGCGGATTGCCCGGTCAAAATGTTTTTTGGCAAGCAGCAGGTCCTTGCAGCGATCGTGGAGTTGCGGGTCCTGCAAGAGGGCGCCGATCGTCGCAGAGGAAATGGGCTCGGCTTTCTCGGCTCGTGCGCGAGGCATGCCTGCGGCAGCTTGTCTGCGCGGTGGCACTTGACCTTGGGCCCCCTGGGCGCTGCGCACCTCTGTTCTGACATCCGGCGGTAACTTATTCAGCGCCCGTGTGATGCTGACACCCTCCTCCTTGGCCCAAAGCACGAGGGCTGCTGCCGAGGAAATACCTAGACGCCCCGCTTTGCGGCTCGCTTGTTCCCGAAGATACTGTGCTGGCTTGCCAGTTTCTATCGCCAGCCTCTTAAGAAGTTGCAGATCGTGGTGCACTTTCGCCATTTTGTTCAAGCCTCACGAGGCGGCTTTCCCTTTTTTTTCTTGAAGAAACGTGCAATCCGGCTAACACGCCACATGTCGCAACTCACGATCTTGCGGATGTTGCTCTGAGCGACCCCCGCTTTTGCTAGCTCGGTAATCAGGAGATCTTTGAGGGCCTCGAGCATAGGATCCTTCAATGTTCTCTCGGGTTTTGCACGCATAAAATGACTCCATGGCGTTGCGTTAGTTCTCTTCAGCTCCTTTTCCACGTATCCGACCCTTCCTGCCCCTATGCTTCTTGCGCAAGGCTACTAACTCCACCCTAACGGTATTGCTGCTAGTTCCTAGCAGTTCAGCGATGTCCTTGGGTTGAAGGCCGGCTTGATTCAGGAGGCTGATTTGCTCCCGTCGCTTTAGTCCCTTTGTGGCCGTGACCGCAATTACACGGAAGATTCTGTCGATTTTGTCGAGCAATAGTTTTTCCGGCGTTTTTGCCATCTGATTCCACCGAGGAGTACCGAGGTTGCGTTCCAAATCAAAAGCGCTAGCGCCATTGTAAATCATTAGGTCGCGCGTGTCAACAGGCTTAGAGGGTCGGCGGGCGGATCAGATATCGTGCCGCTTACCGTACGTGCGGACGTCTGCGCGAAGCGCGGCGTGCGCGCGTTACCCCTACGTGGCTGGCGCAGACCCTTGGGGTCTGCGACCATCGTGTGAACCGGAGGTGGCGCAGACATGCTGCGCTCTGGCATGTCTGCGATCTAGCCATCAACGGTGTCGCTGTTGCGCAAGCGTGCGCGGTGACTCATGGGCTTGCGAACACTGGTAGACATCACACCAGGCTGTCTGCGCCAGCCGCCGGATAATCTCACGCCTCCGTTTGGAGTGCTTCTCGAATGCGTTCTTTCAAGCCCAACAACTCAGGCCTCGGAGGAAGATTCTTTTCCAGCACTTTTAAGTTCGCCGCGCCCGACTCGGTGAGAGAGTCGGCCCTCATCGCCGCACCTCGCTTCATGGCGGCGATTGCATCGTTCACAAGCTTTACCAAAATGTTCGAGCCGAGCTTAGAAATCGAAGACACGGGCGTCATCCTAGCGATGGGGCGCTTCTGCTGCTGTTTGTCGTTCAGGACCTCCGGATCATAGGAATCTAGATAGCCGGCTTTCTTGTACAAAAGGTCGAACGCTTTAAGAGAAGCCGGGACCTTGAGTGTGTAAAGTCCGTCGGGAGCCCGAGTCTGATCTCGTACACCGGCCTGCTTGACGACACTTACATCCACGTCCTCCAGGGGAGCGTCGGTGTCCGCAGATCGAGCACTTCCCCCGATAGCATTTCCATCCTCTGCCTCAGCACCGCGCGGTCCGAAGCTTAGGAAGGAGGCGACTATTAGCGAAATTACTGATACTTTGCAAAAATCCATCTCTTAGCCCTCCACACCAAGTCCTTCCTTGCGAATTCGTAGGATACAATGACCGAGACGGGATCTCTCGGGCTGCCCGTTTGGAGAGTAGCGGTTATATGCATATTCATTTCAGTGCCGGGTGTAGGCAGAGACACCAGAACGGCGTCCTCCCTTGAGTCTTCTCTCACTTCCTTGGCGATCTGCAGGGACGCCTGGAGAAGGGGCTTTACAATAATGTTTCGGACACGCGCGCGATCATTGTCTGCCACCGCAAATACAGCCTTCGCTGTATCAACGCGTCGGCTAATCTTCATTGCGTATTCGCCCGTTAATTCGTCTGGCTGACCAAACGAGGCAAGCTTCGTGCTGTCAGTTGTTGTTGCAACAATGTGCCCAATAGCACGTGGCGATTCACCGAATCCAATGGTTAGGGTCACACAGCCGAAGTAGGCTACCGCCACAGGGCCTATGACGAGAAAAACCCAGGCGAGGGCACGAATAAAGGTGTGTTGGTTCCTCCGCTCAGACCACCCCAGGAATACAAGGTACAGCGACAGAGTAAACCCGACCAGCGTGGCCCCTGGTCCTGTGAGGAGGGGCAGCTGGCTGCAAAATGCAGCAGCACTAACCGCAGCGGCAAACAGGGCGGAAATTCCCTTGGCCCAAGGCTCCACAGGGTGTGCGGGTTCGGCGTCTTTCGCTCCGATGGGTGTCATGTCGGGAAATCCTCCCGGGCTTTATAGGCGGCCATAGCCCCCGGACCGGCGAGTGGCGAATGCGTACCGCTCTTCGCGACGTCTGCGGCCAGCGCGCGTTACCCCCGCGTTACAACTCCCGTATACATCTACTTGGAGGGCGTTGCAAGAGCTAAAACCACAGAGGCTAGGTGTTGGGGGCTGGATGAGCAGTGACGAGTGACGCTGAGAACAGTGGTCAGTGACCAGTGACGAGTGACAGGGAACTGAATCACTGAATCAGTGAACCAGTGAATCAGTGAAACACTGGAGCAGTGAGTCAGTGAACCAGTGAGTCAGCGAATCACTGGATCAGTGAATCAGTGAAACACTGGAGCAGTGAGTCAGTGAACCAGTGAGTCAGCGAATCACTGGATCAGTGAGTCAGTGTACCGATGACCCGATCTTCCGACGGTTCGAGGGCTCGACCCGTCGGCTTTTCACTTTCCGTGGCTTATGAGCCCCGGTGAAGGAGAAACAACTCCGTGCTCCGAACTCAAGCTTCTCCGAAGAACCGTCTCCTTGTTGTGTCGTCTACCGGTACGTCTGGTCCGGCGAAGAGCCCGTCCGGTTGGCGGGTGGGATCCTGGGCAATTAAGGGCAGCGCTCGTGTCCGCCGGGCGACCGCCTCGGGTCCCGTTTCCAGATAGAGCTGCGTGTACCATTGGTTGGTCTTGTGGATCACGTCGGCGTGGTAGTCGTGCTCGCGGGCGTAGGCATGCCCAGCGGCATTCCAATCTTCCGTGGCGAGAAGGTGATCGCGCAACACGCGAGCGTCGCGAAGAGTCAGCGACAAGCCCTGACCCCAGGTGGGGTCGCTCGCGGCCGCGGCGTCTCCGATCAGGGCCACGCCGTCCCGGTAGGGATGCTCGACCCAGACTTCCGCGCCGTCGAAGGTGGCGAGGGGCCCGGCGGGTTTCGCGCCCGCATAGAGCCCCGCGTTTACACCGGTCTTTTTGCAGTCTTCGATAAACCTCGGGACATCCGTTGCGCCCTGGTGCCGAGGCTGGGTGCCCGTGTGATAGCAGAGGTAGGCGCGGGCGCGTCCTCTGCCTTGCGGGAACACGACGGCCACCTGCCCCAGGCGGGAATTAATGACGATCTGGCCGGTGTCCTCCGCCGCCTTCATGCCGTCCAGCAGAACTCCGGCCACCAACATGTCTTCGGGGTCACGCTGAACTTTGAAGCCCGCCGAGGCACGCACGGCGGAAGACCGCCCGTCGGCCGCGACCACCAGCCGCGCCTGGAACTTTTCAGCGCCCCCGTTCTCTCCCGCCACCACAGTAGCCGGCGCACCCGCCTGAACATCCTTGACGCTGACGCCGCGTCGCACGTGCGCCCCAGCCTTCGCGGCCGCGTCCAGCAACACCTCCTGCATGCTGGGGTGGTAGAACGCAAAGCAGGGGAGCCTGTGGGGCGTGGTAGCAACGGCGTCGCGATGCGCCATCAAAAACGTCTCCGAGTGGAAATCCACCCAGGGGACTTGGTGGGCCACACGCTCGCGCAGCAGGCCGCCAATGCCCAGCTTGTTCGCCTCGGCAACACCCCAGGGGGTCACGAACTCGCCACGCACCCGGTCCTTGAACTGTTGGTCGCGCTCGAGAACCAGTACCCGGGCGCCGTGCTCTGCCATGCACTTGGCGAGAGCCGACCCTCCCAGCCCTCCGCCCACGATAATCAGATCGTATTGTCCAGGCATGTGATCCCCCCCTGTGTTTGGAATTCTCTCCCGCTGCAACCCAGGAGACCGTCAGAGGCCGCAGGCCTGAGGGTCTGCGCCCCTCGGCAACGAACCCATCTCGGAGTGATGGGCAAATCAGAACCCGCCCCTTGCCCGGTTCAAGCGCACACGTCGCCGGCCGAATCTTGCGCCGCTGGCTCAGGGCAGAGAGGCAATGATCTTGCGCATCTCGTCTTCCGTGAAGGCACGCAGGGTTTCGGTGCGGAGATACCCTTGCGAGCCTCCCGCCAGGGCCAGCTTGGCGAGGGTCGCATCGTCCGGGGCCTCGACGATGGCTACGGCATCGTACCGTCCCAGGGTCATGTAGGGGGCCTTCAGGCTCGCCCCGGCCGCCGCAAAGATCTTCTTCGCCGCCTCCAAACGCGCCGGACCGTCTTTGATGGTTTCCATACCTTTCTGGGTGTGACGCAAAAGCACAACGTAAGTGGGCATGTTCGTTTCCTCCTCGGAAGGGATGTACAGCTTTCTACCAGGGCAAGATAGATTCTTGCTGTGCAAGTCTGCGGCTGGTGATTGCCCCTGAAACGAGCCGCAGGGTTACACAGCAACTCCCCATAATGTGTTTCGATTCTCAGCCCGTGAGATCAACGCAAGTATGTGCACGTCGCACCGGCAATGCAAACGCGCAAAGACAAGTGTCAGGGGGGAAGCCATGGTTGCTTCCCCGTCCGGATCAACCGTGGGGGCGGCAACCTGCATGGCGCCGGGCGGCGCGCAGACATCAAGAAGCGATGTACCTGTCCCGATGTTCGTTATCGGGATGCGCCACCCTGCAAATCCCCTGGCACAAGTTTGTTCACTTCCACTCCCAGATTTTGGAGTGGGTGCTTCCGTTCGCGTCCACTTCGAACTCGAACACGCCGGCGAGGGAGTTCAGCCGCGCCAGCTTGGGAGTCGCCGTGCTGTAATAGAGGGCGCCCCGATAGCTGACGGCGCCACCAGCCAGGAACTTTCCGACGCCCTGGCCCTTCCAGGTAGCCATCCCTCCATCCGGCATCAGGAGCACCCCTTGGCCTTCTCCGTACAAACTGCCGTCGGGCCTCGACACCGACGAATACGTTCCGATGTCGTTCGCTTCGACCCCCAGCAGCTTCCCGCTGTCTTCGAACGATACCTCCACCTTAAATCCACCCCCATCCGTCGAAAGCACCCGCCTTGCCGTCCGCTTCCCGCGCAATTCGCAAGTCAGCTCACCGAGCATAGTCAGCCGCCTCCTGAAGCTTGAGATGTACCGGGATCAGCGTTTTGGGCTTTCCGGAGACGGAAGTATATACCCCGGCTCGGACATAATGTCAACAAGTAACCACAGCTCGGTTCGGTGAGTGCCCTGGACTTCTTTGCAGTCCTTTAGTCCCGTTTAATTGGTTGTTCGACTCGACCGCGGTTCCGTGAGCGCTTCGCGCTCCCGCCGCAGGAGGAAGACCGGGAGGGCCAAGCCCTCCCCTACCCAGCTCATTCCCACGCTGACGCTTGCACCAACTTGCGGGTGTGCAGGAAGTGATTTATCGCCGTTTCCCACCCCTGCATCTTGTTCCGGAACCACTCCGGTGTATAACGGTCGAGCACGGCGTTCCCGACAGGCGAGAGTCCGGTGTAAAGATAGCGAATGCGCGCCCTCGTCTTGCCGCCAGGAGCGGGAACAAGCGAGATCCTAAGCTGCGTTGCGATCATGCCGGGCTCGATCCAGGCAAAGGCAATCGTGAACGCCGCGGGATCGTAGTGCGTTACCATCCAGACCATCTCCGCGCCAGCGTCGTTCGGCGTAGCGACCACGCACCCATCCTCGGCCCGACCCGATTCTGAGTAGATCAGGCGGTATTGCCATCCGGGCACCCACTCCGCTTCCCGCACCGGGCAGAGCAATGGGAATACCTTTTCCGGCGGCGCATCGTTCGTCTGCGTGTATTCGTGACTTACTCGCTTGGCGTCAAAGGCTAACATGGCTCCCTCCAGAGGTGAATATCTCCGCATAACTTGCAGCGAAAGGCAAAAAGGCTCGGCCGCAATGTGCAACCGAGCCTTTGATTCGCGAGGACCGAAGTCAGGTCCAGGTTTCTGTCTTTCCCCAACCCCTAGCCCCTGCGTTCACTATCGCGGCCCACGGTGCCCCGGCCCGAGCCGGGACGAGCACCGGGGCTCGTCCAGAGACTCGCGACCCCGATAAAAGGAATCGGGGCCGGCGCCCGTCGGCGAGGCAGCGTGCGCGAGAGGAAAATGAAAAAGGCCCGCCACGAGGGCGGGCCTTTTCATTTTTAATCCCGGCGACGACCGACTCTCCCACGCAGTCTCCCGCGCAGTACCATGGGCCCTGGAGGGCTTAACTACCGTGTTCGAGATGGGAACGGGTGTGTCCCCTCCGGTATGGCCGCCGGAAAATTCTAAGAGCAGGTGTCAGGTGCCGGGTTTCAGGTGTCAGGGGTCGTGGAAATGTCCCTACTGGCACCTGGAACCTAACACCTGGCCCCTGCTTTTTGAATAGTGTGGCGTCTCTGAAAGGCGTTCACCAGTTTTCAGTTATCAGTTGTCAGTTAAGAGCCAAGCCCGGCACTAACTGAGAACTAAAGACTGAGGACTGACGACTTCTGTTGATGCATTGAGCAGAAATTATGGTCAAGCCGAACGGGCGATTAGGACCAGTCAGCTAAACGTGTTACCACGCTTACACACCTGGCCTATAGACGTCGTAGTCTTCGACGGCCCTTCATAGGGGTTGCGTTCGTGTAGCACGCGAACGCGCGCCCTTGGGAGATCAAATCTTGGGGCGTGCTTCCCGCTTAGATGCTTTCAGCGGTTATCACTTCCAGACTTCGCTACCCAGCCGTGCCACGGGCGTGACAGCTGGTACACAAGAGGTCTGTTCATCCCGGTCCTCTCGTACTAAGGACAACCCCCCTCAAATCTCCTACGCCCACACCAGATAGGGACCGAACTGTCTCGCGACGTTCTGAACCCAGCTCACGTACCGCTTTAATGGGCGAACAGCCCAACCCTTGGAACCTTCTACAGCTCCAGGATGCGATGAGCCGACATCGAGGTGCCAAACCGCTGCGTCGATGTGAACTCTTGGCAGCGATCAGCCTGTTATCCCCGGCGTACCTTTTATCCGTTGAGCGATGGCCCTTCCATGCAGAACCACCGGATCACTAGGTCCCACTTTCGTGTCTGCTTGACTTGTTGGTCTCGCAGTCAGCCTGGCTTATGCCCTTGCACTCGACGGCTGATTTCCAAACAGCCTGAGCCAAGCATGGAGCGCCTCCGTTACAATTTAGGAGGCGACCGCCCCAGTCAAACTACCCGCCTAGCCATGTCCCTGACCCGGATTACGGGCCGAGGTTAGAACCACAGA
>JAIQEZ010000151.1 GCA_020073545.1 Terriglobia bacterium | reverse complement strand
CTTCAAGCACCGGCTTGAAGTGTTCGTTCCGGTGCAGGTGGGGACCGGTATACGGCTCGGCAAGACCTGGTTCGTGGGCGCGAAGCTCGCCCAGTCGTCGTATTTCGGCCCGGGACCCGTGGCTTCGGCGGCGCGCGCGCTGTTCGGGATCGGGTACAATTACTGATGCCCCCCGCGGGGTGCGTGGCCGCACGGGCGCCGTAGCTCGGCGCGGCGGTCATTTCGCAGGCGATCAAGTCTTCATACGGACGCACGCATGTTCTTGCCGTTCCTGCCTTATATCTTCGCCCTGGCGGGGGCCTCGCTGCTGCTGCTGCAGCCCGAGCCCATGCCTGCCGCCGTCGGCTTGCCCCTCTCCGTTCAGGTGTCGTTGGCCTTGCTGGTGCCCCTGCTGATGGGCTGGCTGGTGGGCCTGCTGCCCGCGGCCTGGGTCGGCCCGCGCCTGGCGCTCCGGCCGACGCGGCGGCGCTGGCTGACCCTGTTCCTGTGGCTGGGCGTGGGAGGCCTGACGCCCCTGGTGCCTGAGCTGCAAGCGCTGTTCACGACCGTCCTCACCCGCTGGGCCGAAGTGCTGGGCTGGCCGGCACTGGCCCAGGCCACGGACGAGGCGGTGCTGACCGCCCTGCTGGTCAATTATTGGCTGGCCGACACGCTTACGCTGCATCCCCCGCACTTCCGGGATGCCGCCGCGCACCCTTCCGCCGGTCCCATCTCCATGGCGGTGGGCCGGGAACCTGGCTTTTGGCGGGTGCTGATGCTGCCCGTGCCGTTCCTGGCGCTGGTGGCGCTGGGCATGCTCGCCTCGGCCGGGCTCGAGGGGGGAATCGAGGGCTTAATCGCAAGCCTGCTGGCGCCGCGCATGGGCGCCGCCATGGACGCCCTGCGGCCGTTGGTGGCCCTGGCGTTGAGCGCCGTATTCACGCTCCTGGCGCTGCTGATCCTGATGCCCGTGCTGATCCGCTGGTGCTGGGGGCTGAAGCCGCTGCTGCGCCAGGAAGCCGATGCGGCCATTCGCGATGAGTTGGCCGCCAACGGCGTAAAGGTGGCCGCCGTGCTCGGCTGGCCGGAACAGATGACCGGGGTAGTCACCGCGGGCGTGATCGGGGTACTGCCCGGCTTCCGCTACTTGCTGTTCGGCAACATCCTCGCCGCGGCGCTTACCCCGGCGGAGATGCGCAGCGTGGCGGCCCATGAGGCGGCCCATCTTCGCTTCCGCCATCCGATGTACTACGTGTGCGCCCTGCTGGCGTGCATCCTGCTGGTGCAGGGTGTTTCCCAGGGCATCCAGCTCGCCGGACTGCTGCTGGCGGACCCCGTGCCGGGCTGGATCGTCCTGCTGGGAGAGCTGGCCGCGCTGCTCTTCGCCCTGCGTTTCGGCTTCGGCGCCCTCAGCCGCCATTTCGAGCGCCAAGCCGACGGCCACGCCTACGAGCGCCAGGGCCTGGACGCGTTCCAGGGCGCGCTGAGCAAGGTCGCCAAGCTCAATGGCATCCCCACCGAGCTCAACAACTGGCACCACCACGGCATCAGCCACCGCATCGGCTACCTCGCGCAGGTGCAGGCCAATCCCGCGCGCCTCGCGGAGCATGTGCGCAAGGTCAACCGGCACAAGGCGCTGTGGGTGGCGCTGCTGCTGCTGGGCATATCGCTGCAAGGGGTGATGAGCGCGTCGCCGCTGGTGGCCCAGGCGGCGCAGGGGTACTGGGAGCGGCGCGTCGCGGAGGCGGAAGCGGGCAAGCGCCCCCTGGCCCGCACGGACCTTCCCGGGCTGCAGGCGCTGGCGACGCTGGCCTACGAGCGGCAGGACCTGGCGCGCGCGGAGAAGTACTTCCGCCTCATCCTGTCCGTTGCGCCGGAGGACCCGCAGACCCAGAACAACCTCGCCTGGCTGCTGGTGACGCGGCCGACGACCGACCCGGCAGCGGCGCAGGAGGGCCTGGCGCTGGCCAAGCGGGCGGCCGGGGCGCGGGAGATGGCCTTCATCTGGGATACGCTCGCGGAGGCCTACAGCCGCACCGGCCAGGCGAGCAACGCCCATGCCGCCGCGGAGAAGGCGCTCCAGCTGGCCCGGCAGGGCCGGGGCCTGGGCGAGACCGGACTGGACTACTACCGCCGGCGCGTGCGCGCCTTCCCCGGGGACGGCAAGCGCCCGACCCTGCCCGAGGAATTGTCCCGGCCGGATTCGCCCCAGCGTCCCGCCGAGCAGCATCCCGGCAGTCGGCGACCTTCCCTGCTCCCCCGGCCGGTGACGGGCGTGCGCATGGTTCAGCTTGCCCGGCAACGGCCCTTGGCGCCGTCCGTCCCGCCTCGCGCCGCTATCCCGCGCTTTGAATCCACGCCCGTGGCGATCCAGCACTCCTGACGACCCGCGCCCCAGCCGCCCGGCCCCTGGCGCCACCCGCAGCCTGCGCGAACCCCATGCTCGCCTTCAACCTCGGCATCTTCTTCCGCAATCTGAAAGACGCCGAGGTGGACTTCTCCGCCCGCAATGCCACGTGCCAGGTGCAGTTCAGCGGGCATGTGCAGGCGCTCAGCGATCAGGTGGACTTGACCCGGCACCTGTCCGTGACCCTCAGTCGGCATCGAAGCGACGTTTCCGGCGCTGTGGTTCGAGCGCTGCCTGGCCGAGTGCGGGCACGAGCTGTGGGTGGGGGACGCGGCGCAGGTGCGAGCGCAGGCGGTCCGCGCGCAGAAGACGGACACCCGCGATGCTGAGCACCTGCTCGACCTGCTGCGCACGGGGCGTTTTCCCCGCATCTGGGTGCCCTCGGTAGCGGAGCGCGATCTGCGCCAGTTGCTGGTGCATCGCGACAAACTGGTGCGCACGCGCACCGCGGTGAAGAACCAACTGCACGCTCTGGCGATGAGCCAGGGGGTGTGCCGGAAGCGCAAGCTGTGGAGCGCGCGCGGGCGCGCCGAACTCGACCGCCTTCCGCTCTTGCCCTGGGCGAGTCGACGCCGGCAGGAGCTGCTGGCCTGGCTGGACCAGTTGAATGCTTCGGTAAGCGACCTGGACCAGGCGGTGGAGCAGGCCGCCCAAGCTCGGCCCGCTGTGGCGCTGCTGCGGACGCATCCGGGCGTGGGCGCGGTGGTAGGTCTGGGCTTCGTCCTCACCCTGGGTCCGGTGGAACGCTTCCCGCACTCGAAGCAAGTGGTCAGCTACCTGGGCTTGAACCCGCGCGAGCACTCCAGCGGCGGACGTCAGCGCCTGGGGTCGATCAGCAAGCAAGGCAACTCGATGCTGCGCTGGCTGCTGGTGGAAGCGGCGCAGACGGCGGCGCGCTGGGATCCCGAGTTGCGCCGCGCTTATCAACGACTGAAGTTTCGACGCGCCAGCGGGGTGGCGAAAATCGCCATCGCCCGCCGCTTGGCCGTCCGGTTGTACTGGATGCTGCGCCAGCAGATCGACTACGCGCAGCTGGTTCGCATGTCCGGCAGCCCGAGTAGCGGCGTGGTCCCGCTCCGGGCGGGATCGGGAAATTGATTGGGCGCCGGGCCTCCCCGCACGCGGCGGGGAGTTTGAATGAGGAATCATGGTCCCGCCCAGCGGGACCGCATAGATGAGTGGTGGAATCGGCGTTCCACCGCAGGATTCAGGAGGCGAGCCTTGGTCGGGACCAGCCGAAGAGAATCCTCTAAGGACGAAGCCCTGGAAAAAGCTCCCGGGCTTCGCCCTAACTCTGAGTTTGCGCGAGCCGGTCGTGGCGTCAAGGGTCTGCGATGAACGGTCCGACCAAAACCGTCGGACCGCCCTTGACCCCGCTCCCGGCTCGCCGGGGTTGTCGTGTCCCTTGACAAAGCCGACGCCGTTATAGACGCCGCTACACGTCTTCTCACCGGTCGCACCCAAGGGCCGCTGATCGTCAGCCTCAATGCGTTGAAAACGGTGGACACTCGTCTGGGAATGGAGTAAACACTAGTGCCGTTCCAACTTGAGGCTATGTATTTCGCTTCTGAGTGGCACGTCATCAACACGTTGCGGAGCTTACGCGAATCAGTCGGAAAAAGTTGGAACGGCACCAGCTTTGCCGAACGCATGTCACACTGGAGGACAAGATGAATCGCAGACGATTCCTTCGTAACAGCAGTCTTGCGGCGCTGGGCGCTTTGACGATGAAGGCGGGAAGCCATCCATCGCTCGCCGTGCCGGCACCTGGTCCCGAATCGACGCGCGCCCGCCTTGACGTGATTTGGGGCGACCGGGTGGGGAAGATCAACCGCAACATCTATGGCCACTTCACCGAACACTTGGGGAGCTGCATTTACGACGCCATGTGGGTGGGCGAAGGCTCGACCATCCCGAACCAGAACGGCCTGCGCAAGGACACCATTGAGGCACTCAAGCGTATCAGCGCGCCGATGATTCGCTGGCCGGGCGGCTGCTTTGCCGACCAGTATCACTGGCGGGAGGGCATCGGCCCACGCGAGAAGCGGCCAAGGACATGGAACATCTGGTGGGGGCGTGACGAGGCTAATGCCTTCGGCACCGGCGAATTCCTCGAGTACTGCCGGTTAAGCGGCGCCGCGCCGTACCTCTGCGTCAACGTGGGCTCCGGCTCTCCCCAGGAGGCCCTGGAATGGCTGGAGTACTGCAACGGCAAGGAAAGCACCACCGTCACATCCCTGCGCGCCGCCAACGGACATCCCGAGCCTTACAACGTCCGCTATTGGTCGGTGGGCAATGAGAACTGGGGCTGCGGCGGAAACTACGACGCCGAGAGCTACGCTCGCGAGTACGCTCGCTACGTGACCTACCTGAACCGCTACGCCGAGCGGGGCACCGTGGAATTCGTCGCCTGCGGAGATTTCCGGGCGGACTGGAACCAGAAGTTTTTCGAGACTCTGCTCCAGCGCCCAGGCGCCCGTGGACAGGTTCGAGGCGTGAATCACCTCTCCGTTCACCATTATTACCGCGGGGGACTGGGGCAGGCAACCGAGTTCACGGATGAGGAGTACTATCGCGCCCTGGCGGGGGTCAGCGTGCTGGAGAGAAATATCGAGGAGACCATCGGCTTGATTCAGCACTACACCACACCCCAAAACCGCATCGGGATTGCCTTGGACGAATGGGGGATCTGGCATCCCGTGCCCAGCACGGGCGCGCAAGGGCTCTGGCAAAGCAACACCCTGCGGGATGCGCTTCTGGCCGCGGTAACCTTCAATTCGCTCAACTCCTATGGCGCGGCTGTCTCCATGGCGAACATCGCCCAGACCTTCAACGTGCTGCAGTGCATCGCGTTCACGAAGGGCGACAAGTTCGCGCTCACGCCCACATATCACGCCTTCGATCTGTATCAACCCCACATGGACGCGATGGCATTGAAGACGGTTGTTGATTCCCCCACTTACACCGTCAAGCCGCTGACTCAGCTACCACGTGAGTTCCTGGCCTTTCTAGGCGGGAGCGGCGAGACGACTCGCGCCTATTTGAGCGCCTCGGCTTCCCTGAGCGAGGCTCAGAAGCAGATTTGCCTGACTCTGGTCAACCAGCACTTGACCGAGCCAATGGAGGTGGAGATCCAAATCCCCGGGCTGGATAGCCCTGGGGTGCGCGGCGGCACGCTGCGAGAACTCACTTCGGGCAACGTGCGGGATGAAAACACCCTGGAAAAGCCGAAGGTCATCCCTTCGCCAGCGCTAAAGCAGCTTACCATCCAAGGGAACAAGTTCGTTCAGGTTGTTCCGGCGCATACCCTGCAGGCGCTCGTTCTTCAGGTGGGCTAAGTTTGCTGGGCCTCTCCCTGCAGCCGTCCGGGGGGGAGGGTGCCAGCATTGCAGAACGTAGAGGGATGTGCACCGGCAAAGACGTGCCCAACGCCTGGCTCGGGGCTATGATGTGCCGGTGAGGGGACGCTTGGCGGTGATCACTCGGCAGGGCGAGGTCGCTCGAGCTACGACTGCACGCAGCGTCGATGTCCCCTTGCATAGACCGGGCTACCGAGACGTGCCTGGTGACGAGGTCAGGACTGCCCCGGACTGCCCATCAGGAGAGGCGAGTGACAACAGTGAGGGCAAGCGGCCATTCATCGGTCGCTCAAGGAGCCTGATTCGCCCTCGGCGTGTCCGCCTATCCAAGGTTCTCACGCGCCGCAGCGGAGCCAAGGCTCTGGGTATCAAGCTATTTCTTCTTCAGCTCTGCGATCCGCTGATCCGCGTACTGTTGCAGCACGGTGCCGCGCCCCAATTCGGAGGCTTTCGCAAAAGCCTCGAGGGCCTCGTTGGTTTTGCCGGAATTGGCGCAAACCTCGCCCAGGCGAAAGTAGAGCTGAGGGTTGGGCGCTTGGCTCAGGGAGATGGCTGTCTTGAACTCCTCGATGGCCTTTGCGGATTCATCCCGGTCCATATAAACCAAGGCCAGGGCGGTGTGCGCGTCCGAAGCCACAGCGTCCTTTCGCTTCTTGAGTTGTTCGTCGGTCTCGTTGGGTTTGGCAGGCAGGCCATCGATGAGCTTGAGGGCTCGGTTGGCATACTCTTTCGCCGTCGAAAGCCGTCGAGCGGTTAGTTCCGGGTTGCTCTCCAGCATGCGTGGCTGGGGAAGGGCGATCGCTACCATGAGCAGGCTGAATAGATTGTTGGGATCTAGTTTTAGGCTCTTCTCACCATACTCAACCAGCTTGTTCAAGTCTCCCTTTTCCCGGTAAGCCTTTGCCGCCTGGGTGTAGACAATAGACATCAGCTCGCTGTTGGGGAATCTCTGCTCAAACTCCTCCACCATGCGGAGTCTCTTGTCAGGGTCCAGTTCGTTCTCCATGGTCTTGTAGCCCATGGCCTCTTCGTATTTCGCATGGAGGGGCACGCCGCTGGAACTGGTGAGCGTTGCCGCCTTCGTGTTCCTGCCCGTTGGCCCAGCCTTCCAAATGGCCTGCAGCAGAGCGTCGTCTGCGCCTGCACTGCGCATTTTCACCTCGATCTTGCGGTCAAGATCAAAGTTCACGCCGCGCTCGTCCAGGGCCTTGTACACGACGTCGAGATCCTTCTTGTTCTTCTTGATGAGATCGCGGACTTCCTCTTGAGTCAGAGGCTGCGGCAGAGTCTGATTCTGAGCGCGGTCCTGGCGCTCATTCGCAGTAACTTCCTCCAGTCTCGGAGGTTGCTGTGTGCCCTGAGCCACCAGAGGGGAGGCCGACAAGTAGGCCAAAGCGCTGATAGCGAATAGTTGTTTCAACATGGGGGTATTTGTTCTCCATTTGACTGCACGGCCGAGAGCCGTGGGGATCCTTGCTGATGCAAGGCTGCCCGCCCCATCAGGATGTGGCGGCAGGCAGAAAGGCTGTCCTGCTCGGTATCGACTGCCCGGCGCCGAGCGCACCGGTTTAGGTGCCTGCCTGAACTCTGGTTTGGACTGCCATTCACAAGAGCGGGTTGCCCCCTCTTGCCACCTCTGCCCAGGCATCTGGAACACTTACCAGGTCACGGTTAACAATGATACCGCGTGGCGGGGCAGATTAAAACTCCATCGTATTTCTCGGTTTCTCGTATTTGTCCTCTCCGCAGGCTCCAGTTCCTCAAGCCGGCCGGCGGCCAACAACCGCTGGTACTGCTCCGCGGTGGGCTGCTGGGGGGAACCGGAGTCCTTCCATGCCGTGTAAGCGTTGCTGTGGTGCTCATCAATCCGGTAATGGCGGACCTGAACACGCGTGGCGTCAGCGGGCAGGTTCTTGATGAGCAACTCGACGCTAGCCTCAGGACCGGGAACGTCGTCGTCGTGGTAATTCCATATCAATACCGATACGTTCCGGCTCCCGGAAGCGACGACCGCATTGACGTCCGGCGGGCCCGTGACGCCGGAGTTCAAGACAGGCTGTAACGAAATCGCCTGGGTACTCGTCACCGGGATTTTTTCGGCTCCCATCAACTCCAGCATGTAAAACAAGTCCAGTATGGGCTTGTCAAGGCCATTGGTCGCGAGGGTTCGAAAGCCCGAAAAATAGGGCTGATCTTCGAACTCGAATGCCCAGGTCACTACTCCTTCGAGGTTGGCTCGATGTCTCGCGGCCAGTTCGAGTGTGCGCGCGAGGACCTCAGCGGTGTAACAAGGGTAGAGCACCCCGTTGCGGTAGGCGTTCTGAGGATACTGGCGGGCCGAGCAGGCCGCACAACCCTCCGGGTCGGACTCACCCAAGATGATCGGCGCATCCTTGAACTCCGGGAAGGAGCGAACGATACGGAACCCCTCGTCAATCGACTGCAACTGCCGGCCGATTCCCATCCGCACATGGCCTGCAACGATTTTGGGGTCTCCCTTGGCATGGAAAGATACGAAATCGAGCGGGGCGCCTCTGCCACCTGTCGCGTAATTCATCCCGCGCGCGCAATGTTCAAGGAAAGCACGCAGGAATTCCGCTGCGTGCGGGTCGGCAGGACCCGTGGTGTCCGGCCCGCCCACCCGGGCTCCCGGCAGAGCGCGCTTCACCGCGTCCACAGCGTAGTCGTAAAGCTGGTGGTACTGCTCCGGGGTGCCCTGCCAATAACCGATGTCGGGTTCGTTCCAGACTTCCCAATACCAGGACAGAACTTCAGCTTTCCCGTATCGCTCCACGCAGTGGCTCGCCCATCGGTAAACCAACTCTCCCCACTTTTGATAGTCCTTGGGTGGGTAGGCCCATCCGGTCCACAGGTTGCCTTTCGGCCAGTCGTGCCGATACGGTTGAGGATGGGTCGAGAGCGCTTCCGGCATGAAGCCAATCTCCACCAGGGGTTTCACCTTGGCCTGAAGGAGGGTGTCGAAGATGCGGTCGAGGATCGTCCAGTCGTAGACCGGACGGCCTTGAGCGTCTTCAGTGTAGGCGTTGGTCGAGCCCCATTTCAGTGCCGGCGTATCGTCTCCGGATGTGAGGAGGTTGTGCATCCGAATATAAACGGGTGTGGGGCTCGATTGCGCCAACTCGGATAGGAGCAATTCCCCATTCCGGGCGTAAGTGAAGTTGGGCTCGTCGTACCCGAAGTAAGACCACACATGCCGGAAAGGCTCGCGTGGTCCCGAGGCATCAACTTGAATCGTCACCTTCTGCTGGGCTGCCAAAGTCAAGTTGAATGCCAGAACCACACATAGAACGAGAATTGTTCTTCGCATCTGCCACTCCAAGGGTTGCTCGTAGCCAAGAACTTCTTGGCCGTTGGGGGCAACCACGATGAGTACGTCAGGCTAAATTCTGGCCGACCCGACGCTCGATTGCAATGGCCACGGTTTGGACAGTGTCGTGGCTTGGATTCCTGCCAACGGTGGCAACGTGGTTGCTATGATTTGCCACTGGGTAGCGCACAGTTTGGGTATTTCAAACTCTGCTGCTCGTGGCGGCTGCCAGGTGGGGGAAGAGATTGCGTTCCCGGCCAGAAGGGTTATAATTAATATTGATCAAAATTGATCAATCCAGTTAGCAGAGGGAGAGAGGGAGTCGAGGCCATGCGAAGCGTCGTTCATCGAGTAGCGATCACGAGAGCGCGGATCAACCTGGGACAGGTGGTTCGGCGCGTTCACATGAATCGGGAGTACTTCATCCTGGAGAAGGGCGGAATTCCGGTGGCGGGCATCATGAACGCCGACGAGATGGAAGACTACCTGGATTTGCGGGACCCCGGACTCAGGAGACAGATTCGAAGAAGTCAGGAACAGTATCGTCACGGGAAGACTCGCGATGCCACTTCGTTCCTTGCCGAGCTGCGCCGCGCGGGCGCGAAATCCCGAAGGTGAGGCACAGGCATGGGGGACTCATTCCGAGTTCTCACGACCCCTGCTTTTGAACGAGAGTTCCGCAAGGCCTCGAAAGGGAACGCGGTGCTGGTGGAAGCCTTGGAGGAACTGCTGGGCATTCTCCAAGAAGATCCTCATAACCGGACTGGGCAACACAACATCAAGAAGTTGGCCGGGCTCAAACCCGGGGATGGACAGTGGCGGATTCGCTGGCGAGACTACCGCCTGAGGTACGACATCTTTGGCGAGGAAGTCGTCCTCCACTCCTTCCGTCACCGCCCAGAAGCGTATTAGCGAGGTAGCGCGGACTTGATTCGTAGGTTCGCGGTTCGTTCAAGAATCCCACCCCAGAACCGTCCCGATAAGTCGCGGCGCTACGCTTGCTGGTGCGAGTGCAGCGAGCTTGACTCGCAGGTTGAGCGGCAGTCTAATTGAGCCATCCCTGTCGCCGGCTCGAGGATTTCCGGGAGGCCAGGCGTCATGAACAATTTCCCCTCCTGTTTTAGGAGGGGGCCAGCCCTGCACCAGATGGTACAGGGCCAGGGGGTGGTAAACCCGCGAATCGTCGATTGCCGTTGGGGCTATTCCCCGACCAGCCGCCCGGTCGACAGACTGTGAAATGAAGAGGGCGTTACGCTGATCCGCATAACGCGCCAAGATGACAAGCACCAAAGGACGCAAAGGGTAGACCCTGAGGGGGTGGTGGTCGCCGCAGCCTGCGCCGATTCAACGGCGTGTGACCTGCCCCCGTTTCCTGTACCAATCATAATGCGAGTTCCAGGGTGGTTTCTTGCTTTTGTTCTTCTCTCCGGGGCGGCTCGGGGGGGAGAGCCGCCCCGGCGCCTGCGAATTCTTGCGGGGTCCGATTCCCCAACGAAGTGTGGGGCCGAACCTCGTTATAATCCTTCCTCCAAGCCTCAATCGTCTCCCGCGCTTCCCCCAGGCTC
>JAIQEZ010000150.1 GCA_020073545.1 Terriglobia bacterium | reverse complement strand
GCGTGCTCCGAATGCGCGCCAGGTATCCGTATAACCACACCTTCAACAGCAGATCGGCGGCGTAGTTCGGGCGGCCTTCCTCACTCTCCCGTGGCCGGAAGCCCAACTCCGCCAAATCCAGAGCGTCCACAAACTCCCGCAGGAAGCGCGCCGGATGATCCGCAGGTACCCACTCTTCCAAAGATTGCGGCAACAAATCCATCTGCTCGTAGTCGGCTCGTATCTCTTGGCTCATGACCTCTCGCTGAGCATTTCGTCTGCCACCATCGAGTTTTGAGACAGCCTCCTGGGGAGAGGGTGGTGTGGTTGGGTGGAAGGGTGGTTCCAGATCAGCAAGACTACGGGCGGGGAGAATGCTTCTCCGCCCTTTTTGTTTCTGAAGGACTGCCGACCGCCAAAGATTGCCCGATGATGTGCCCGCCCTCGCCCCCGGGGGCAGGCGGAACCACCACACCGTGCGAGCGTGTTTCCCTGCCTACTGCCTTCCAATTACTGCCTGGTTGTCGCAGGGCCGCCCATCCTGCGCTATACTCCCCCCATGACCACCCAAACTTCCAAAGCCACCGTCAGTTTTCGGGAGCTTCTCGACCACGCTCAGGACGAATTCCGCCGCTGGCACGAGTGGTTCCATAAGCATCCTCAGGCGTTGGATGTGAAGACCGATATCGCCACGGCGCCGGACGTACGCACGCTGGTGCTCCACATCGTCGCGTGTGAGCATTTCTACGCGGAGTGGTTGTCGGGCGAACCCATCACGCCATGGCAAAGCATCTCGACGGCTTCCGCAGACGGCCTCTTTGCCGTGGCAGACTCCGCCTTTGAGAAGTGGCGAAACCTGCCCGCGACAGCGAGCGAGGCGCAGTGGGATGAAGTGATGGCGTTTCCCAAACCGATGGAGACTTCAAAAGCCACCCGGCGTAAGTGTTTCTTCCATACTTTTTTGCACAGCGTGCGCCACTGGGCTCAACTGGCTACCGCCCTGCGCGCGGCGGGTTTTAAGCAAGATTGGCAGCACGATTTCATCTTCTCCCCCGCCATGGAGTAAGCGAACGAGCGGCGCGGGAGGGCAGTCCCGTGCGGGCTTGCGGCGCGGGTCCCGGGCTTCTTTGCTGGCCGCAGGTCACTCGCGTTTCCGGCCGGCGCGACTCCCTGAGGGCCAAAGAGTCCGCGACCAAGCGGCTGCTAACGTGCTTTGCATCAATGAGTTAGCGAAAATTTCCGCAAGCAACTTGCTTTTCTGCAGCAATTCCTAAACAATATGGGGCTCCAAAACCCCGCTGAGGATACATCGTGCAACTGATACCTCGCGACGAGAAGTTCTACGACCTCTTTCGCGAACAAGCTCAGAACATTTATAAGGCCGCGAAAATGCTGGTCGCCCTGTTTGAAGACTTCCAGGAAGTCGAAAAGCAGGTTTCGGAAATCAAGTTCGTGGAACACAAGGGCGATCAGATCACGCACGCCCTGATGATGAAGCTCAATCGTACCTTCATCACGCCGTTCGACCGGGAAGACATCCACGCGCTGAGTTCGGCACTGGATGACGTGCTCGACTTGGTGGACGCGGCCGCCAGCCGCACCATCACCTACAAGGTCAAGAAGGTGACGCCCGGGGCACAGCAACTTTCCAGGGTGATCTTGCATGGAACCGAGATCATCGTGAAGGCTGTAGCGCAATTGAACCATCCCCAAAACATGCTCGAGTACTGCGAGCAGCTCACCCTGCTCGAAGAGGAAGCTGACCGCATCAAAGGCGAATGCATTGCCCGCCTGTTTGAGAATTCCGGGGATCCCATCGAAGTCATCAAATGGAAGGAAATCTACGAGGTCCTGGAAGCCACCACGGATAAGTGTGAAGACGTGGCGGACGTCCTCGAATCCGTGGTCTTGAAGGCGGCGTGACGGCTACGGCCCGCCTGCTCCTCAGGACCGACAAGCGCGAGGACAAGCGCAGGTGGCCGCAGGCCAAGCTTCCCGCGATTCTCCCCCGCAAGGCGCAGACAAGATGACCTCAGCGGTTACATTTGCAGTCCTCATCGTGGGTGTCGCTCTCGTCTTCGATTTCTTCAACGGGTTTCACGATGCAGCGAATTCCATCGCTACGGTGGTTTCCACGCGCGTGCTCTCTCCACGGGTCGCCGTCATCTGGGCGGCCTTCTTCAATTTTGTTGCCGCCTTCACGTTCGGAACCGCCGTAGCCAGGACCATGGGCAACGGGATGATCCGCCTGGAGGCCGTCAACCTGTACGTGATCCTGGCCGGCCTGATTGGCGCGATCTTCTGGGACGTCCTCACCTGGTATTACGGTCTGCCTGTCAGCTCGTCCCACGCTTTGATCGGGGGATATGCGGGAGCCGCCATCGCCAAGGCGGGATGGGGCGTCATCCTTCTGGACGGCTGGACCAAAACGCTGATCTTCATCATTCTCTCCCCCGCAATCGGATTCATCCTCGGCGGTTCGCTGATGCTCGCGGTCTATTGGATCTTTCAATCCTGGGCGCCCCAGCGCGTGGACACGTATTTCCGTAAGCTGCAACTCCTCTCGGCCGCCGCGTACAGCTTTGGCCACGGAACGAACGACGCGCAGAAGACCATGGGCATTATCGCGGGGACTCTGTTCACCGCCGGGATCCTGAAGAGGTTCTACATTCCCTTCTGGGTCGTGCTGATGGCGTACGCGGCCATTGCGTTGGGAACGCTGGCGGGTGGCTGGCGCATCGTGAAAACCATGGGCATGAAGATTACGAGCCTCAGACCCGTGGGCGGCTTCTGCGCGGAAACGGCGGCCGCGATCAGCCTGCTGGGCACCGCCATGGCAGGAATCCCCGTCTCCACCACCCACACCATCGCGGGAGGAATCATGGGTGTGGGCAGCGTCCAGCGCTTTAGCGCCGTCCATTGGGGAGTGGCACGGAGCATCATGTGGGCCTGGGTCCTGACCATCCCCATCTCCGGCGTCGCCTCCTTTCTGTGCTTCCGGGTGATCCACCATTTCTTTTCCGCCGCGTGAGAGCAGGGCATAGGCTAGCCCAACTTCCGCAGTTTGGCAGGTAAGCTCTTTGGTCTGCGAGGTCGGTCGGGGTTGGGTTCCACAGCACTTTTCTGCCTACCGGTAGCCAAAATCGTATTTCACGCGATTGACATTTCATCGGCGCTTATTGCTACGCTAGAGCAGGGGCTAGGTGCCAGGAGCTAGGGGCCAGGAGCTAGGGGCTGGGGGGGCGGAAAGATCGGGCGATCTTACTTCCGTTGATATTGCGGGGATTTCAAGCGGCCTTCGCCTGCTGCAACTCGAGGAGCGAGCGGCGCAGCCGGTTGCGGTCTTCGAGCCCAATGCTGACGAGCTCGAAGGTCAATTCCTGGGGCCGCGCTTCGCGCACGAGCACCTCGGCACGGATGCGGCCCAGTCCCGGCTGGAACTCCAAGCCGGCCGTATAGCCGGGTTTGATGTGGCACTGAGTCCGCGCCAGTCCGTTTCCCAGGCTGAGCTGATCGATGGCCAGACGGTGGCTGCCCTGGGCGGTGCGGATGGTGCCGCTCAGCGGATTGGGCAGGTTCAGGCGCAGATAGCACCGTTGGCGCCGCCAGTGGGCGTCGGGTTCGGGGTCGAGTGGCCCCAGGGTCAGCTCCGTGTCGCTCAGCCCAGACCGCGGCAAGAAGCTCTTGGCCCAATCCGGATTGATCTTTTGGAGTGCCTGGAAGGCTGTAATTCTCAGCTCGCGGGGATACCGCCAGCGCCCAAGACGCTTGGCTTCAGCCAGAGGGCGCAGGAGCCGCTCGGCCGTCGGTTCGCGGAGCCGTCCCAGAGCTTCGATGGCCTTGATCTGCAAATAGGGGTCGCCGGAATGGCGGGATTCCTTTTCGAGGATCTGCATGAGCCGGGGAGCTACGGCGCAGTCGCCGCACATCCCCAGCTCGTCGACTGCCTCTGGCAAGACGGCGGGAGCGAGGAGGTCGAAGATTTTGTCCAGCAGTTTGCCACGCTCCGGCGCCAGACTGTTTGCCAGTTGCCTCACCACCCGGTCGTGGGCAGCCTGATCCCAGTCGCGCAGGCGCAAGGGGAGAAGCTCTTCCACCGCCTGCGGCTCCAGCCGGCAGAGCAACGCTATCCTGGACGCCGCTTCCGGCGCCGGGCGACTCTCCAGGCTCTTGCGGAGGTAGACGACCGCCCCGGGCCCCACTCCGCGAACCAGTTCCAGCAACCGTTCCCACTCAACCCGGTGCACACACCGAGGAGTGCGGCTGGCCACCTGATCGACCGTGGCGTAAGGCATACGCCGCAGGACCTCCATCAAGCCTTCCGGAACAGAGGGAGCGCACAGGGCTTCTTCAATGAAATCGGGCAGGGGGATCCCCGCCTTGACACGAGGCCAGAGGAGTCGTGCCAGTTCCGGCTGACGCTGCTCCAGCGTCTCCATCGCTACCAGGGCTTCCTGGACGGCCGCGTATTGGCGGCGTGCCGCGGCTTCGTGGCTGAAGCGAACAAAGGCGGCGCCGAGCAAGGTTTGCGGGTCGGGATTCGCCTCGCGGCCCAAGGCGTCTCCCACATGGTGCAGGGTGAACTTCAGCAACGAGCTGTGGGTTCGGGAGTAAAGGTCAACCAAGTCGGTCAAGCCCGTCGCGACTTTGCGTCTTGCCTCTACTTCCTGGGTGTGTACGCACTGCGCGTAGTTTTGCAGGATGCCGCATGCCGATTCCGCATCGCCGCGGGCGAGCAACTCTTCCACAAATTGCCGAATGTTTCGGGGCGGGATCGCATAGGCTTCCGGGGAAGACAGGATCTTCCTTTTGGCACGCTCCGGAAGGCCTGCCCAGAATTGCTGTTCGAGAATGTCGGCGTGAGATTCCACCTGCAGGCCGGCGCGTCCCATTTTTTCCTCGTGCCGCTTGAGGATCTGTCGCAGAGAGTTGATTTCGCGCCGCAGCCGGCCGAGGAGCTCAACCACGGCATTGATCTGCATGTCTCCACGCTGGTACCGTTCCAAAGCGAAGCGAATCGCGACACGCTCGCCGAGTTGCAGCAGCAGAGGGTCGTCCGGCCTCGCGGGGTCGGATTGTGATCCCAGACTCATGAGTGCTTGAGTCAGCGCTGCCTTCCCCGGAACCGGCAATTGATGGATCTGCCGTTCGACGTTGCCGATCTGCTCGGCTGACTCCGGTTGCTGAGCAGTCTGGCCGAGCTGCGACAGCCAATGCAGTACTTTGAATACGTCGTCTTCCTGCGCAGGGGGTGCAGTCGTCGTAGGCAGGCCGGTGCTAGTTGACGGTCCAGCGGGCTGGCGGCGTGCGCCTTCTGCAGCCGCCATGAGTTGCAGCAGCCGCAGCGGGTCCTCGATCCAGTCCTGCAATTTTTTCGCTGCGGCTTCAAGTGACCGCCCCGCGAGTTGTGCCGCCATCCCCGGCGCAGCGGAGGAAGTATCCTGAGCAACAAACCGTACTGCATTGGCGCGGATCGCACCCTGGTCTCCTCCCAGAGCCACCCTGAGCTCAGCCGCGAGCGATCCTGACTTGGGTGACCGGGAGGCGAAGGTGCGGACGAAGCGTCCAAAATCATCAACCGTGACACGCTGCGAGAAATTGATGCTGGAAAGGCCGGCGGAAGAGAGCAACTGCGCAAAGCTGCGATCCGTCGGCCGCTCCTCGAGAGGTACGCCATCGAGTAGTATTTGCGTGCCGGAGACACCCAGGAGCAATCCCGCTTCTCCCGCGCCCTTTAGAACCGAGCAGAGATCCTCCCAGGCCGTGCCCAAACGGGTCTTCGTCCGCTCGTGGTCCGCCCCATAAAGGCGTACGGTCTTCAGCACAATGTTGAGGCTGCGTGCAAAACGTCGAGCAGCATCGAGAGTTGACGCGTCTTCCATGTTGTCTCTGCCCAGAGTCGCTCCGCTTCGAAGTGCCCCGCCCACGGCATGTGTGGGCGGCCGCGTAACTACCGCTTCTGGACGGGCTCGCCTACAGTATCAGGGTGCCAGGCATTTTGCTATAGCTAGTGCCGTTCCAACTTAATGCGGCTATGTATTCCGCTTCTGAGTCGTGCATCATCTGCCCGCTGCGGGGCGCGGATTAGTCGGAACAAGTTGGAACGGCACTAGCCCGGAACGTGCGGCGGGCACGAAACGCCCCGGCGTGCAGGGGCTTGCGGTTGCTTTCGTGGGCCCTGTCCCGATGTTTTGTATCGGGATGACACGACACTGGGGCCGGGACCACAGAGGTGAAAGCGCCTCTCGCGGTTGGCGTACCCCGACGCGCCGGACAGGTCCACCGCGGCCAGCTTGGGCGGCGCGATCGCGCCATTGGCCCCGTGCCCTTGCGGCACTAGGGGGGCATGCCAGCGAGGGCGGACATCCAGGCGGCGGTGAGTCTCATAGTCTACGGCCTTCCCGCGAAGGGCGAATTGCTGACGACTCAAAAGGATGAGCGAACTTGAGTGAGGAGTTATGGGTGGTGCCGCGGGACGGAGTTGAACCGCCGACGCCAGCCTTTTCAGGGCTGCGCTCTACCACCTGAGCTACCGCGGCACGCGAACGATTTGGGTAGCCGGACCCCCTTGCATCGCGCTCGCGCGAGTGCGAAACGTCTTACCCATCTATCTCAGGTCCGTACAAACATTCTCGGGCGGATTCGGTTTCCTGTCAAGAATACGTGAAAGGAGGCAAGTTTTCGCTCACCCCACTCCCTCGCCAGGGAGATTTGCTGCCGCGCCTGATCACGCTGGAACTGGAGCTGAGGTCTAGAGGCCTCCCCAGTCATCCGGTGGAAATTCAACTCCCCAGAACCGGCGCGCATCGAGAAATTCCACCCCGATGCGTCCTGCCTGAGGCGTTTGGGGCTCGCCGGCCCACACGACCTGGAATTGGCCTACGTGGCCTTGGTCTTTCGTGCGGACTGTGATCACCTGGCCCGGGCTGTACGATCGGGACGTCCGTATTGACGCTCCAAACTTGTTGACGTTGAGAGTTTCCGTCTCCTCGGTGAACTCCCTTCCCTCGGCGTCCTTCCCACTGACGATGATCCGGCACGCGAGGTGCAGTCTCGTCCAACGCCGCCGTTGGGGTTGAGTCATGCTGGCCATGGGCCAAATCCCCTTCCTGCTTTGAAGATTGCGAGGTCTGCCTTCGAGTCGGTCCCAGGAGGCTGGTTTTCTGGCCCTTCCCTGCCAGGGGGCGTGACTTCAGTGGAGGGTCAGCGCAGGAACTGATCCGTCTCATGGAGCCAGTCGGGGCGCTTCAATACTTCGCGCGGGCGCGAGCCGTCCGGAGTGCTGACGATGCCGTCCTTTTCCATCATGTCGATGAGGCGCGCGGCGCGCCCGTATCCCAGGCGCAGGCGACGTTGCAGCAGGGAAGTCGAGGCCTTGCCCGATTCCACCACGATGCGCACGGCGTCTTCATAGACGGAATCAAGTTCGGCGACTTCCTCTTCGTCCTCCGGCAGGTCTTCCTGGTCCTTGTCGCGAAGGGGTTCCAGGAACTCCTGGTCGTACTGAGGCTGCGACTGCGACTTCCACCAATCCACCGCCTTGCCGATCTCCTGCTCCGTGATCAGCGGCCCGTGCAGGCGCTGCAGGCGGGCGCTGCCGGGCGGCAGAAAGAGCATGTCGCCGCGTCCCAGCAGGGCTTCGGCGCCATTCCCATCCAGGATGGTGCGCGAGTCCACCTTCGAGGCGACGCGGAAGGAGATTCGGGACGGCATGTTGGCCTTGATCAACCCCGTGATCACATCCACGGACGGGCGCTGCGTGGCCAGGATCAGGTGAATGCCCACCGCGCGCGCCATCTGGGCCAGACGCGTGATGGATTCTTCCACGCCTTGCGGCTCCACCATCATCAGATCCGCGAGTTCATCGATGACGATCACGATGTAAGGCAGGGGGTGCTGCTGCTCGCCCTGGGTGTCGAAAAGATTCAGGGATGAGTCCGGCTCGAACATCTTGTTGTACTGTTCGATGTTGCGTACGCCGTGCTCGGCCAGCTTTCTCAGCCGCTCATCCATCTCTATGACCGCGCGGCGCAAGGCGTTCGCGGCCTGTTTGGGTTCGGTGACGATGGGCGTGAGCAGGTGCGGGACGCCCGCGTAAAGGCTCAGTTCCAGGCGCTTCGGGTCGATCAGGATGAGCTTGACTTCATCCGGCGTGGACTTATAGAGAATGGAAACAATCATCGAGTTAATTGCCACGCTCTTGCCGGCGCCCGTTGAGCCCGCGATCAGCAAGTGCGGCATTTGGGTCAGATCGCTGATGCGGATCTTACCCGTGATGTCTTTCCCCAAACCGAGACTGAGCTTTGAGGACGACGCCGCAAACTCGCTCGACTCGATCAGTTCGCGCAGGTGAATGATCTCGCGGTGGTGGTTCGGCACCTCGATGCCCACCGTGGATTTGCCGGGAATGCGGTCGATCAGAATCGACTCGGCCTTCATTGCCAGACACAGGTCGTCGACCAGGTTCGTGATGCGGCTGTACTTGATGCCGGCTTCCGGCTTGAATTCGTAGGTTGTCACCACCGGGCCAGGGTGAATCTGCGTGATGCTGCCCGTAACACCGAACTCCCGGAATTTGTCAGTCAGCCGAACGGCGCGTTCCTTCAGTTCGTTTTCATCGATGCCTTCCGCATCTTCCGGAGGCCGCAGCAGCGTGGCGCTGGGCAGCTTATAGCCATGCGCCCCGCGCCCCACGATCTTGGGCGGCGCGGCGGCCGCAGAAGGCTTCGGCATGCGCAGCACGGGCGCCGGAGCCGGCTTCTCTTGGGATTCCGATTTGGCAGGCGGAGCAACGCTGTCCGGGCTCGCCCCCGGCTGTACTGCGGGCTGCGGCGGGGCGGCTTGCCGGGCGGCCGCTCTTTGAATCACTATCGGCGACTGGCCCATCAGGCGTTGCCGCTCCAATCGTCTCCGCCTGCGCTCGGCGGCTTTGGCGGCGCGAGCTTGCCGCCACGCGTTCCAGCGCGCGCGGAGCGGAACTACTACGCCGCCCCAGTGGCTTTTCAGAAATCCCGCCGCCGCGCCGAAGGAAAACCGTGTAACCAGAAACAAAGAAGTCAGAAAAACCGTCGTGGCCACAATCCACGCCCCGAGGCGGTTGAAGATATGGACCAAGCCCGCCGCCGTGAGGTATCCCAGTACGCCGCTGCCGCGCAGCGCCCCGTAAATATTTGGCGTGTAGGGAAAGAGCTCCAGAAGCACGCCGAGCGACACCAGCAGCATTCCTGCGCCCAGCGCCTTGGTACGTGGCGCAGTAAACGGCCGTACCAACAGCCAGCGCGTGCCCATCACCAGTAAGGCGAGCGGGATCAGGTAAGCCACCCAGCCGAAGCCTTGAAACAGCGCGTCCGCAACGAAGGCGCCCACGGGCCCGATCCAGTTGTGCGGCACAGTGCCACTCGCTACCGCGGTGTTCATGGCTGGATCTTCAGGCAGGTAGGACGCCAGGCTCAGCAGGATCAGCAAGCCGGCCACACCCGTGAGCAGTCCGATCAGCTCGGAAAGCCGCCGCGAGTCCAGCAGCGGGGTTTTCGGGTTTTTGGAGTTCGCTTCCTTGGATTTTGAGGAAGACGCCGGGGGTGGGCTTCCCATCGGTTGCCTCGCTTTATCGAACTGGTGTCTGAAAGGGCAGGTGTGCGGTGCCAGGTGCGCGGTGCCAGAAAGAGGTCGTCGGGGACATCCGACACCTTACCTCTCGAACCTGGTGCTCAGTAATGCAATCCCCATCCGAGCGCCAATACTATCACGCCCAGCATAACCCGGTAAACGACGAAAACGCTAAAGGTCCGCCGCTCGAGATAGCGGATCAACGCGGCAATCACCAGGTATCCGACCACCGCCGCCACCAGTACCCCCACCAGGAAGGGCAGGCGCATCTCCGCCGGCAGGCCGGAGTGGCGAAGTTCCAACGCTTTCTTCAAGGCCGCGCCCGCGATGATAGGAGTGGAAAGCAGAAATGAAAAGCGCGCCGCGGTTTCCCGTTTCATGCCGCGGAAGAGCCCCGCCGTCATGGTCGAGCCCGAACGCGAGACGCCCGGGATCACGGAAAACGCCTGCGCCACGCCGACCACGATTGAATCCACCAGGCCTACGTGACCCAGGTCGTGCTCGCGCCGGCCCGCACGCTCACCCGCCCACATCAGCACACCGACGATGATCAGCGCCAGGCCGATGATGGTCGGCGAGCGCAATTGCTCCTCCGCGGCGTGCTCAAACAACCATCCGGCAATCCCTGCCGGGATCGTAGCGATGATCAAGTACCAGAAGAGCTGGCGGTTTTCGCCCAACAGCGCAATGGGCCCGCCTGCGGCCGTTGCGCCGCTCCCTGGGGCTGCGCCGGGGCTGCGCCCACCGCTTCCCAACACCAGCTTGAGCATCTCGAGCCAATAGCGCCAGAAATAGCTGAGCACCGCGACGAGCGTCCCCGCGTGCAGTGCGATGTCAAACGTGAAGCCGGGATCCTTCCACCCCAGCAGCCACGGGAACAGCACCAGATGCGCCGTGCTCGAAACCGGCAGAAACTCGGTCAGGCCTTGAACAATGGCAAGAACGATGGCTTGGTAGAGTGGCATGAGGCTCCTGTGTTGGATGCTTGATTTTGGATTTTGGATTCACCAACGCCACCCTAGTCCCTAGGGAGACCCCCCGGCTCTGCCGGGGAGGCAGTAGAAGTTTGACAAATACCGGAGTCCATCGGGGAAACTCCTTAACGTGAGCCGCCAAAGCACACGAAAAGGAGCTCCACGATGGACGAAAAGGAAAGCCTAAACCATACGAAGTGGGAGTGCAAATATCATGTAGTCTTCATCCCAAAGTGTCGAAGGAAGACTTTG
>JAIQEZ010000149.1 GCA_020073545.1 Terriglobia bacterium | reverse complement strand
TCGTAGTACACCCAGTGCACCCTGGGCAGGGGCTCTGCAGCCACCGATGATTCAATTGCCGCGCCGTTCTTCTCACGCGTAATTGCCCAAACGTCGTGACACCGCGCGGCTTGGCAGATCCAGTTCCAGCCAACCCCAGCTTCCGAACCCTGCCCAGGCTCGCAGGCGTATGCTGATATCAGGACTTTCAGTGGACACTCCAGGGATTCGGCATTTTCTTGGGATGCTTCGTAAGGCACGGGTCACTAATTGCGGACCCGAGTGAACGCCCGGGACGATTCCTTTGCCAAGGTTAAAGAAGGCACAATCTTAATATCCCCCTAGCTGCTTCGCGAGCAGTTGCCGGCGATACTCGAGGCCGCTACCCTGGGCGGGACTTTCCTCGCCAAAGAGCTGGCATACCGAATTCAAGAGATAAAGCAGGAAGGAACCTCTTTCACCCGAGCGGCGGTCCCCAGAAATGTGCAGATCATTCTTCTTGTTCAGCAAAGCCGCCACTTGAGTTTTGAAGTGGAAGATGTCCCATGAGGTCGGCGCTTCCCAGGAAGCGGACTCCCAATCAAAGGCGTACAACCGCCCGTCTCCCACGCGCGTGTTCCACGGAGCGAAATCGCCATGTGCGACGCCGCACGGGACCACTACACCATCAAGTTCTCGCTTGGCCTTCGCGAGCGCAGCCTGGCCCAAAGCTCGCCACCCAGACGCCAGGCTTGGCTCTGCTTTACGCCAGCGCGCGGCGACTTCCTCCCACAGAACCTGTCCCGGTTTCTCGGCCTTGTGAATCCGCCAGAGAAGCCGCAAAAACTCTTCGCACTGGCGGTTAAACTGGACGGGTCCAGGTCGGGAGGGGCCTCCCGATTGGAACAGGATGGCGCCGTCCCCCCATTCACCGGAGTAAAGCACTCGCGGGATGTGGGAGCGTAAGGCGGCAAAGCTCCACAGATGATTCAAGGTTTCCGCTTCATGGCGCACGCGCTCCACGGCCGCGCCCGTGAGCGGGAGCTTAATGTATCCCAGGATCGCGCCATCAGGACGCATCACCTGTACGGTTAACTTTCGAAAGCGCACTTCGGTCGCCACCAACAAGGAAAAGACCGGCTGGCACTCGCCGGTGACTTCTCGCACCAAAGCCTCCAGGGGCAAGGGTCCCCGAGAAGCGACGAGCACCCGATGCGGCGCCAAGCCCTGGCAATGTGCCGCCACCATGGTGGTGAGCAAACCCTTCAAAATCCGTGCGCCTCTTGCATAGGGCTTGTAAATCTCGAGCCCCCCGAGTGTGCAACGGCCGTTTCCCAAAGGAAAGAGCCAGCGCGGGGAAGTCAGGGAAGGGAGGACGACAAAACTACGAGCGCACGCATACCCCTGCCTGGCGAGATCGTTCTTAGTGGTGCCAGATGGGTTCAGGGAGACCACGACACTCGCCGGAAGATCGCCGGGCTGCAACTCGTTTCCCGAGGGCGCGGCGCCATGGTTGCCGGATGCGGCGAACTGATGAATTGCCTTTCGGAGCAAATCGTTCATGGGAGATTTGTCGGCGTGGAGCTGCATTTGCCGGCTGGGTGGCTCACCGAGCTGGAGCAAGCCAACGTGCGTGGCGGCGCTGAAAGCGCTGAGTCAGATATTCTACGATGAACCGAGTTGCCGCTGCCACGGTTGGCTCAATTCCCTGATCCGTCTTGATCAAGGTGGCCCTCTCCACGCCCCGTGTGAATTGCTGATAGCCTTCCCGCTGGCGCCGCAACTCTTCCGGCGGAACTTCACGTTTGCGAGAGAGAATAACCTCGTCCTCAGCGTCCAGAACCAGAAACAGCAAGTCAGGCGGAGGAACAAACCGACTGAGCAGTTTCGCAAGCCACATCGGGCCGCCGTAGCGGTAACGCAGAGGGTCAACAAGCAGGTCTTGAAAGTATCGGTCAAAAATGACTAGCCCCGCCCTGACAAGGAAGGGTCGAAGGACAAACACGTACCCAAGCCAGTAATCCAAAAAGATGCCAAGAAGGACCACAATGGAGCCCAACACCCCCCTGGGGGGCTCATCGTGGGGATCCGTGGATGGGATGCCTGTTTCCTTGTGAGGCGCAATCACCTTGGGACGCCAATGAAAGAGCCGGAACCGGGTGAAGGCCGCTTGCTCGAGCGATTCGGCGAGTCGCCCGACAAGGGTGCTTTTGCCGACACCGTCGGGACCCAAGATGACCAAGAAAAGCCCGACGGGCCTAAGCGCACGGCCGATCAAACGCGGGATATCCCCAAGAAGGTAGCGGAGGGGATCCAGAGGAGCTTTCTTGAATTTCGTCAGCCACAGTTCCTTCTTAAGTTGAGCGAGAAGGCCGCCAAGCGTGCTGCCGGCGCACGCGTCCACCACTCGCTCTTTCCATCTCTCAGCAAAGAGTTCGCTAGCTATTCTCTGTGCCTGAGGTTTTCCCAGCTCATTTACTAGCACCTTCAAGCGCTCTGCTTGATGCTGGGGCAAGGTCCCTTTCAGGGCCTTCTTTGCCAGGGTGTATGCGAATTCGATCGCTGGATTGGCCACCCAAAAGCCATTGAATTGCAGGCGCCCACGTACTAATTCCTCTCCTCGCCACAGGATCATCCCGTGTTCCCGATAATCATAGGTGACATCTATGCCTGCGGACCTCATGCCCTCCGGTTCAAACCAAACGAAGTCGAACCTGTGGCCTCCCCCGTGGTGGCGACACTGTACGGGTTGGTAGCCCTGGTCGGCGAGGGCTCGGAAGACGAAGCGCAACTTGGCAACGTCCCGAGGATGGACCGCTAAGTCGAGGTCGCTGGGCAATTCGTCGGGAAGGCCTTCGTAAGTGTGCAGGACGCAGTAGCGGACGTCGTGCTCGTCGAGCAAACGAAAGAGTAGCCGCAAGAAATGCGGCCGGGAGAGACTTTCACCGTCGGCGCCGGGCGGCTGGCAATTCATCATGATGTTGGCTTCGCGAGGCATATTACGCAGCCTGTCCGGTAGGTTTATCTAGGCCTTGGAGGGCAATGCCTCCGCGGTTCCAGGGGCTGGCTGGCCGCGCGGGGACTTTCTGTAAAACCAAAACATCAGGGCCGCAGCCACCAGATATGAGAACAGGAGTCCTAGCAGCCCGCCTGAGACGCCGCCGGCGGCGGCCAGGGGAATGCCGACAAGAAGCGTGACCACACCCGAGCCGACATAGCCCCAGAAAATCCACTCCGGTCGCTCGAGTGCCCTGAGGGAGCTGCCGAGTACTGCGACAAGACTGGAACCAAAGGGTAGGAGGCCAACCAGAAGCACTGGCAGGAACGTGTATTCCTGGTACTTGCCGCCGTACAACAGTCGAAAGAGTTCAGAGCGCAATCCCCAAAACACGATGAGGTAAAGCATCGAACCAAAAAGGAACAAAGCAAGGAATGATCTCATCGTTTTAGCCATGCCCTGGATTCCGCTCTCGTTGCGGTTTCGGACAAGAACAGGGAGAAGTATCCCGGAGAGTGCACCGATGCTGTGCAAAACAGGCATGGCTAGGTTCATGAGAGCACGGAATGCGCCCGCTCCCTCTAGGCCGAACCAGTTGGGCAAAAGCAGATAGTACACATTGCTCGGGAGCCAGCTGATCCCCGCGGTCGCCACGGACCAACGGCCGTAACGCCAGTGGTCGGCGGCGACAGCGCGGATGGCGGAGGAGTTCGTCATCACCTTGGGACGGAGTAGGGCGACAAGAATCAAGCAGGTGATGAGGCTCGCGGCGGCCATGGCGAGAAAGCCCGTGGCAGGCGTGAGGCGCCCGGCGGTGCGGAGGGTTAGGATACTCGCGAGAAGGATCAGGAGGTAAACGCCGCCGCCGGCCGCCGCCCAGCCGGGGTTGAGCCGGACGTAAAAGGCCCGGCGCAGGAGCCAGAGTAGGAGGATGAACGGTCCGGCAATCGCCAGCGCGAGGAAAGCTCGCTCGACCGCCGGGGAATAGAGCCATCCGAGCAGAAAAGCCGCCCCCGTGAGCAGCGCCGCGCCGGGGAGCATCAGAGCGAAGTGGCCGCGCAGCAGAATGCCCAGGTACTCGGGAAGGCGCTCGCGGTATTTGCCCGGGCCGAAGACCAGCATGGGCTCGGTGAGGATGGCGGTGTGGAAGACACCCAGCAGGAGGAAGACGGAATAGGCCAGGGCGAAGGCGCCGTAGTCGGCTGGCTCGAGCCAGCGGGCCAGGAGCACGTTGAGCAGGAAGTTCGATCCGGCGAAGAGTCCTTGGTCGAGGATCGCGAGTGACCCCTTCCCCACCCAAGGCATCCAGCCTGTTAGTGAGGCGAGAAGCTGCTCGCGCCTGGCGGAGGTTACCGTTTCGGTTTCAACGACTGTGCCCATATTGCGTGGGTAGCGGCGAGTTTACCTCGCCAAATGGCGGCGTAAAGCCGCCTCTACATCAAATTGACCCACCACCGTTCTTTGCGCGGGAGCAACGTGCTGCGCTTCAGGCCGGCAAAAGCAGAAGCAACAATCACGCCGCCCCCGCGCCTCTCAAAATGGCGGGAATGGTTTTGGCCAGGATTTTGAAATCCATCCACAGCGACCACTGGTCGATGTATTCCATGTCGAGTTCCATCCACTTTTCGAAGGGGACGGAGCTGCGGCCGTTGATTTGCCACAGGCAGGTGATGCCCGGGCGGACGCTGAAGCGGCGGCGCTGCCAGTCTTGATGGAATCCCTGGTAATCACGCACGGGAAGCGGCCGGGGGCCGACCAGGCTCATGTCGCCCTTCAGGACGTTGAGGAGCTGCGGAAGCTCATCAATACTCGTCTTCCTCAGGAACTTCCCCACGGGGGTGAGGCGCGGATCATTTCGGATCTTGAACACCGGGCCGCGCGCCTCGTTCAGGTGCTCGATTTCCCGTTGCCGCTCGGCTGCATCCGCCACCATGGTCCGGAACTTGTACAGGCGAAACCTTCGCTTGTTGAGGCCGACGCGCTCCTGAACGAAGAAGCCCGGCCCGGGCGAGGTGAGCTTGACGATCAGTGCCGCCAGCAAAAACAGGGGCGAGAGCAGCAGCATCGCCACCAGGGAGAGCGAGACATCCAAGGTGCGCTTGAGGAGGTGCTGCCAGCCGTCCGGCGATCCGGTGGAAAGCGTGGTAACGGCCTCGCCTTCGAACTCTCCTGCCGTCGACTGCGCCACGCGCAGGTTGAAAATGTCGGAGAGCAGCCGCACCACGATGCCTTGCTCCTCGCAGAGCGCGGCGATGCGCGCCGCCTGCTCGTAGGAGGATTCCATCGGCAGCGCAATTACAACTTCGTCAACCACCTGCTCGCGGAGGAAGCGCGGGAAGCCCGCCAGGTCCGAGACCACCTGATAGCCCGTTTGCTCGAACCCTCCCCTGCCCGCCCACTGGCCATCCACGAAGCCGACGATCCGGTAACCGAGTTCCGGCCTGAACTCGACTTTGCGTGCGAAGCGAATCGCGCGCGGATTGGTGCCTACTACCACCATTTCGCGCAGGTTGCGGCCTCGCCGGCGTATGCCTCCCAGCATGTACCGGAGCAGCATCCGGCTGCCTGCTTCCGCGAGGGTGCTGGCAACCCAGAAAAGCAGGATGAAAAGCGGCGTTACCATTTGGATTCGTATGAAGATTGCCGCAACGAATATGAGGGCGGAGCCGAGCGTGGTCGCCTCCGCGATGTCCAACACCTCCGCCCAGCGCGTGGAAAGGCGCTTCGAGCTGTACAGACCGAAGGAGGAAAAGACCAGGTGCCAGGCGAGGAGAAAACACGCGAAGAGGGCAAAGTTCCCGACCTTTACCCGCATGGAGAGGAACCGCGCGAGCGAAATCGTCGGGGTCTCGTGGACAACCAACACGGTGGCCAGCGCGAAAGAGAATACCATCACCGCCAAGTCAAAGAGCTTGGCGGCTTCGAGAAGTAGTCGACGGCGAAGGTACATCATGGAAGTTGAAGGAAAATCAAGGCGCGATTTGGTGAGCTGGTCGCGTGCCCGCCTGAGGGTGTGCTTTTCGGAAGCATGCGCAGCGAACCGAAGCGCCGTGTGGCCAGAACGAGCTGGGGACTTCGTTAGGCGTTCATGGGACCAGGAAAAATCCTGACCGGCTCAGCCCGCAGCCAGGACCGCTTGCGCGTCTTCCGCACCCGCCCGCAGCAGGGCCTCGAAATAAGGGAGCGTGTTGGCGAGGCCTTTTTCAAGCGGGATGAGGGGATGCCACCCCAGCTTTTCTCGGGCTGCCGTGATGTCGGGCTGGCGGCGCTGAGGGTCATCGATGGGAAGGGGCTCAAACACGATGCGGCTCGGGCTCTCGGTGACCCGGATGATGGCTTCGGCGAGCTGGAGGACAGAAACCTCCTCCGGGTTTCCCAGGTTGATTGGGCCGGTTTCGTTGGAGATCAGCATCCGGTAGAGGCCCTCGACCAGATCGCGCACATAACAAAGGCTGCGGGTCTGGCTGCCGTTTCCGTACACGGTCAGAGGTTTGCCCCGCAGCGCCTGGACCATGAAGTTGGGGAGGGCGCGCCCGTCGTCGATCCGCATGCGCTCGCCATACGTATTGAAGATCCGAACAATGCGCACCTTGACGCCGTGCTCGCGGTGGTAAGCCATGCTGATGGCCTCCGCAAACCGCTTGGCTTCGTCGTAAACGCTGCGAGGACCGATGGGGTTGACGCGTCCCCAGTACTTCTCGGGCTGCGGGTTGACCTCCGGGTCCCCGTAAACTTCCGAGGTGGAGGCGAGGAGGAAGACGCTCCCGTGGGCCTTCGCCAGTCCCAGTGCGTGGTAGGTTCCCAAAGCGCCCACCTTGAGCGTGTGAATCGGGTGACGAGCGTAGTCTTTGGGGCTGGCGGGGGAGGCAAAGTGGAGAACGTAACTCAACGGGCGCAGACTGAAGCTGGGTTGTCCCGCCGTCTGGCTGAGCAGGGTAGGTAGGTCAATCGGCAGCGTGACGTCGTGCCGCACGAAGCGGAAATGAGGGTGGTGCAGAAGGTGCCAGATATTCTCCAGGCGGCCGGTAATCAGATTGTCGAGACACACCACGTCGTGACCTTCCGCCAGCAGCCGGTCGCAAAGTTGTGAACCCAGAAAGCCCGCGCCGCCGGTTACTAAGGTCAGTGAACTGTGATCCTCGCCTGCCTGGGGGTTCAACATAGAGGTATTCGTCGCTTGGCAACCGTGAGCAGTCCGCCTCAGGCCACTGCCGTTTTCGCAAAGGAGCGCGGAGCGGAATGCCCTGCCCTATCACGTCCTACGGAAACGTATTCGAAGCCTGCTTGGCGAGCGGCGCCAGGGTCATAGAGGTTTCTGCCGTCCACCAGGACCGGCACTTCCATCAGGTCCCGTAGCCGCACCAAGTCCAACTGGCGGAATTCTTCCCACTCCGTAAGCAGAAGCAGCGCCTGCGCGCCGCGCGCGGCTTCGTACGCGGAAGCGCAGTACGCCAGTTGGCCGGGCGCCTCGGGAAACACCCGCTGCGTATTGGGCATGGCTTGCGGGTCGTACATTCGGAGAAGGCTCCCCTCGTCGAGCAACGCCCTGACGATCTTCAGGCTGACTGCTTCCCGGATGTCGTCGGTGCCGGGCTTGAAAGCTAATCCCAGAATGCCGATCGTCTTGCCCCGCAGGACCCAGAGCGCTTGCCGGACCTTTCCAAGGAAGACCTCAACGCGCCGCTGGTTAATGCGTTCCACCTCCTGCAGGAGTGCGAAGTCCGCGCCGTGCTCTTCGGCCAAGTGAATGAAGGCGCGGAGGTCCTTGGGAAAACAGTAACCCCCATATCCAATCCCTGCCTCGAGGAATTGGGGTCCGATGCGGGAATCCAATCCGATGCCACGAGCCACTGCGGTGACATCCGCTCCCACCTCTTCACAAAGATCCGCCACCATATTGATGAAGGAAATCTTGGTGGCTAAAAAGGCGTTCGCGGTGTGTTTGATGAGTTCGGCCGTGCTGAGGTCAGTTACCACCATGGGGCAATGGAGCGGGCTATAGATGTCGGTCAGGATTTCGCGCGCCCGGTCTGAATCGACGCCGCACACCACGCGCTCAGGACGGAAGAAATCCTCAAGCGCCTTGCCTTCCCGAAGGAATTCGGGATTGGATGCGACTTCAAAATTCGCGGGCAGCGAACCGGCGCCACAGCGCATAGTGGAACGGATGCCTGACGTCGACGCCGCGTCCGCCGTAAGGGATCTTCCGTTGCTATAGCGCGAAATGGTCCTCTTGAGCCACTGCCCGGTTATGGCCGGCACCGTACTCTTTTCGACGATGAGCTTGTAGCCATTCAAGTTGCGTGCCACAACCTGGGCCACGGCTTCCACCTGCGCCAGATCGGCCTGGCCGTTCTCTCGCTGCGGTGTGCCGACACAGATGAAGATGATGGAAGCAGATCGGACGGCCTCTTCCACGTTATCTACTGCCCTAAACTTCCCACTCGTCAGGTGCTTAGACAACAGGTCACTGAGCCCCGGTTCGTAGAAAGGTGGCTGGCCCGCCCGGATGAGCGCCACCTTGGCAGGATCGCTGTCGGCGCCAATCACCATCCGCCCGAACTCTGCAAAGCCCAAAGCGGTGGGAAGCCCGATGTGACCCAAACCTAGAACCGTGATAGGTACATCGTGAAGATTGACCTTGTTTAAGCTGCTCATGTCACTCACCGCTTGGCCCCTGATGCTGAGCAGGTTAGAGCTTTGCACGACAACGACGACCGATTTTTATCGCGGTCGTCTCAGACCATCTCCACATCGTAGCCATCAATGCGGACCGCCACCGACCGCTGAATCAACTCGATGGAGACAACCAAGCTCCGGTCGGCGTTCTTGGCCACGAGGATTCCTTCGACCCCGTCCAGACATCCCCCGCGGATTCGTACGCGTTGTCCCACTATGAGGAACGGGTAGAGCGCACAGGTGACGTTCTGAATTAGTAAAGTCCGTATGTCCTCTATTTCCTTGTCCGGTATGGGCAGGCCTACGCCCCGGGTGCCGACAAAACCCACCACACCGGGGGTCTGGAGTATAGCGAGACGCTTGTTCGGGTAGGCTTCCAGATGGACGAAGGCATAGCAGGGAAAAAGCGCACACTGGATGGTTTGGTACCGATCACTCCATCGATGCCTTTGCGCGATTAAAGGCAGAAAGCTGGCGACGCCTTTGTCCTGGAGTTGGGTTGTGACTTTCTTCTCGTAGCGAGCACGTGTGTGAATTGCGTACCACCGGGGTTCTTCGACAGCGGTTACCCGGGTGGGCATCGCCAGAATTGGTTGCCCAGGCTGTGGTGTGCTGCTCATAGCTCCGCCCTCTGAGTCACATTTGCGCAACCCCACATCTGAATCCTGCCCCCAGCCTGTTTGGCCGAAACCTCCGGCCAAAGCTGTTAGGAATTGCTAGATCTTGCGGTACAAAGCTTCCGGAATGGGGAACGTGCGCTTATTCAACACGGCCCCTAAGAGCTTCACCTTCGCAGATTCCAGGCTCTCCTTGGCCTTGCGAGCAGTTTCGCGCCGGGTGGAATTCGCTTGCACCACCAGAGCGACTCCATCAGTCAGTTTCCCCAGGAGAATGGCGTCCGCATAGAGATTCACCGAGGGAGCGTCGATCACCACGAAGTCGAATTCAGCCCTCAATTCGTTCAGGAGCGACCTGAAGCGCTCCGAAGTCAGCACCCCTCCGGGATCGGAGGATTGAGAGCCGCTGGTCAGGATCCACAGGTGGCCGCCCGACAATTGCCGCGCGAAGTTGCGGACAGGCTGGGATTGAGCGATCGCGTCTGTTAACCCGCCGATGTTCTCCGTCCCAAAGTAGCGATGGAGCGAGGGGGTGCGCAGATTCGCGTCCACGACGCAAACCGCACCTTGCACCTGGGAAGCGAGGGTTTCGCCGACGCGAGCGCAGATCCAGCTCGATCCATCGCCTGCCTCCACGCCGGAGAACACAACCACGTGGGGCGCATCCGCGCCCGGCAGCAGGAAAACGCGCTGCACGAGTTTGATCCGTTCTTCTCGCGTCAAGGCCTCCAAATCCAGGTGCCCCCTCTTCCCATTCGTAGGCACCGGACGGGTATCGGAGATCACAAACAGTTCGCCGTCTTTCTCAACCTGCTGCAAAAGCTCGAAATGTCTGCTCATGGATGATTCCTTGAAGACGTAATGTTGAGGACGTTGACTGCAGGTCCGACCTTGGTCCCGGGTGAACCAGGGACTTCCAGGGGAAGCAGACGCTGCTGTCCCGCCTCGCCGGTTCCATGCTTCGGGTGCTCCGCGGTTTTCGTCGATGCTGCTAGCAGGGCCTCCGACTCCTTGATTTGTTGATCAATTTCCACAACGTCAGGATACCTAGCCGTATAGCGGGTCAATAGATCGGCTCTTTCTTTTCTCAGCCGAGTCAACTCCGCCTTTATCGTTTCGGGCGGGCTTGCACCGGCCGTCCCGGGCGCAGCCACCGCTGCAGGAGTCAAGTCTCGGGAGTGGGAAGGCAGAGATTCCAGGATATGGTTCGGATTCGTCAATTCTGGATTAAAAGCACTGATTTGTTCGATCACTCGGTCATTGAAACGCCCTGGGCGCCTCAGGCTAATCTGCCGCAGGCTCCGACGAGGAGGCACAGTAGCGATAGCCCCGCGGGCTTCAGCCCCTCGAGTTCCGCCCTCAGCGTCCCTTCCCAGACCCTGACCGGGCATAGGTGTGGGAAGGGAGGACGGCTTCGAGGTTTCCGGGGGGCGTTCCGGCGTCGATTGCCCGCTTGGCGCCGCCGCGGTCGGAGGGAACAGACGCCCTGGGTGTATTTTTAAAACGCTCCGGATGGAAGTGAAAATGAACAGACTTGCCAAGACTACAAACACGGCCAGACTGGCAACACGGAAGGCACGCCAGGCTCCGCCCGCCGATCTGCGCGCCACGCCGGGAACAACCGGGGCAACAGGGTCCGGTGTCAGGGCAGAGTGAACGGGATCGCGCGATTCCCGCACAAGGGGTTCCAGCTCGAGGTCGGCCACGGCTTCCCGGACAAGTCGGGCGTCGATTCTCTTGCGTTGCAGCGCAAACCCGAGCGACAGAGCGTTGAAACAGATGTTGTTGATGTTCCGTGGAACACCAT
>JAIQEZ010000148.1 GCA_020073545.1 Terriglobia bacterium | reverse complement strand
CAAGGAAGAGGGCGAACTACAGTCTGGCCAGTGAGATGCTGAAGGGCCGCACGCTTGGCAGTCTGACGTTAAGATGGTACCGTTGCCTGTGGCTAGGGTACTGGCAAGGGGAAATGCGGCGAGGATATTTTGTCCGAAGCGAATTTCTCCCCACATGCGGTGTCGTCCTGCCAGCGCTGCGGATGACATGTAAGGTGCGGGGCAAGTCTAGCCCGGAAAATCTGCAACGTGTCAAACTCTAACTGGACCTGAGTCAAAGGTAAGAGAATTGCAATGAGATTAGGAGGTTGACGTGCGCAGAATTTGGTTCTATGGAGATCCGGACGTATCCAGGGATTCAATCTGACTGTGCCCCGGAGGGATTTCTACAACGACCCAGGTTTGCGGCAAGAGTTACACTTTCCGGGACCCCTCGCGCGAGCGAGGCGCGACGGTCGGACGCAGTCCAATCGCCGCAAGCTTCCATGGAGGATTCGAGATGTATCTTGGCACATCAAGCCGCAAGATCACGACCCACCCGCGCCCGCAAGTCGGGCGCCTCACGGCGCCGCTGCCGGGCTCCCATCACGTCCTGGAAGATATACTCTCAAAGCCCGTGGTGCGGAAAGCTTTCCTGTGGATGACCCGGCGCGATCCTGACGGCAAGTGCTTCTTCATGCGGCTCTGCGAAAACTACGACAATCCTGACGCGGACTTTTGGCAGCGGCTGAAGTGGACCCTGCCTAACTGGGTCATCGATCTCGGCCTCCGCAGAGCCAAGCTTGACAAAGGGACCCTGAAGCAGCGGCTCTTCCATCACCCTCCCACCGTGAAAGCTCTGACGCTAACCGCCAAGAGCATCGCGACTTACGGTTTGACCGTCCCGCAGCGGTACACGGCCCCTTTGTTTCCAGTCTGGAACATCACGCAAGCGTGCAACCTCTCCTGCCGGCATTGTTACCAGAATGCGAGCCGCATACCTGACGCCGACGAACTCAGCACTGAGGAGAAGCTGAACCTTATCGACCAGATGGGCGAGGAATTTGTGCCCTTTGTGGCCTTCGCGGGCGGCGAGCCGCTGGTGACGCCCGATCTCTGGAAAGTGCTGGAGCGCTGCCAGCGGCAGAGCATTCACGTGACGCTGGCCACCAACGGCACACTGCTGACCCCGGATATGTGCGCTCGCCTGAAGGCGGCCAACGTGAAATACATCGAGGTCAGCCTGGACAGCATCGACCCCGAGGTTCATGACTCCTTTCGCGGCCAGGCGAGGTCCTGGGAGAGGACCGTGCAAGGGATTCGGAACTCCGTGGCGGCGGGTATTAGAACCGGAATGGCGAGTTGTTTCACCCGCCAGACCGCTCACACAGTGGACGACACCGTCAAGTTCGCGCTTGACCTCGGGTGCCAGACTTTCTCGCATTTCAATTTCATTCCGGTGGGTCGCGGCAAGGAGATCATGCAGCAGGACATGACGCCGGGCCAGCGCGAGCTGCTGCTGCGCCGACTCCAGGAGCACCTGCTGGAGGGCAAGATCACGATTGTCTCGACGGCTCCCCAGTTCGGCCGCTCCTGCATCGTGTACGGGCCCGAGGAAGGGTTGTTCGCCACGGGCCACGCGGGCCGCGGCCCGGGGAAGAGGACCATGGTGCTCTCCCGCTACATTGGCGGCTGTGGGACGGGCCGCTGCTACTGCGCCATCCAGCCGAACGGGGTCATCACCCCGTGTGTTTATATTTCCAGCATCAAAGTCGGCGACATTCGCCAGCAGAGTTTCCATGACATCTGGAATAACCCGCTTTTTGACACCCTCTCCGACCGCGACGACCGCGGCGACCACTGCGGCGTTTGCACCTACCGGCATTATTGCGGCGGCTGCCGCGCGCGGGCCTTGGCTTACACCGGCGACATTCAGGCGGGAGACCCGGGCTGCATCTACAATTCTCACCAGTGGCAGGAACTCACGGCCGCGGCGGGCCTGGAAGAAGGCAAAGAAAACGGTGTGCAACTTGCTCCCGAGCTGGCGCAGCTTGTGCAAATTGCCGCAACCACTGCCGTCGAGGCCGGAGCCAAGTCCGGTGTGCTTTCCGGAATCTCGGAGCGAGAAGTGCGGCAGATCCACGAGCTGGCAGGGCGGCTGAAGTCGACGTTCTCGCCTCCCTATTGAGGCGCCGGGTTCCACAGGGACGGGCCGCTGCCGGAGGGAGGTAGCGATGGGTGAACCCACCAAAGCACCGCAGGAGGGGGAAGGCGCGGAGGCAACCTCGAAGCGTGAACCGTCGCAGGTCACACTCTCGGCCATCAGTGACGTGTCGATAGCGGCCACGGACGCAGTGGGCCGCTTTTCGGCTGCGCCGCGCAAAATGCGCTGGCTGCCCATCTTCGGTTTCCTGCTTTTGGTCTATATCGCCAGTAGCTTTGTGGCGATCTACACCCTCAAATCCGAGCCTTGGATGCGAGCCTTCCTGACGCCACTCGTCCCCGTATTGATCGCTGGGGTCGCGTTCTGGCGGCGACAGGCGTGGAAGTTCCGGTCGCAGGAATGGAGATTCCAGGAGCGGGCGCGCCAAAACGCTCTGAATTCGCTTGCCCACGACGCAGCGAACGGCGTGAACGCCATCCGCGCGAACCTCACGGGCTTCCGTGAGGTGAATCCTCAACCAGCCGCCGCAGAGCACCTGGAACAGATAGACCGAGCCCTTGCCCGTATCGACGCGGCTCTCGAGAAGTCAGCGGTCGGACCCCCGAACAAGTAAGCCAACAGCGCCGAAGCCATTTCCGCGCCGCGTAGCGCGGCCATCTTGGCCGCGCATGGTGCTTCCCGCCACAATGGGAATCCAACGTGGCCGCAATCGTCACCCCGGGTCGTCGCGGCGACTTCCGGCCTCAGGCCCGACCCTGCAGGCGCCGCCAAGCTGCTTTTCCCACCAACTCTAACTCGCATTTCTCATCACGATCTACTGCTTTTCGTCCGGCGGTCGGGAGGGCGGGCGGGGTTGAAACCCCCGGTTCCCAGCGCTGGGGAAATGGCATTGTGTGGTGAGAAATCCGGGCTAGGCGAAGCCTCGTGAGCGTTTCCTTCCTTCGGGGCGTGCCCAGCAGCAGCCTGCTTTGGCTGGATGGCATGACACGCCAAGCCGGGGTCTCGCAAAATGGCCGGGAGAGGTTCGGGTCCCTCAGGGTCAGGCCTGCCCTGCCTGCGTAGGCAGGCTGCGCAGTCAGGCCGCCGGCGGTATGGAAACACGCGCAGGGGACTGCTTAATTCCCAGCACGCCGACCTGCGCATGCACTACGGCGATCGCCGCCATATTGACGATCTCCTCAACTTCGGAGCCGCGCGCGAGGACGTGCACGGGCTTTGCCATGCCTAAGAGGATCGGTCCCAGGGCTTCCGCGCCGCCGATGCGCATCATCAGCTTGTAAGCGATGTTGCCGGCCTCCAGGCTCGGAAAGATCAGAACGTTCGCGTCGCCCTTGACCCTGGAGAAGGGATAATCCTCGGCGATAAGCTCGGGGACGACGGCGGTGTCTGCCTGCATCTCCCCATCCACGATCAGCCCCGGGGCGTTCTCCTTGACGAGGGCGGTCGCCTTGCGAACTTTGTCAGCCAGTGGGTGCCGGGTGCTGCCGAAGTTCGAGAACGAAAGCATGGCCACGCGCGGCTCGACGTCGAACCAGCGCGCGACCTCCGCCGAAAGGATGGCGATCTCCGCGAGCTGCTCGGAAGTGGGCTCAATGTTGACGGTGGTGTCAGCGAAGAAATAAAAATCCTTCTTCGTCACGATCACATAGAGACCGGAAACCCGCTCGACCCCCTCGCCGGTTCTGATGATCTGCAGCGCCGGACGAATGGTGTCGGGGTAGTGCTGGCTGACGCCCGCGAGGAAACCATCTGCATCGCCCATGTGGACCATCATGGCGCCAAAGTAGTTGTTGTTGAGCATCCACTCCTGGGCTTCCGTGTGGGTGATGCCGGAGCGGTGGCGCAGTCGGAAGAATTCATCAATGTAGGCAGAAAGCCGCGTCGAGCGCGCCGGCTCAATGATCTCGATGTTGAGCTTATCCAGGCCCAACTCCTGGAATTTGTGTTCGATGACCGCTGGCCGGCCCAGCAGAATCGGGCGGGCGATGTTCTCCCCCACCAAGCGGGCGCTGGCGCGGATGATCTTTTCGTGCTCGCCCTCGGAAAAGACGATGCGCTTGGGCGCCGCTTTAGCGCGATTCCGAATGTTCTGCATCACGGCGTAGGTGCGTCCGAGGCGCTGTTGAAGCTGCTCGCGGTATTCGTCGAGGTCAAGGGTGAGTTGCGCCACGCCGCTCTTCATGGCGGCTTCGGCCACGGCGGAGGATTCCCAGACCAGCACGCGCGGGTCGAACGGTTTGGGGATGATGTACTCCGGGCCAAATTGCAGGCGGCTGACGCCGTACGCCCGCAGCACGGAATCCGGGACGTCTTCTTTGGTGAGCGCGGCCAGGGCCCGCGTGGCCGCCAGCTCCATTTCTTCGTTGATCGCGCGTGCCCGCACGTCTAGCGCGCCGCGGAAGATGAAGGGAAATCCCAGAACGTTGTTGACTTGGTTCGGGTAGTCGGAGCGGCCCGTGGCGATGATGACGTCCGGCCGCGCGGCCTTGGCTTCGTCATAGCTGATTTCGGGAACCGGGTTGGCCATGGCGAAGACCACCGGGTGGTCCGCCATGGAACGGACCATTTCCGGGGTGACGCAATTGCCAATCGAGAGGCCGACGAAAACATCCGCGTCCTTCAGGGCGTCGGCCAGCGTGCGTCGCGCGGTCTTCGCGGCGAAGCGCGCCTTGTAAGGATTCATGTTTTCCTCGCGGCCCTTGTAGACCACGCCTTTGGTGTCGCAAAGGAGGATGTTCTCGCGACGCACACCCAGGCGAACGTAGTGCTCCGCGCAGGCAATGCCGGCGGCTCCTGCACCATTCAAGACGACGCGAACTTTGCCAAGGTCCTTGCCCACGATTTCCACAGCGTTCAGCAGCGCCGCACCAGAAATGATGGCCGTCCCGTGCTGATCGTCGTGGAAGACCGGAATGGACATCGTCTGTCGCAGCGTCTGTTCAATCTGGAAGCACTCCGGAGCTTTGATGTCCTCCAGATTGATGCCCCCGAAGGTCGGCTCGAGAAGTTGGCAAACGCGGATGACCTCAGCGGGGTCCTCGGAATTCACCTCCAGATCAAAGACGTCGATATCGGCGAAGCGTTTGAACAGCACGCCCTTGCCTTCCATGACCGGCTTGCCGGCCAGCGGTCCGATGTTGCCGAGGCCCAAAACGGCAGTGCCGTTTGAGACCACCGCCACCAGGTTCCCGCGGGCGGTGTATTCGAATCCCAGTTCGGGTTGGCTGTGGATTTCCAGGCAAGGTTCGGCAACACCCGGCGTGTAGGCTAGTCCTAAGTCCCACTGGGTTCGGCAGGGCTTGGTGGGAACCACTTCAATCTTGCCCTTGCGACCGGAGCGGTGGTAGTCCAATGCGTCCTGTTTGCGAATCTCCATAGCGCAGCCCCCTTTAGACAATCCGTCTATTGTGCTGGTCCTCTTTGTTCATCGGCTCGTTCTTTTCCCCTTGGCGTTAGGAATCCCAAGATGGCCAAGAGAAGGAACGGGCCTCGTGGTGCTGAACCCTTCCACCCCGTTTTTCCCGGAGCGCACCCATAGCGTGATTTGGCGCACGCCCCCTTCGTCACCCAGGATGTCTCGCCGTGCAGGGGTTCCTTCTGGGCTGCAAGCCCATGTGGGAGTGAGGGATACGGTCATGCCACCGCACGCCGTGCGGCTCGGGCTGACCTTTTGAAGGCCAACCCCTGGCGCACGTTCCCAAAGAGGGGCAAATCTGTAGCCAAAATGGGGTGTGGAGGGCTAGTGCCGTTCCAACTTCTTGCGGCTATTTTGCGGGCGGCGTCGCCACAGATTCTCCCCTCGGCTCGTTATCTTCCCCCTCGCCGTTAGCCAACCCGAGATGCCCCCAGAAAGGAAAAGGCCTCGCCTCCGAATACCAAGGGTCGGCGGATTAAGTTGGAACGGCACGAGCTTGCCGTCCGGCTGGTCAGAATAGACCGGCAGCGTCGGTAGTGTCCTAATACGGTGGAGGGAATTCCAGAAAGGGGGGCGGACCTTCAGGTCCGACCATAGCCAAAACTCGAAATGGGGCCTTTAGGCCCTGAAGCTTCAGGGGCTTGAAGGCCCCGACTGCGTGCGGCCCGATCCTGTCGGAGCTGACGCTCCGACCCCCTGCCCAACTCCCTCAAGCCCAGCTTTTTAAATTAGGACACTACCGCAGCGTCCCGCGACTTGCGGCTTTGTTGCCGGAAATGTTAACCTGAGTTCGGAAAGGAATTCTTGGCTGTACTCCGCGCGGGAAAGGTGAGGGTATGCGCTGGTCCTGGAGAATCGGCAGCCTGGCGGGAATCGGCATTTACGTGCACGCCACCTTCTTCCTCCTGATCCTCTTCATCCTGTTTGTGAACTGGCACCAAGGGAAGTCGCTGGCCACGGCCATCGAAGGTGTCTTCTTCATTCTGGTCATCTTCGCTTGCATCGTGCTTCACGAGCTCGGCCACGCGCTGGCGGCGCGGCATTACGGCATCCGCACCCGCGACATCACGCTCTTGCCCATTGGCGGCTTGGCGCGCCTGGAGCGCATGCCCGACATCCCTATTCAGGAACTGTGGGTGGCGCTGGCGGGGCCGGCGGTAAATGCTGTCATCGCCGCCGTGCTCTTTGGTTTCGACTTGCTCGCCGGCATTCGCCCGGAGCTGGGGACCTTTCGCTGGACCGGTGGCAGCTTTCTGAACAAGTTGATGGTAGTGAACTTCTGGCTGCTGGCATTTAACCTGATTCCTGCTTTCCCCATGGATGGCGGCCGCGTGTTGCGCGCCATCCTCGCCACGCGCATGGAATACACGCGGGCTACGCTCACGGCGGCGCGCGTAGGGCAGGGCATCGCCTATCTGTTTGGTCTTGTTGGCCTTTTCACCGATCCATTCCTGCTTTTCATTGCCCTGTTCGTCTGGATGGGCGCCGAGCAGGAAGCCGCCCTGGCGCAGATGCACACCTCGCTCGGCGGCATCCCCGTGCAACGAGCCATGCTCACGGAGTTCCGAACCTTGCAGCCCGACGACCCGCTGGCGGTCGCCATCGAGCACTTGCTGGCCGGCTGGCAGCAGGATTTTCCGGTCGTCTTCGGCGATCACGTGCTGGGCGTGCTGACGCGCGAGGACTTGGTGCGCGCGCTCGCGCAGGGGGGAACTAATGCCCCCGTCCGCGACGCGATGAACCGCGATGTCGTGACCGCCGACTCGCACGATATGCTGGAAAAGGCGCTCGTCACGTTGCGCGGCTGCAAGTGCCGCTCGCTGCCGGTTATTCACGATGGACGTCTCGTGGGCTTGCTCACTATGGACAACGTGGGTGAGTTTCTGATGGTTCAGGCGGCGCTCCTCCAAGCGCAGGGGACTGCGAGGCCCGCGCCGCAGGGCTGAAGCAGGATTCTGCAGCAAGACGGCAGAAGCGAGAGGCCAAGCGATGAGACCCTGTAAGCTGGCGGCTGATTGCTGAGAGCTGGGAGCTGGTATCTGACACCTGGCACCTGGAATCCGTACTTCGCATGTCCAAACACTATTTCACTTACAAAACACCCGACGACCTGCGCCGCGATGCCGAGGGTCTGGGCGTTGATGTGCCGCTCGTCGACGATCGCGAGGAGATCAAGCGCTGGCTGGCGAAACCGGTGGACATCCTCGGCGAGGACGGCAAGTCGTGGCGCATCGGGAATTCCCTGGCCACTCATCCCATGGAAGGCTGCGACAGCGAACCCGATGGCCGCCCCGGCGAGCTTACGTTGCGCCGCTACCTGCGCTTCGGCGCGGGCGGAGCCAAGCTCATCTGGTTTGAGGCTTGCGCGGTGGTCGAAGCAGGCCGCGCCAACCCGCGTCAGCTCTGGATTCACGCGGGATCCGCAGCGGCGCTTGAAAAGCTCCTTGCCGACTGCCGTCGCGCGCACGCCCGCGAGTTCGGCTCACGCGCCGACTTGGTCTCGGTGCTGCAATTGACGCACTCAGGCCGCTACAGTTACCACGGCCAGCACGTTGCTTACGCGCATCCCTTGCTCGACGCTCACCCTTATACGAACCTCGCGAATTCTACGCCGCGTAACACGCCCCCGCATGTGGCGAGCGAGGAGTATCTCGCCACGCTCGAAGATCGCTTTGTCGAGGCCGCGCGCCTGGCCCGCGAAGTCGGCTTCGACGGCATCGACCTGAAGATGACGCACGGCTATCTGCTCTCGGAGATTCTGAGCGCCCGCACGCGGCCAGGAGCGTATGGCGGGTCGCTCGAAAACCGCGCCCGCCTCGCCCTCAACGTCTTCAGAAAGATTCGCGAGCGGGTTGGCAAAGACCTGCTGCTCGCTGTTCGTTTGGGCGTGTATGACGGCGTGCCCTACGCCGTTTCTCTGGCTGACCAGAGCGGCGCGCCGCGGCCTTTTCCCAATCCTTACCTCTATGGTTTTGGTGTGAATCCAGAAAACCCGTTGGAAATGGACCTCGCGGAACCACTCGAGTTCATTGGTTGGCTCCAGCAGGCCGGGGTGAAACTACTAAATGTTTCCATGGGCAATCCCTACGTCAACCCGCACATCGGGCGGCCCTACGAGAAACCTAACGAAGGCTTGTACGAAGCTCCGGAGCATCCGCTGGTGGGTGTCGCGCGACACTTCCGCGTGACGGCCGAGATCCAGCGGACCTACCCGGACCTGGCGGTGGTCGGCACCGGGTACAGTTGGCTCCAGCACCTGATGATCCACGCTGGCGCGGCCAATTTGAAGCTCGGACGGGTGACGTTGGTCGGAGTGGGTCGTGGCGCGCTCGCTTATCCGGAGTTTGCCCGCGACGCGCTCACCCGCGGAGAACTCGATCCGTTGCGCACCTGCAAGACACTTTCTTACTGCACCTACTTGATGCGGCAGAAAAAGCATCCGCTCGGGCAGTTCCCAACCGGCTGTCCACCGTTCGATAAAGTCGGTTACGGGCAGGTCATGAAGGAGGCGCGCCACGCCGCGCGCGAGCAGAAGGCAGCGAGCAGAACGCCGTAGCGCCCGGAAGCGGTCCCGCGGCGGTTTCGAGAAATCGCCGACGACCCTTGCGAGGCTCCAGACCATTCTTCCTTTGTGACCAGGGATGCCGCCGGTCTACTGTTTCCACGGCGGCGTTTCCGGTAGCAGTTTTTCAAATTCTGTGATGAGGCTCGACTCGTAGGCCCCGGCGTATGTTCCGGCCAAGAAACGGTCGATGCCTTGGCGATAGAAGCGCTCCCAGGACGCCTCCTCGTGCCCGGGATTGACGGGATAGAACAGCGCGCCGTTGGCCCGCGCCGCGTTTAGGTCGCCGGGCGCGTCGCCGATCATCAGCACGCGGGCTTTCTCGTACTTGCCGGCCGCGCAAATCTTCAGGTGTTCTTTTTTCGAACCCATCTCCTGGCCAGCGATCACCGCCGCATACTGGGCGATGTCGTGCTCTTGCCACTCCCGCTCCAGCGCCTCGCCGGGCGTGGCGGACACGCAGATGATATCCGCCCGCGCCTGCAGCCGCTCCGCACACGCGCGGAAATAGGGAAAGGGCGGCACGCCTTCCACGAGGTCGGCAATGGACTTGTTCACCGTTTTCGACCACTCCAGCGTGAGCTTCAGCACCGGGTCGGCCGTCTTCGTGACCTCCGCTTCCAGCGCTGGATTGCCGAGGGTTGTGCCGGAATCGATCCAACGCTGCAAGGGCGTCCAATCGATCAGCTTCACCCCGCGCCGCATGGGCTCCGGCCAGTCGCGCAGCAACTCGAACGTCTTGGTCAGGGCGGGGAAGCGGTTTACGCCCCGCCACTTCGAATAGAGGTTCACGAACTCCGCCGCGGCGCGGGCGTATTTGGAGATGGCTTGCAGCTTCCAGTACTTGATGATGTTCGGGATAAAGCACTCCTTGTGCTTGATCTCCATCGAATCGAACACGCAGCCGTCGGAATCGATGCCGACAAAGAACGAGTGCTGGGGTTGGAAAGCGTGCAGTTTTTCTTTTGGATCCATCCGGGTCTCCTCGCCGGGCAAGCTGTGCCTGCGTCAACGGTCGAGCTGCGGCTGAAAGTCCTTAGCCATTGCCGCGCCAGCCTCTCATTCATCCCTGGGGCGGGCCACCATCATAGCAAATGCCGGCTCCCTGCTCCCACCGGCGACTGCCGAGCGTGCGAGTGAGTCGGCGAACTGCTCCTGCATCACTGACCGCTATTGCAGAGGTAATCCAGCAGCTTGCGGAACGCGGCGCCTCGGTGTGACACGGCGAATTTTTCTTCCGGAGTGATTTCCGCGAAGGTCTTAGCGAGGGGAGGGTAGAAGAAATAGGGGTCGTAGCCAAAGCCGCCCAGGCCGCGCGGCTCGTCGATGATGACGCCATCCACGCGCCCTTCCACGACGGCCAGCGCCTGCCCGTGCTGCGCCAGCGCGATCACGCATTCGTAGTGTGCCTCGCGATCGAACGGCGCACGAGGTCTCGCCGTCGTGCCGGCCCGGATGCGCCACTCCGCTTCCACGCGACGCAATTCCGCCAGCAACAGCGCGTTATTCTGCTTGTCGGTAGCGTCAGGCCCGGCGAAGCGCGCCGAATAGATGCCGGGCGCGCCGCCCAGAGCGTCCACCAAGATGCCCGAATCGTCGGCGAACACCAAGCCATCGAAGTTGCGGCTGTAATGCAGCGCCTTCGCACAGGCGTTTTCCTCAAAGGTCGCTCCGTCCTCGACGCAGACAGGCAGCTCCTCGAACCGCGGCAGCGCCTCTGCCGTGATGCCCCGCGCGGCTGCCGCCTCGCGGAATTCGCGCAGCTTTCCCGGGTTGGACGAGGCCAGGTAGAGTGACCAGGCTCCCATGCGACTACCCGATTCGCGCAGGCGCACCGAAAAGCCCCTAGTCCCTAGGGAGACCCCCCGGCTCTGCCGGGGAGGCAGTAGAAGTTTGACAAATACCGGAGTCCATCGGGGAAACTCCTTAACGTGAGCCGCCAAAGCACACGAAAAGGAGCTCCACGATGGAC
>JAIQEZ010000147.1 GCA_020073545.1 Terriglobia bacterium | reverse complement strand
CCAGTGTTGCACTTCAAACGTGAATCCACCTTCCCGCTTTCGCGGGAATGACTGCGGCCTGGGGCGGCCAAGCGTGGCAAATGACACCACTACCCCCAGATTCGCACTGTGCCTCTGCGCGCAGAATTTCTGTTATACTTGCCGCGAGATCGAGTTTCATCACGGACATTGAAGAGCGGCACAACCGTAGTCATCCGATGGGGGGAATTTTCCTGGAAATTTCTGGCCTCGTGATGAGCTCGATAGCTGGTGGGCCAGCAAAAAACGGAGGTACGAATCTATGAGTTCTTCTAAGAGAGCGTTGATGATGCTGGTTCTGGCGCTGACGTTCGCAGCGGGCGCTTGGGCACAGCGGGGCGGAAAAGGCGGAATGGGTATGGGACCGCAACCACCCATGCCCGGCCTGCAAAATCCGGTGGTTGGCTCGGGCGCGGAATACCTGATGAACGCGAAGGGCAAGGACATGGACGTTGCCTACGCGATCGTCGGCAAGGAAGACGTGAACGGCAGTCCCGCCATCTGGCTCGAAACCCGCATGCAAAGTGCGGAGTTGGGCGGGGAGATGGTCACGAAAATGTTGATGGTGAGCAGTGGCCCCGAGGCGGGCATGAAACGCATGATCACGCAGGCCCCCGGGCATCCCCCCATGGAAATGGGCGGCTTCATGATGGGGATGATGAAACCGCGCGCGGCCCAGCAATCCGGCGGCAAGGCGGACTTGGGTGAACTGGTGGGGACGGAATCCGTCACGGTTCCCGCCGGCACGTATGCGTGCCAGCACTATCGCAAGCAGGAGAAGAGCGGCGCCGTCGATTACTGGATCTCGACGCAGGTCACGCCTTACTCCATGGTGAAGCTGACCAGTAGTGACATGACCATGGTGTTGAAGCAAATCCTGACCAACGAAACCTCTCACATCAAGGGCGAACCGCAGAAGATGCAGATGCCGGAGATGCCGCACTTCTAGGCTGCTCCCTCCTTTCGCCTTTGCAGAGCGGGCCGGGAGGCCGGCTCGCGCCTGCACATCTGCCGGTGTCTGGCTTGGCGACGGGCTTCCGTTTGGTGCATGCCCCCTGCAAATCTTGAAACCGCGGACCTGGTGCCGATGGGGGTTTAGCGCAGGCGAAAACTAAAAGCGTTCTTCATCTGATGAACCACCTCGAAGTAGGGGACGGGAGCGGGCATAGGGGGCCGATTTTACACCCGCCGGGCGGCTACTATGGTCCCCCCACCAAGGCAGCGATCTCTCCTCTCCGCTTCCCACTCAGGCACTTCAACCCCCCAGGGGGGATACGATGTACCAGGGCAATTCCAGGTGTCAGCCGCGATTGACTTCGGTTTGGGCGGGAGAGTAGAATTAGTCTTTCCCTGTTAGCTTGCGTCGGGTACTAGGAGGGAGGCAAGTGGATGTCCGGGGAGGATAAGCGCAGCTTGCAGGAGGCTGGAACCGATCTTGAACGACCAAGCGAGGTGAGCACAACCACTTCGAGCACCCCCGAAAGTGGGGAAATGTCGAACCTGCTCGCAGGCATGGAGACGCTGTCACCGGGTCCCCTCGTACCCGGCGAGGTCGTGCAGGGCAAGGTCCTCAAGGTAGCCGACGCAGAAATCGTGATCGATTTGGGTCTGAAGTCGGAAGTCACCGTTCCTATCGCCGAATTCCAGAACAGTGAAGGTCAGCTCAGCGTCGCCCCGGGCGACACGGTTGACGTTTGGATCGAGCAGTATGATGAAGCCTCGGGAGCGGTCACCATCTCGCATCAGAAGGCGGTTCGTCGCAGAGTCTGGGAAGACATCGAGCGCGCCTTCCAGGAGCAGACCGCGATTTCGGGGCGGGTCGTTGACCGCATCAAAGGCGGGCTGACCATCGATATTGGGGTTCCAGCTTTCCTTCCCGCCTCCCACGCCGACATCCGGTCGCGCAGCAACATCGAGGCGCTAAAGGACCAGGAAATCTCCTGCAAGGTCATCAAGATCAACCGCAAACGGAACAATGTGGTGGTCAGCCGGAAGCTGGCGCTGGAGGAGGAACTGAGCCGGCGCAAGAGCGAGTTGGCAGAGCGCTTGGTGGAGGGCACCGAGCTGGCGGGGAAAGTCAAGAATATTGCCGAGTATGGAGTCTTCGTCGACCTGGGAGGGATGGACGGCCTCCTTCACATCACTGACCTTTCCTGGGGCCGCGTCGGGCACCCTTCGGAAGTGGTGCAGGTCGGCCAGGAAATCCGTGTGAAGGTCCTGAAACATGATTTGGAAAAGGGCCGCGTTTCGCTCGGCATGAAGCAGCTCACCCCGGACCCCTGGGAGATGGTGCCCCATACCTACCACGCGGGCGACCGTGTCACCGGCCGGGTTGTGAGCCTGACGGATTACGGAGCTTTTGTGGAGCTGGAGCCGGGAGTGGAGGGGCTCGTCCACATTTCTGAAATGAGCTGGAGCAAGCGCCTCCGCCACCCGTCGAAGGTCCTCAAATTGGGCGACGGCGTCGAGGTGGGAGTTCTGGAAGTCAATTTGCCGAAGCGGCGGATTTCGCTCAGCCTGAAGGCGAGCTTGCCGGACCCCTGGACGACCGTGGGCGAGAAGTATGCGGTAGGCACCGTCGTGTCAGGACGCGTCCGAAACCTGACGGATTTCGGAGCCTTCGTCGAGATCGAAGATGGAGTGGATGGCTTGATTCATCTTGCCAACATGTCCTGGAATCGCAACATCAAGCACCCCTCGGAGATCTTGAAGAAGGGGCAGAAGGTTGAAGCCGTCGTGGTTGCCCTGGAGCCAGCGAATCGGCGGCTGGCCCTGGGTCTGAAACAACTGGAGGAGGATCCCTGGCAGGGGTTCTTCGACAAGACTCAAGTGGGTGACGTCGTCCGCGGAAAGGTTTCTCGGAGAGTTTCCTTTGGGGTGTTCGTCGAGGTACAAGAGGGGATCGAAGGCCTTTGCCACGTTTCGGAAATTGCCAACGGCCACGGCGCCCGTGGGGACGCTGAACTCGCAGTGGGAAGCGAGCACGAATTCAGAGTCATCCGTTTGAATCCCGGGGAGCGGAAGATCTCCCTGAGCATGAAAGACGTCACGGCTGCACCTCCGCCAGCGGAGGTCGCCAAACCTAAAGAACCCGTGAGACTTTCCACCATGGCGGAAGCACTGTCTTCTGCCGGCATCACTCCTTACGAGTCACCGCCGGCCGGGGAGTCGTGAGCGCGGAAGGGCACCCGGGAGTTTTTCAGTAGGGAACCGACCAAGGCATGGAGAGGGCCAGGCTGCGCACTGCCGGGAAAGCAGCAAAGTCCTTGATACCTAGCCCGGCCGTGCAGAATACCAGGAAACCTCACAGCAGGAGATCATCATGACCAAAGCTGAACTGATCGAAGATGTTTCGCGCGTTGTCGAGATGAGTCGCAAGGACTCCGAGATCATCGTCGAAACCATCTTCGACAGCATCGTGAAGTCACTCAAGGCCGGCGACAAGATCGAAATTCGAGGCTTTGGAAGCTTCCGCACGCGGCAGCGGAAACCCCGCATCGGCAGAAATCCCAAGACGGGAGCGCGTGTGGACGTCCCCGCCAAGAAGATCCCCTATTTCAAGCCCAGCAAGGAATTGAAAGACCTCGTCAACAGTTACCAGCCCACGGAGAGTTCCGCCGCTTCGCCAACTCCCCCACCCGCGGCCTCGAACCCAGTTACACCTTAAGGGTTCCTGTTCCCCAGGGCGGCCTTTGGAATTTATGGATTACTTGTGGAGTCCCTGGAGGTTTCGATACGTCAGCCAGGCCGGCAAGGGTGAAAGTTGCCTGTTTTGCACCAAGGCCGCGTTCGACCCTGCGCACGACCGCGAACAACTCCTGCTGCATCGAGGGCGGCTCAACTTCATCTTGCTCAACCTCTATCCCTACACCACCGGACACGTGATGATCGCCCCTTACGCCCACGTGGCCAATCTCGATCAGATGACGCCGGAAGCCCTCGTGGAGATGATGGAGCTGGCGCAAAGGCTTCACACCGCATTACAACAGTGCTATAATCCCGAAGGTTATAATCTCGGAATGAATCTAGGAAAATGTGCCGGCGCGGGCGTGGCGGACCACTTGCATCTCCACCTCCTCCCGCGCTGGACCGGAGATTCGAGCTTCATGACGGTGGTGGGGGAAACACGCGTCCAGCCGGAGGACCTCCTCGCCACTTACGGCAAACTCGCCGCTTTCTTTCCGCGTTCCAAATGAATCACCGCGACCTTCGCCCCCTCCACGCGGGAGCTCGCGGAGGGGTGTCGTGCGGGGGCCTTCCCGCTCCGGAAGGAAGCCCTCCCTGGGTTCGAGTACCGGCGAGGATACGGTCCCGCAGGTATGGGCGAAGGGGCCCTGGAGAGTTCAGGGCTCGCCTTGACCTTGCCTTTCTTCCCCCGATAGAATCCACGTTGTGGGACAGGGCATGCATCTTCGCTTTTCCACGGAGTTCGACGCAGACGCGGAAGCGAAAGTCTTTTTCGAAGCCTTTTCTTCCCGGCCCGCCGTGTTCGCGCTGTTTCCCGCTCCCCGTGCAGGGTCCATTTCCACGCCCTATCTCGGCCGAACCCGCGATTTGCGGCGCCGCCTCACGCGCCTGCTCTCCCCGATGCGCCGTACCTCCCGGATGCTCAATCTGCGCGAGCTGACGGCCCGCATCGAATACGAGCCGTTAGGCTCTGCTTTTGAAGGTCTGTGGCAGCTTTATCTCTTGAACAAGCATTACTTCCCACAGCAATACCGCGATCGCCTGCGTCTAAAGCCCCCCGCGCTGCTGAAACTGAATCTGAGAAACCGCTTCCCGCGCTGCTATCCCACCCGGAGACTCGCGAGCGACGATTCTCTTTACTATGGCCCTTTTCCGGCGCAGCTCGCGGCCGAGCGCTTCGCGGCGGAGTTTCTGGATTTCTTCAAGATCCGCCGCTGTGTTGAGGATCTGAACCCTGATCCTTCCCACCCTGGGTGCATTTACTCCCAGCTTCACATGTGCCTGGCGCCCTGCTTTGCCGGGTGCACAGATTCTGCGTATCAAGCGGAGGTTCAGCGGGTCATCGAGTTCCTGGATACGGACGGCAGATCGTTCCTTCGCTCTCTCGAGGTGGAGCGCACCCAGGCTTCGGAGTCTCTTGAATTCGAGCAGGCTGCGAAGACCCACCGCCGGATCGAGAAAGTGAACGAGTTGCTTCGCCAGAGACCCGACCTGGTGAGAAACCTGCGCGTTCTCCATGCCGTAATTGTCCTGAGGGGCGCCGAAGCGAAATCGCTGGTTTTCTTCCGGGTGATCGGTGGCGAGATTCGAGGCCCGGCCGCGCTGTCGCTCGACGAGAACGTTCCCACTCCCACCCCTCTGGACCGGCAGCTCCACGATCTGCTGGAATCGCTGTCCGCGGGAAGAGGGGAAGCGGACCCGCAGGCTTTTCCCCCGTGGGAACACTTGAGCCTGTTGGCGCGCTGGTATTACAGCAGCTTCCGCGAAGGCGAGCTCGTCATGCTGAGCCCGAACCAAGTCATGCCGCACACGCGTCTGATCCGTGTCTGCCGCAAGCTTCTCGCGGCCGAGACGCGAACCTCGATCCCTGCGACCACCCATTCCACCCACTAACTGCTCCGACAGTTTGCGCCCGCCACGGGCTGACAGAGACGTTCTTTTCCAGGTCTGCGATTTCGCGCATGAAGAAGAGACCCCTCGGTCGCTTTCTGCCCAAGGGAGAGGGTTGAGATGTTTGTAGATGGACGGGGAAGGGCGGGGTTAAAACCCCGCCCTTCCGCCCGCCGCTCACTGCCCAGTGCTTACTGCCTACTGCCTGCTGGTCTCTCTCATTTGACTGGCGCTCGGGGTACGCCTAAAATGAACTCCGGGCAGAGCAACAATGCCGGACGATTTTCTTTCCATCATTTCCGTGCCACCGCGTGGTGAGCCCCCCCCTCCCGTCAGCAGCCGGAAGATCTTTGGCCAGTTTGTATTCCTAATCCTGGTATTACTTTCGGCGGGGATCGGGGCGCTGAGTGGTCTAATCTTTGTTTACTCTTCCGACCTCCCGAAGGTGCGTGAGCTGGAGGACTATCGCCCAGACGTCATGACGGAGATCTATGCGGACGATGGAACTCCCATCGGCAGCTTTGCCCTGGAGCACCGTGTCATCGTCAGTTACAACCAGATTCCTCCGGTCCTCCGCAATGCGGTGATTTCCATCGAGGACCGGCATTTTGAGAGTCACTGGGGAGTGGACATCCTGCGGATTATTCGCGCGGGAGTCAAGGATGTAGTGGAGTGGCGCAAGGCGCAGGGCGCGAGCACCCTGACCCAACAACTCAGCCGCATGCTGTTCCTCACCCCGGACAAGAGTTACCGAAGGAAGATCCAGGAAGTCCTGCTGGCCATTCAGATCGAGCGGTATTTCACGAAGCCGCAGATTTTCGCCATGTACGCGAACCAAGTCGATCTGGCGCATGGGAACTTCGGCTTCGAAGCCGCCGCCCAGTTCTATTTTGGCAAGCACCTCAATCAATTGACTCTACCTGAAGCTGCCGTGCTGGCGGGAGTGCCGCGCTCTCCCACCGCGTACTCGCCCATTCTGCATCCTGAGGCGGCTCGCCGGCGGCGCAATCAGGTGCTGGCCGCGATGCTCGATAACCGAAAGATCAATGCCAGGGAATTTCGCGAGGCTTCGGCCGCTCCTCTCGGGCTCAATATCCAGCGGTGGAGTTACACCGTCGCTCCCTATTTTGTGGAGGAGGTCCGGCAGTTCCTGGAGAGGAAATACGGGCCGGAAACTGTACGTGAAAAAGGGCTGCGAGTGTACACAAGCCTCAACCTCAAAATGCAGGAGGCCGCCGAGGAGAATCTGCGCAAGGGACTGCGCGAGGACGACAAACGGCGAGGTTGGCGAGGTCCCGTGAAGAACATTTTGAAAACCCCTCTCACGGCTCCGGACGGCATGCCGGTTACTCTCGAAACCTATGTTGACGACGATTGGAAGAAGCCCCTTTCGGCAGGTCGCTTGGTGCACGGTTTGGTCATGGAGGTGAAACCGGACCACGCCCTCGTGCGGTTCGGCAGTCTCAGCGCGCGAGTCACCCGGCCGGACTTTGCCTGGGTCCGCAAAACTCAACCGGTCGCCGTCTTTGTTTCCGGGGATGTTGACCTTTTTCAAATCAAGGACGTCAAAGGGACCGCGATTCGCGCTAGCCTCGATCAGGATCCCGACGTGCAGGGGGCCCTGCTCGCCATTGACAACTCCACAGGCGAGATTAAAGCGATGGTGGGAGGGTATGATTGGGCCGCGAGCAAGTTCAACCGCGCCGTGCAGGCGGAACGCCAGGTGGGCTCCTCCTTCAAGGTCTATGTCTACGCGCAGGCGATCCTCGACGGAACCTCGCCTTTTGACACCGTGGCCGACGCGCCCGTCAGTTATCACACCTCTACGGGCTGGTGGTCGCCTCACAATTATGACAACAAGTACGAAGCCACCATCACCATCCTCCACGCCCTTGCCATGTCGCGCAACGTCCCTGCGGTCCGCACGCTCGCCCAGGTTGGAGTGGACAAGGTCATCAAGCTCTGTCGCAAATTCGGAATCACTTCCCGGCTGGTTCCCAACCTGCCGCTGGCCTTGGGCGCCTCTGACTTGACCCTGCTCGAGCACACCTCGGCCTTCACGACCTTTCCCAACGACGGAGTCCACATCACGCCGCGCATGGTAACTCGCGTCACGAACTACGATGGTCGCCTGATCGATGATTTCGCGCCGGAGGTGGCCGACGCCATTCCCGCCCCCACGGCCCGCATCATGGTCTCGATGCTCCGAGAGGTTTTTAACTCCGGTACGGCCGAACTCGGAAAGTCTTTCGCGGCTCAATACCCGGTGGCAGGAAAAACCGGAACCACGAACGAGTTCACCGACGCTTGGTTCCTGGGGTTCTCGCCTTCGCTGACGTGCGGAGTGTACGTGGGCTTTGATGATCATCGCACTCTGGGCGATAAAGAGGAAGGCTCCCACGTGGCGTTGCCGATCTGGCTGGACTTCATGGGAGAGGTTTTGAAGGACAGGCCCGTCGAGGGTTTTCCCCATTCGCCGCTTCTGACCAGCCCGGAGCAGGTGAAGGAAATCCTGGCCAGCGCTGCCCCGGAGCGCCTGCTAGCCCCGCGGTCGGCAGGCCCGGCAGCGGCGGTAGTCAATCCGCCCGCCCCCTAGACCACCCGCCCTGTGGAAATACCCGACACACCGAAGCAGGAACCCGCCAACCCCAAACCCGGCGCGAATTCACCGCCTCCCAGTGTTCCCTCGGGTCCGGTGGTGAAAGGCCCGACCCCCGAGTCTGGGAAGCCGTAGTGTCAGCGCCCTCGCCTCGCCGCGGCGGCGCCGCTGCCCTTGACTGTCGCCTGTCATGAGCTCTTCTGACTGCGGACCTCGGACTTCGGACTCGGACCCTGTTCTGCCATAGGATTTACCGGCTCCAGCGCGTAGAATAGAAGAATGCACCCCGTCGTTGCCAAGTTCCGGAATTTCCGCGAAGCCGAGGAGGCTACGCGCGACTACTACCGCCGGCTTTCGCCGGTCGAGAGGCTGGAGATTCTGTTTAACCTTCGGGCTCTGGCGCACAAGGAGGGCGATGCTGCTTCCAGAGGACTGGCGCGCGTTTATCGAATTGCTCAACTCAAACGGGGTTGAGTATGTGATCGTGGGCGCGGTGGCACTGGCCTATCACGGACTCCCGCGCTACACAGGTGACCTGGACATCTTGGTTCGCAACTCCCCTGAGAATGCCCGGCGGCTGGAGTCCGTATTGGCAGCCTTTGGATTTGCGGCGCTGGGTTTGAAGGCGGCGGATCTCATCGAGCCCGATCGCGTGATCCAGTTAGGTGTGCCGCCGAATCGCATCGACATCCTCACATCGATTACCGGTATACCCTTCGAGCAGGCCTGGTCGGAGCGGATTCAGGTCGATGCGGAAGGAATCCCCGTAAACTTCATCGGCCGGCAGGCGCTGGTTCGAAACAAGCGACTGACCGGACGGACTCAAGACAAAGCTGACCTCGAAGCACTGGGTGAAGATCTTGAGTGATCCCGGACCAATGGGACCCGGCAACCAGGGGTCACGCCGATCGAGTGTGTAGCGCGGTCCCGAGCTTTCCGGTCTGCGGCCCCCAATTCGGCCAACCATGTAGCGCGAACCCTCCCCGCTGGGATTACATCCCTTCGTAGGGCCAAGGCTCGCCTCGGCCGGGGCAACCTGTCCCGGCGAAGTCGGGAGCCCCGGCCCTAAAAGCCGTACAGCGTCGGCGCTTGGTGTCACGCCTCGGCGACGGGCGCGATAGCCGCGAAAGCCCTTTCTGAGTATGGAATGGAGGAGATGAGATGCACCAACGCCCGGGAAGCCATGGCGGCCGAACGCCTTGCGGCTGAGCTGGCCCGCCTCCTCCTGACGTGAGCGACGGCGATGAGTCTGGAGGTCCTCCGTTGGCGTTTCCGGCAATCGCGCGGAGGTGGGGGCAGCTTGACCTGCTGGTTAGCCCAGTTGCTGCTTGGACTCCGGCATCGCAGCGATTACGGAACGCAAGAGGGCGTTGACAGCTTCCGACGACTTGAATATCGCTGCCACGTCCGGTTCGAGGACAACGGCTACAACACCCTCCGACATCTTTTCTCGAAAGCGATTCGGCTTGGCTCGGCTGTAATCGAAGCGATACTCCTTGCGCATCGTGTCGCGTAGGGTCTGATGTTTCTTACGGGAGGACGTTTTCTTCATAGTCTCTACGCTCAAGGCGTGTTGCTTTACGGGCGCTGATGGTTCGAACTCTTGCTCGGCGAACTGTGAAACAGACCAGAGTCAGACGCTGTTTCACCGAGTGTCCAATCATGATCTCGCGTGGTTCATCTCCAGAGTGTTCTTCATCCTCGAAAATACGCGCGAGTGGGTCTCGAAAGACTGTCAGCGCTTCCTCAAAATCAATCCCGTGAATGGCCTGATTGGCTTCGGCCTTTTTCGCATTCCACTCAAACTCGAGACTCATTCTGTCTAGATGATATCACGACGGCGCCGCGCTTGACGTAGGGCCGAACCGCGTTCGGCCCGCAAGGGCAGAGCGCTCCCCAACCAAAGCCATTTGAATTTTCGGCCGGGGCTAGCACCCCCGGTGCCCCCTAAAGGGAAAAGGAAAAGGGTCAAGGATCAAACACTTCCCAAACACACCGAAGCCCGACGTTGTTGTTCGCGAGGGCGGGATGGCAACTGCCGCGGGTCGATAGCCTGACAAATTCGTATGTGTTGAGCCAGGACCCGCCACGCAGGACGCGCTTTTGACCAGTGAAGGGCCCCGAAGGGTCTTGGGGCGAGCAATCCTGATAGTAGTCCTCTCGGTACCAGTCGCCCACCCACTCCCACACGTTCCCCAGCACATCGAAGAGTCCGAACCCATTGGCGCGCTTCTGCGCGACCTCGTGCGCCCCTGCGCCGTTGTTGAACGAGTACCAAGCAATATCGTCGATGGGCCCATAGCGGGCTTCCATACTTCCCCCTCGGGCCGCGTACTCCCACTCCGCCTCTGTCGGCAGGCGCCCGCCAGCCCACCTGCAATACGCTTGGGCATCATCCCATGTCACATTAACAATGGGCATGGCCTTGTTGGCCCACCCGGGGTTGAACAGCCTCCCGTAATGATCCGGCTCGGGTGGCATTTGCCGCCCCGTGGCTGCTGCGAAGCGCTTGTACGCGCCGACAGTAACCTCGGTCTGCCCCATCCAAAAACCCTTTGTGACGTCTACCTGATGGGCGGGCTCCTCGTCCTTCTTGCATTTGTCATCACCCGGCGAGCAGCCCATCATGAAGGTTCCGGGCGGTATCCAGACATACATGAGTCCGTCTTTCGGATTCCCTCGTGACAGCACCGCGGCGGCCACCTTGGTGGCGCGAAGGAGTGGTGACGTCACCGCCGCTTGGAATTCCTCGCAGGACGCGAAGCGATCATCCGGGCGCTTGGCCAGTGCTTTCAGAACCGCAGCGTCGACATAGGAAGGGATTTCTGGAACCAATCGGCTCAGCGCCAAAGGTGCCTCATTGATGTGGGCCAAGTACAC
>JAIQEZ010000146.1 GCA_020073545.1 Terriglobia bacterium | reverse complement strand
GAGGGCGGAGGCCGCTCTGACCCGGAGGCGAATGTTCGCAAGGTCGTAGCAAGGATTCAGGAGATCTTTGGCGTGCGTACATCCGACCCTGAGCCCGAAGCGCACGTAGCGCCGGCTTCCCCCGGCCCGTTCCCGGACCGACGGGCCGGGGCGGGCAGCCGGCCACAGGAAAGCCAGCAAGATGCTGGCGCTCCCGAAGCGGCGGCGGAGGAGGAGGAGGGGCCGACTTCCGGCATCTCCTCGGCGGAATGGGAGGCGCGTGAGCCGGTGCGCCAGCTTCTTGAGCACATCCTCTCGCGGCAGGTGGAGATTTGCGAGGCTCAGCGCAAGGCCACCCTGCGGGAGTCCCTGACGGGTCCGTCGCCCTACGAACGCGCCGCGGAAATCGCGCCCACCCACCGCAACGCGTCGCTCATGCGGAGAATGCAAGATTCCAACTTCCGGCAAGTCTGGCGGGTCACCAACCTGCTGCTGAAGATCAAACGCCAGGCTCGGGAGGAATGGAAAACCCCTCACGATCCTTGAATGTTAATGAAAACACAGCATCTTAGCGAAGAATCAAGAGGATTGCGATGGCCGTAGCAAGAAACCAAATCTTTGAAAATATGGCAGTTAACAAAAATGCTAGTAGGCTAGGCTGGCAAAAGAAAAAAAGATGTTAAAATGAAGGTATAACCTTGAATGTTTCTGAAAATAAATGAGATAAAAAATGGATTTGGCGCAAATCCACGGCGAACCTTGAATGTTGAAGAAAAATAAACCACTTATCGCTGCGAACCTTGAATGTTGTTGAAAGGAAAGTAGAAAGGAGCTGGACGCGAGATTGAGAAAGCAGGCGTGGCGCGGACCCGTTTTGAGGGTCAGTGGCTTTTCACGCCCGCCAGTCGATGTGACCCCTCACTCGCCCTCGTACCTCGGGCACCCTCTCCCGCCACGGCGGATCTTCGACCCCTTTGAGAGGGCTGGGGAATCGCAGCAGGTGAGCAGCGGAGCCCCCTCACCCGGTCCGCTCCGGCTGATGAAAGCGCCGGCAGCGGACCACCCTCTCCCGCGAGGGGAGAGGGCTGGGGAATTGTGTTGGGCGGGCGGCCCGGCGGTCGAGCCGGCGTGGTTCGGAAGCGTGTATAATGGACGGCTGGTTCGGGATATCCAAGCAAAAGGAATCTGCTTATGGCTGTTTCCGCGACGGCGCGCACGAAGTATGAGGCAGTGATTGGCCTCGAAGTGCACGTCCAACTTCTCACCAAATCAAAAATCTTCTGTTCCTGCTCGACGCATTTTGGTGACCCGCCGAACTCGAACGTCTGCCCGGTTTGTCTGGGTCTGCCGGGAGCTCTCCCTGTCCTGAACCGGGAGGCCGTGGCGATGGCGATGAAAGCTGCCCTGGCGCTTAACTGCGCCATCAATTCCCGCTCACGTTTTGCGCGGAAGAATTACTTCTATCCTGACCTCCCCAAGGGTTATCAAATCTCTCAATACGATGAGCCGCTCTCTCAGGATGGATGGATCGAGATCGAGGTCGAAGGGCGAAAAAGGCGGATTGGCATCACGCGAGTTCACCTGGAAGAGGACGCGGGTAAATCGCTCCACGAGGGTTTCCCGGACTCCGAGCGCAAGTCTTATATCGATCTGAACCGCTCGGGTGTGCCCTTGATCGAGATTGTCAGCGAGCCGGATTTGCGGACTCCCGACGAAGCCTACGAGTACCTGACGCGCCTCAGGACCATCCTGTTGTATCTGGACGTTTCCAACTGCAACATGGAGGAGGGAAGCCTTCGGTGTGACGCCAATGTGAGTGTGCGGGTGGCGGGCGCCCCGGCCTTCGGCATCAAGACCGAAGTCAAGAACCTGAACTCCTTTCGCTTCCTCCAAAAAGCTCTGGCTTACGAAATCGAGCGGCAGATCGAGATGGTAGAGAGCGGCGAATCGATCCAGCAAGAAACGCGCCTCTGGGACAGCCGCGAGCAACGGACGTATGGGATGCGCTCGAAGGAATTCGCCCATGACTATCGGTATTTCCCCGAGCCTGACCTGCTCCCCTTGGTGATCACCGAGGAGTGGAAGGAGGAAGTGCGGCGGTCCCTGCCGGAGTTGCCACAGAGCCGTGAAGAGCGGTTCGCAACAACGCATGGCCTACCCAGGCAGGATGCGACCTTGCTCACCGTTACCAGGACCATGGCGGAGTTCTTTGAGGAAGTGGTGAAAGGAGGCGCGGAACCCAAGCTCGCGGCCAACTGGCTGCTGAATGAGTATTCCTTCTTACTGGAAGAGGCCAAGGTTGGGTTCACGGACTTTCCTGTTGCTTCGGCCGATTTCGCCAAGCTTTTGACGCTGGTTGGGCAGAAAACCATCTCCGGCACGATGGCGAAGGAAGTTCTCCGAGACATGATTATGACCCGCAAAGGGCCGGACCAAATCGTAACTGAAAAGGGACTTCAGCAGATCAATGATACGGAGAAGATTGCCGCCGTGGCACGTGAGGTGATTGCGGCAAACCCCAAGCAGGTGGAGCAGTACCGCAAAGGGAAGACCGCCACGCTGGGCTGGTTTGTGGGACAGGTCATGAAGGCGACGCGTGGCCAGGCAAATCCTCAATTAGTTCAAGATGTACTGAAAAAGGAACTCGACTGACCGCGGCCGCGCGTTCGAAGTCGGCGCGGGTGATGGTTTCTCTCACCACAGGAGTCGCTTATGCTCAAGGTCGGAGACAAGGCACCGGATTTCTTGTTACCCTCTGATTCTGGAAACGAGATCACTCTGGACACCTTCCGAGGGAACTATCTCGTTCTCTTCTTCTTTCCCAAGGCCGACACTCCCGGTTGAACCAGCGAGGCGAACCAGTTCCGTGACGCCAAAAAAGAACTGGAGAAGCTGGGCACCAAGGTACTGGGCGTGAGTGGGGATACCGTTCAAGAACTCCAAAAGTTCAGAGACAAGTACAAGCTGAACTTTCCCCTGGCCGGCGACACTTCCCACCAGATGCTCAGCGCCTACGGAGTCTGGCAGGAGAAGAATCTCTACGGCCGAAAGTCGATGGGAATTGTGCGCACCACCTATATCATCCACCGGGAAGGGAAGATCCAACATGTCTTCCCCAAGGTGAAGGTGGAAGGCCACGTCCTGGAAGTCCTGGCAGCTCTGAAATCCTGAGCGATTTCGCCGCCCTGCTCATTTGGAAGGCAGATGGAGCGACCGAGCGAGCGAAGGACTGTGCATGTACCCCATCGTCGGGTGATAGCAGTAGAAAACGTGGATACGCCGGTCCTTCACGGGGGGCAAGGGGACCTCCTCTTCTGCCCAGCCTTCCGGCCTGAGCAGTTCTTCGAAAGGCTTGAATTCGCCAGGACTGCGGCCGAGGACATACCGTTGGAATTGCAGGTAAGCATCCTGCCCCAAAACCACGATGGTTTGCAGGTTGGGGAAGTGTTTGAGCTCCTCACAAAGGTGCCGCGCGCAAAACGCCAGGGCCTTTTCGGAGATGCGAGTGGCCTGGACATGGCAGCGAAGAGCGTCGGTGAGTACACACCGTTCCTTGAATTCCTGAAAGCCGCTCACCCCCAACAACTCGTAAAGCGCCAGGGCGAAGCGCGTCGGTCCCTCGGGGTGGTAATAGAAGTAGTGGTCCGGATCCATGGGCGCATCCCGCCCGATGACCACAACACGCACCCGGTTCAAGTCGGGGTAGTCGCGCTTCAGATACTTGGCCAGGAATTCGCGCGGGGGAATCAGCACGGAGGAAATTGCTGCACAATCGCGACAGCTTTCAATCCGCTTGCGAAGGGCTTCTGTTTCCAGGCCTGGAATTCGCGCGCCGAGAGGCATAACGGGCTGTGAGGCGAAGGCCTGTTCAAGCAGGAGCTCCGGGCTCGATCCCAGGGGGCCAAAAATCAGGTTATCAATCAGGCGGACAGTTCCCACTCGGGCCGCCACAAGAGCCACGCTGCCAGTCGTCACGCGCTCCACGGGCTCGAGATTGGCGGGGTTGACGATCGCCAGATAATCGAGCTTCGCCAGCGGCTCCGCTTCGATGGCCTGTCGCATTTCTTTCAGGAGCGTCGGCGCGTCAACTTCCCCCGCGTGGACCAGCGTTTCCCCGTGTCGGAGGCAGCGCTGCAGGACCAAGGCTGCTTGGCGCGCCTTGGGGCTGAGGTAAGCGTTGCGGGAACTCAGCGCCAAACCATCCGGCTCGCGAACGATGGGGCAGAGGACGAGTCGCACGCTCAGATTCAAGTCCTGCACAAGCCCGCGGATGACCTGAACCTGCTGAAAGTCCTTCTGCCCGAAGTAAGCGACGTCAGGCCGCACAAGGTTGAACAGTTTCAGGACAACCGTGGCGACACCCCGGAGATGTCCAGGCCGTGAGGCTCCTTCGAAAGGTACGGCGAGCTTGCCCGGCTCGACATAGGTGTCAAATCCTGGCGGGTACATTTCTTCATTGGGAGGAGCGAAAATCGCATTCACATTGAGAGACCAGAGCAGCTCAGCGTCCCTTTCCAGGCTTCGTGGGTAGCGATTGAAATCCTCTCCCCGACCAAACTGTGCGGGGTTTACAAAGATGGAGACCAGCACCGCGTCACACTGTTGTTTGGCCCGGCGCACAAGACTCAGGTGGCCTTCGTGCAAGGCTCCCATGGTAGGCACCAGTCCCAGCGACCTTCCGCGTGACTGCACTTCACGGGTGTAGGTTTGCAGTTCCTGAACGGAAGTAATGAGCGGCGCGTTCATTGTCGAGGGGTTGAGGGCAACGCCCGCCTGGGAATGCCGCCCTGGAACGTCAGAAAGGCGCGAGCTGGGCGGCAGGCCAGCACACGCCGGGAGGGGGGATTCTTCAGGCTGGGCGACTCATTTCCTTTTCAAACTGCTCACGCAGAGCGGCCGACCAGTGATACGACTCGTGATCGTCAGGATAGCGGCCTTCTGCCACGTCCGTGCGAAAATTCAAGAAAGCCTGGCGCAACGTCTCTGCGAGGTCTGCGTAGCTGCGAACGAACCTGGCTCGCGGTGCAAAGCTCAGACCCACCAGATCGTGGAATACCAGCACCTGGCCATCGCAGTCAGGGCCGGCACCGATCCCGATGGTGGGGATTCTGAGGCGGCGAGTGATAATGGCGGCAAGCTCGCGCGGAATACCTTCCAGGACGACGGCAAAAGCCCCTGCTTCCTCCAGGGCCTCGGCATCGGCCAGAAGCTCGCTGGCTGAGTCGAGTGTCCTTCCCTGTACGCGATAGCCGCCCATGGTGTGGATCGACTGGGGCGTCAGGCCGATGTGGCCCAGCACCGGGATTTCCGCTTCCACGAGCCGCCGCACGAGTCCGGCGCGTTTCCGCCCGCCCTCGAATTTGACGGCCTCCGCGCCAGCCTCCTTGAGGAAACGCACCGAACATGCCAGCGCTTGCTCGTCGCTGACATGATAGGCGCCATAGGGAAGATCCACAATCAATAATGCCCGCCGAATGCCCCGCCGCGCAGCTCGTAAGTGATGAAGCATCTCCTCAACAGTAACGGGCACTGTTGAATTATAACCCAAAACGGTTTGAGCAAGGGAGTCTCCGACGAGGATCATGTCGATTCCCGCCTCGTCCACCAGCCGGGCGGTCGGATAGTCGTAGGCAGTCAGGCAGGTAATCTTCTCTCCTCGCAATTTCCGGTCGAGGATGACTGGAACGGTCACTTTGCTCACGGCCTGGGAGTTCTGGTCCATGGCTTCACCCCGTCGATGTAGATTTTGAACGTCCCCCTCTGTAGTGGATAAACCGGACTTCCAGCACCGCAGGCGCGTTCAACATAGAAGACCCTCTCGGTCGCAGGAAGGCATTCCGGCGCTAACCCGCTAGCGTCCGGGGGCCCGTAAGGGCCTCCTCTAGCCTGGACAGAGAGGGTCCAAAATTCTTCGAGTCTTCTGTTGCCCGCGCTGCCTCTTCCGTCGTTTACCCTGGCGCGAGCCACCAACTTCGACCGTCTCAGTCCGCAGATGCAGATCCAAGCGGCAAGAAGTACTGTGTGCCTCTGACTGGCTGGCTCAATCGGTGCAAGAGTTGCTGCAAATCCTCGTTCCGGTCGACAAAATCGATCTCGGACGTTTCGATCACCAGCAGGTCAGTGGACTTGTAATGGAAGAAGAAGTGCTCGTAGGCGTTGACCACGGCATCCAGGTAGCCCTCGGAGATGCGGTGCTCAAACGGCACATTCTTTTTCCCGATCCGCTTCTTCAGCGCTTCCGGCTTCGCTTGTAAGTATATCACCAGATCCGGAATAGGGATTTGTTCGGCAAATATTTCGTAGTATTGATCGTAGATATTAAGCTCGGCATCATTTAGATTCAGGTAAGCGAAGATCTTGTCCTTTTCAAAGAGGTAATCGCTGATGATCACCCGATCCGGACGAGCCGCGAGGTCGAGTGAGCGCCACTGTTTGAACCGCTGCAAAAGGAAGTAGAACTGCGCTTGAAAAGCCGCTCCGGGTTTGTCGTGATAGAACGCTTCCAGGAAGGGGTTATCCTCAACGTCGCGGATCCGAGCAGCGTGGAGTCGGTCGGCGAGGATGTCGGCGAGACTGGTCTTGCCGACCCGAATTGGACCTTCAACAGCGACGAAGTGTAAGGGCTCGTGAACTTGGGGCTCAGACACCGGCTACCTCGAGCGGGCGGCGTAAACTCGCCGTCCAGGTATTCACGATCCAAATTCGCTTTGTCATGGCAAGCATAAGGTGGGGCCGCAAGGCATGCCGGCCCTCGTTGCAGACTCCGTCAGGGTGTCGCCAGCGCTCATCCCTCGAGCTTGAATCGAACTACCCGACTAAGGTCCTTTGAGTCCTGGAGCATTTCGAGGACGGTTCGCTTAGTCACCGGATGACGTGCCCCGGGGGCTAATTCACGCAGCGGGACAAGCACGAACCGTCTTTCGCTCATGCGCTCGTGTGGAATCGTCAAGACCGAGGAACGGACTACCACATTCTCGTAAAGCAGGATATCAATGTCAATCAGCCGGGGGCCGCTGGTGACGCCGGGTCGGCGGCCTACGGCGCGTTCCACTGATTTGACAGCCTTGAGAAGTTGCAGCGGCATCAGCTCCGTCGCCGCCTCCATCACACAATTCAGGAACCACGCCTGCGGGCTGAAGTCGACCGGCTCGGTTCTGAAAAATGACGAAACCCGTCGAACCTTGACCCTAACCCGGTCGAGTTCCTCCACAGCTTTCCGGATGTTCGCCACTCGATCGCCGAGGTTCGATCCGAGGGAGAGGAAGACCTGTTTGAGGGCACGCCATGCGGGCGTTGCGCGGGGCGCGGTAAGATCCGAGTCAGGTAACATGGCAGGCATGGTCGGCCAGCCGGAGCGCCTCAATCAAAGAGATTCCGGGGCGCGCTCTGACTTTCCGGTGATATCCCGTGCTGAGCGAGAAGCTCTCGTAGCTGCTGGCCGGCAATTAGCTCGATAGGAAGCTGCTGAGCGAAAGCAAGGGCCTGGGCCGTAAAGCCGGATGTCGTGATCAGAACCCCTTTGACGGCGCACCGATCGGCGGTGAGAGCACCGTAGAAGTCCCGGACAGTGGCCGCACCCACGAGTTTGTCAGGTGCGAACCTCTTGCATTGGATCAAATAACGTCCGCCAATCAGCGGCCGATCGAGGGTCGCCACGATGTCGATACCGCCATCACCAGTGACTTCGGTCATTTCAGTGCGAAAGCCCATTGCACGCAAAAGCACGGCAATTACCTTCTCAAAGTCAACGCCTCCGAGCGTGTCAATCTCGCGGAGTGAAGCAGAGCCGACGGTGCCTGTGTTCAAACCGAGGACTGACGAGACCCGAGCTACGTCTTCCGCTGAAATCGTGGTTTTTCCTAGTGCGACTAATCGGTCCACCAGCACTTCGATGTCGTGGGGAGTGCCCGCCGAAGCCCCTGCCACGAGATCCGCCGCAGCAGGTGTGATGGCGACACCTTTTCGCTGGACTAGGTTCTCACAGATACATACTAGCTCCGTATGCGAATAGCTCTGGAGGGAGACAATCAGGGGAAAAGCCTCGATCAGCTCAGGTGGGCATTTCGCTTTAGAGGGGGCGGTGGCAAGACACGTGAACCGTTTGAGCGGCACCCTAATGGTCTTGGCGAATATTCCTTTGTTCGTAACGAAATCGAAAGCGAACTCTGTCAAACCGAGTGCGAAGAGATCGACAACGCTTTTCGGGATCCTTGCGATATCTGCAACCAAGAGAGCGTCACCCTCCGCAGGACGGGTCAGGGTACCCATGAAGTCTTCCACTCGAGCGAGCGACCTTGCGTGTGTCTCCACGCACTTATCACAAAACTCGGCCGCGAAGGCTCGGGCAATCGTCCGTTTCCCAATGCCCTCAACCCCAGTGAGCAAGACATGAGCTGGAGGCTTGCCCGACTGGGAGTAGAGAGCCGCAAACTCACTCAAGCGCTGGATAGCAGCTCCCTGACCGACAATACTCGCGAAACCGTGGCTTAGGCGGGCAGATTTCTTGTTGGCTATACCACCTGTCTCGGCGGCGGCCTTTGACCTCACGTCACTCCGGCCTCCTCCGAGCCTTTCCCTCATTTCCCTTTGCCTCCATGCTCTGCGCAGGTCCGGGTGACTGCGCCAGTCTTAGCCAATTGGTTCCGACTTATCGTAGGGCAGCGTCCGCTCCACCCTGCTGAGTGGCTTAATGCCTAGGAGCTTATAAGCCGACTCATTGGCCTTGCGGCCGGATTTGGTGCGACCGATGAAACCTTGCTGCAGCAGGTACGGTTCCACCATGTCCACGAGCGTATCCACTTCTTCATTGAGCGTCGCCGCGAGGGCTTCAACGCCCACGGGCCCGCCGTTGTATATGCGAATGATCGTGGAGAGGAAGTTTCGATCGAGATCGTCCAGACCCTGATCATCAACCCCTTCCAGCTTCAGGGCCTCGCCCGCGACTCCGGTGTTAATCTCGCCCCTCGCCTTCACTTCTGCGAAGTCGCGGACGCGCCGCAGGAGACGATTGGCAATTCGCGGCGTGCCGCGCGCGCGGCGGGCGATTTCCGTGGCCCCCGCGTCATCAACCTGAGCGCTGAGAATACGCGCGGAGCGCAGGACGATCTGGTGGAGATCCTCCACGGTGTAGAACTCCAAGTGATAGAAGAGCCCGAAGCGGTTGCGAAGTGGCGCGGAAAGGCTCCCGGCGCGCGTTGTAGCGCCCACCAAGGTGAACCTCTTGAGGGGGACGTTGATGGTCCTGGCGAACATCCCCTTGTCCACCACAAAATCCACCTTGAAGTCTTCCATCGCAGGATAGAGAAACTCCTCGATGTTGGCGGGCAGCCGATGAATCTCGTCGATGAAGAGGATATCGCCCTCGCCGAGATTGGTGAGGATGCCCATCAGGTCGCCGGTCCGCTCCAGCGCCGGACCTGAAGTCGTTGTAATCTTCGATCCCATGGCGTTGGCAATGATGTAGGCCAACGTGGTCTTACCCAGACCGGGCGGCCCATAAAACAGCACGTGTTCGAGGGATTCACCTCGCTGGCGCGCCGCCTGCAAGGCGATGGTGAGCTTCTCCACAACCTTTCTCTGCCCGACGTACTCATGGAGCGTGGGCGGACGAAGGCTGCGATTGAAGTTCTCTTCCTCTTTCGAGATCAGTTCTGGCGAAACCAAACGTTCTCTGGGCATACGAACCAGGTTATAGGCTACAGGGAACAGGTGACAGGGAGTTACTGAGCCTGTGCATCTCCGGTGTTTGACCGCTAGCGTGCTGAGTCAGAAGGTCGCTGATGAAGTCAGCCCACGGCGCAAGCCGTGGGTGCGTGCGCCCTCCCTCATCCCCGTCCCCTCTCCCGCCCGCGCGGGAGAGGGGTGCCGAAGGCGGCGTGAGGGCTCTCTGCCCCGGGGCTTGCGCCCGCGCACGGCGGGTCAAGGGAGACCCTGGGCTACGATCTTACGCCCCTGACGGGACTCGGGAACAGTCGCCCGCAAGGGGGAGACTTTGTCAACGAACCTCTCACTCAGGATACTAGCTCTTGTTCCCCGGGTGCAATTCTTCAAAGACTTCGCGCAGAAATTCCTCGGTGGTCTTCAGATGCTTGTTCCGGGAGAAAATCTGCTCTGCGATCCGCAGCGCCTCGGCGCGGGAATACTCCAGTTGCTCGAGCACCTGCAGGGCTTCTTGTTTCAGTTCCGAGGTGGATTCCTGCTCGACGGAGAGAGGTTCCTCGGTGCGGGCCAGAGCGAACTTGGCCATTTTGCCACGCAGTTCGGTAACGATCCTCTCCGAGGTCTTGGCGCCGATAAACGGCAGTTCTTTCAGGAAAGCTGTGTCACCACGTTCGATGGCCAGGGCGATTTCATTCAGTGGCCGGACCAGGCATTTCAACGCCCGCATGAAACCCACCCCCGGCACGGTCGTGAAGGTTTCGAAGAACTCCCGGTCGAGTGGGTCGAGGAACCCGACCAGTTTGGGGGTCAGGTGGCCGCCACCCAACCCGCCATCAATGTAGTAAATCGTGTAGAAAGTCTGGGGGTTGTGGCGCTCGGCTTCCGGCGTGGTTCGGAGACGAGAGGCGATCCCCGAGGGTACGAAAATCTCGTAGCAGAGCGCCTCCACTCGAACCAGAAGCGAGTGGCGTTGAATGCGGTCGTAAAGAACTTCACCGGTTATTTCGGAGATCAGGGTTTGTTTCCTCCTTCTCGGGTGCTGGGGTTTCGGGGCTTCGAGTCCCTAATCCCTGATCCCGAGTCCCGAACCCTTGTTTTCCGCCATTCCCCGCGAGGCGCATCCCGTTCAGGTAGCACAACGCCACGGCGAGAGCGTCGGCCACATCAGGCGGGTGAGGCGTTCGGTCGAGCGAAAAGAAATGCTGGACCGCGCGCTGCACCTGGAGCTTGGAGGCATTGCCATTGCCCGTCACCGACTGCTTAACTCGCTTGGCCGAAAAGCTCAGCACGGGGATTCCTGCCAGTCGCGCCGCCAGGCAAATGACCCCGCGCGCGTGGCCCATCAGGATCGCCGTGCGCGGGTAATCCGCATGGCTGTAGACTTCCTCCAGGCACCCTCATTCAAGAAACGCACGCCGGCGGACGTGTGTCACACCGTTGAGAGTACAGGTGAAAT
>JAIQEZ010000145.1 GCA_020073545.1 Terriglobia bacterium | reverse complement strand
GAATGGACGGAACAGGCGGTTCGGCAACTGGACCAGGCACATGACTACATCGCGCTGTCCAACTCCGAGCCGGTTGCCGCCCGGATCGTGATCCAAATCGTCACTAGCATCCAAGATCTCGCCGCGTTTCCGACGGTAGGCCGGCCAGGCCGGGTACCCGGCACCCGTGAACTGGTCATTTCCAACACGCGATTACAGGGCAACCCTCTCGCAGTGTTTCCCGATGCACGGGGCTTAAGCGACGCAGAAATGCAAGACTTGGCTCGCGAGACAAATCTCCAGGAGACAACGTTTGTATTTCCTCGGGACCCTGCAATCGAGCGGGAACATGGGGTAAAAGTACGGATCTATGTTCCTGGCGAGGAGATACCGTTTGGTGGACACCCAACGCTGGGCACGGCGATGGTGCTCCATAACCTCTCGCTGGCATCGGGAACACCAGGATCAGCCCAGACTCGGGACGTCGCAGAGATGTTACTCGACCTGCAAGTAGGTAAGGTGCCGGTCGATTTTCGCGAGGACGCATCCGGGAACATTTTCGGCGAAATGCACCAGGTGGACCCTGTCTTTGGACCAGTCCACGATCGAAATACCATCGCAGCGCTTCTCGATTTAAACTCCGGCGACATTGCCACAGATGGGCCGATTCAGACCATATCTACGGGCCTGCCATTTGTCATCGTGCCGATCAAAAGTCTGACCACTCTTCAGCGTTTAAGCGTTGCTCCGCGGAAGGCCTACGAATACCTCAGCCGCCAGGAACCCCGCAATGCTGACTTTTATTACGTCACCCGAGAAACGGGCGACCCTGAGATCGGTCTGCGTGCAAGGGCTATCTATCCCCTCGGGGAAGACCCTGCGACAGGATCAGCGGCAGGATGCACATCGGCCTGGATGGTACGGTATGGAATTGTCCAGCCCGAACAATCCATTCATATTCAACAGGGAGTAGAGATTAAACGTCCAAGCCAGATTTTCGTCCGCGCGAGCAAACATGGAGACAGGATAAAGAATGTCCGAGTTGGGGGCCATGCGGTGCAAATCATGGAAGGCACCCTCACCATCTGAGCGGTGGTAGACATCCGCTCTGAAGCGCACTTGACCACAATTGATTGATCCACTGTGGACTGAATTGAGAATTTGCGCATACCTTCCATTCGGATCACTCAAAGTGGGTTGCGGCTGGCCTCTACATGCCTGGTTGACCGCCAACTCGGAGGGGTGAATTCTCCCCTTTGACGCCCCCGAAGTCGCCTAGCGTTTGCAGATGAATCTGCATGGGCAATCGGAAGTTCTGGCCGAGCGACGGCGCACTCGGAAACTATGCTGAGTGGGTACTTCGCTGGATTGGGAACGAAAAACACCCATCCACGCCATAATCCAGCCCATGCGGTGAGCCAGTTGATGGGCAGGCGACTTTCAGGCGCTGGCGCCAATCAGCAGGGCAGCGTGTTATACTTCGGGTGCATCTCGTCATCTGAACAAGACAGCTCGTTGGGTGAAAGGAGAAATCGCTTGAACTATTACGGAGCCAAGGAGTTAGCCGAAAGTTTTCGCACCGTCCGGAAAAACACGATTACGATTGCTCAGGAGCTCCCTGAAGAAAAATACAGTTTTCGACCAGCCCCCAACACACGCACTGTCGGTGAGTTGTTGGCGCATATTTCACTGTCGTACAGTTTTCAATACCAGGTTCATGGCCAGGAACGCCGATCTTCGCTCGAGGGATTTGACTTTCCCTCGGTGATGCAGCGCTTGGTGGCGGAAGAAAAGGTGCAGCGGAGCAAGGATCAGACGCTGGAGATGCTTCACAGCTCTGGCAAGAAATGGGCTGATTGGCTCGAAGGACTTACGGAGAGTTTCCTGGGCGAGCGGGTTGAGATGCGTGCCGGGATGACCCCTTCATCAAAGAGCCGTTTCGAAATGATCCTTTCGGTCAAAGAACATGAAATGCACCACAGGGGCCAGCTGATGCTCATTGAGCGGATCGTGGGGATCGTGCCGCACCTAACTCGCGAGATGCAAGCCCGCATGGCTGCAGCTGCCGGGAAGAGCTGACTGCGCACTGGCTGAAGAATAGTCCTTCCCTTTATCTCCGAATAAACGTTAGTGCAAACGCCCTTCCCTGAAAATGAGGACGACTGCGCTCTGGAAGCGGACCAGACTCCTATCGGCTTGGCATCATTAACGAGTAGCCTTGCGTTTAGCAACGGACCCATCCCCCACCCTTGAAGTCTGCGGCCAGCCGGGAATGCTCGGGGAACCGCCGTGGCTGGAGACGCCGTGCGATGAGAACGCCAGCGCGTGTCCGGCGAATTGATCTCTGCTTTCTTGCCGCATTTGGGCCCTGGTTCAAAAGGTTAAATTCTGCCACCGTTGGCTGTCGCTGCATGTTGCTGATTCAGCGGGGATAAAAAATCTCAAGGAAATGGGGAAAGTGGGATTTCAGGTGGTCAAATGGCTACAGGTTTTTGACCACCAGACAAGACCGCAGACCTAGATCCGGCAGTCCCGCGCCGGGAGCGGCTCCGCCAGGAATATCCAGAGATGTCCGCCCCGATGGCTTTTCTCAAGAGCCGATTCCACCCCATCCTGCCTGAGGTAGAAGCTGAGCTTGAGAAGATCCGTGAGCGAATCCTCATAGTCTGCGTCGATGGCCACCCAGTTCGAGCACTGGGTGGCGGGGTTGATGGCGTAGAGGCCGATGGTGATTTCGCCTTCGAGGTGACGGCGGATTGTGTCCAGCGTCAGGCTGAGCCCCTGGCCGGTTTTCTTTGGGACGGTAGTTGTAATGCCGGGCACTTTCCGGGTGCGGCCGGTTGGACTGGACGGTGTAAGCTCGCCGGTTCACAAAGAGGCGGAAGTAGTCCGCCACCAAACTGGCGGGCGCTTTCAGACGAAGCTTCCGCATTCTCTCCTCCCTGAAGTCAGGTGGACGGCACCGCTACTTCATGTTGGTGGTGAAACGAGAAGGGTTCTCTGTCACATGGACCGGCTAGGCCGTGGTCACGAACTGAATGTTCACTTTGTCACACGGCGGGGATGAACGAGCGGATGGCTGGCCCTTTAGGAACACGCAAGGATAGGATGAACGACGAGTTACGCTCCGAATATGATCTCGGCCAGTTGCTCAAGGGAGGGGTGCGCGGCAAGTACGCGAAGCGCTACCACGTGGGCACAAATCTCGTTCTCGTGGACCCCGATGTTCGCAAGGCCTTCCGCCTTGATGGACCCGTTAACGACGCCTTACACTTGGTGATCGAGTTGCGCATGGTGGGGAGCTCATACGCACGGCATATGACTTTGGGGTTCTCCCATTGGGCTCTCTCGCTCTGGACTCGCCCACGCTGCGCCCCGTCATGGCACCATGGCGAGCCAAAGCAATCCAAACAGAATGGTTAGGAGGGTAATCGGGAAGCCGACGCGGAAGTAATCCCAGAACCTGATGTGGACATCCGGTTTCGCCGTTTCGACGACGATGATGTTGGCCACCGAACCGGTGATGGTCAGATTGCCCGCCAGGGTGCTGGCCATGGCGAGCGCCAGCCATACCGTGTGCGGCTCGGTGAAGCCCGGCACCAGTGACTTCAGCAGCATTACGGCCGGAACGTTACTCACGATGTTGCTGAATAGGGTCACCACAATCGTAAAAACGTCCAGGCGCTGGAGATTCCAGTGGCGGGTAAACATGAGGAGGCGGGACACGATGCCGGCGTTCTCAGCCCCGCCCACAATCAGGAAGAGGCCGACGAAAAAGACCAACAGTCCCCAATCGACTTCGTCGTAAAGCTTGCGCGGCTCGATGGTGCGGGTAATCAGCAGGACCGCCGCGCCCAGCGCCGCCATCATGACCGGTGGCACGCCTACGAGGAATCCGGTGATGACCACCGTGACTACCACCACGGGCTTGGCCAAACGCGAGAGGTCCAGGGGCGGTAGGGGAATAGCTTCTGCCGGCGCCGAGCGTGCCCGTCCTCTCATGCACATCCAGTGCAGTACCGCCCAATTGAGGAATAGCCCCACCAGCGCCACCGGACCGAGATGGAAGAGGAAATCCCGGTACCTGATACCGGAAAACGAGCCGATCAGCATGTTTTGCGGATTTCCCGTGATCGTCGCCACGCTGCCGACGTTCGATCCGGTGGCCACTGCCAGCAAGTAAGGGAGCGGCGAAAGCTTCATCCGCCGGGTGATGGCCAAGACAAAAGGCACCATCACCAGGCAAACAATGTCGTTCACGAAGAACGCCGACAACAGGCCACATGCAAACACGACGGCGGGCAAAAGGTGAGTGGGCTTCAGCCGCCTAAGGACAAACTCCACATTCCACTCGAAGAATCCCACCAAGTGAAGATTACCGACGATCAGCATCATCGAAAAGAGCAGGACGAGCGTGGAAAAGTCAATGAAATGCAAGGCTTCGCGGGGTGGTACGATCCTAAATGCCACCATGGCGACAGCGCCAATAATCGCCGCCCCCGGGCGGTCAATCTTGAGCCCCGGGAACTTCCCCAGGGCAAATACGAAGTAACTGGCGATGAAAATGGAATAGGCGGCGATCAGGGTCGTGTCGGGCAGGGAGATCGCACGGATTTCGTTCATACCGCGTCAGAATAACAGTGCCATTCAACGCGATCAAGAGCCCAACCATTGAAATCAGTCGCTGGAAGGCTTGCGGGACTAAGGTCCAACCTTCACGGGGAGCACTAGCACCCGCCCGCCGGTTTGGTGTATATTGCCCCGCTTGGCTTGAAGCAAGGAGCCGCGATAGAAAAGGACCCTGCCTGTCACCGAGCTGCGCCGGCGAGGGTTGATGCCATGAGTTCAGTGGCTGCCCGCAGCTTCGGGGCATCGGTCTCCGTCATACGGCCGACGTCGCCGTACTTGAAAGTGCCGCCACTTGCCCATTCGACCACTTCGCCGATCGCTTGCTTCTTGGCCGTGCCTACACGCCGTGCCGCTGTCAAGAACTCATTGCGAAGCTGGTTGAACCCGGAACCTACGGCAGAACCGTTCCCGTTGTTGTGCGCAGGAGGCGAAGGCTTCGTCGTCGGCTGCTGTTCGGCGGCTGGGATCGTATCGGAATGAGACCCTGCCGCGGTGCCTTCGGCAGGCACAGTGCCATTGGCCGGCGCCGGATAGAACTTAGTCGCAACTTCCGGCACCTGCTCTTGCTCGTCCTCTACCACCTCCAAGACCTTCCCACCCGACCCGAGCAGCTTTCGAGTCTCAGCGAACAGCCGTGCGTTCTCCGTCAGGTTAGCGATGAGTTTCCGCATGTCGTCGCCTTCGACTTCGAGACTTAGCGCCCAGATAGAGGAAGTCTTCTTCCTCTTTTCCTTGCGGTCGAAGTACGTGGCCTCCTCCGGGCGAACCGTCAGTCTGGCGGTGATCCAGGCCAGGCGCCCGCCCGTAAAGGTCTGGATCTCCTGCAAGGCGGAGTGGATTTGGCGAATGGATCGGTAAGAGCACGTGTGGATGCGGCAGACACTCCCCAGCCGTGGGAAGTCCGCCAACACGAAGCGTAGGTCTCAACCCGGTTTGCACTGCCCGCTGGCAAGCTCCGGGCATCCGCTACCGCAGGTGATCCAAGGCTGGCCGCCAGGCTTTTCAGCCGTGCGCCGGGTGGCGGAGGTACCGTCACTCCAGCACTTCCGCTCGGTGGCCGTCCACCACGCGTAGGAGCTAGGGAAGACATTCTCAATGTCATCGTCGATCAACATAATGTGGAGTTCGCGGCATTCGTCTCCGTAGTGTTCGGTCAGTTCCGGATCGACTTCCCACCCGACCCGATTGGCCGACTTCTTCCTCCGCAAGAAAACGAAGTGGTCGAGCTTGATGGGACGGTTGCGGTCTCCATTGGGTGGTAGCCCGATGGAGACCTGGTGGAAACGGACAGCCGCTGGACGACACGGCCGTCATGGTCGTGCGTGACACCAATAATCATGGGAATTCCTCCTCTTCAAATAGGGTTTAGCCGACACACGATGTCGGCGGGACGAAGGCGATGGCGGGGTGGTGCCGGGTCGAGGCGCTTCCACTAAGCCTGCTCGCCAAAGGCAGGCCAGCATTCGAACCTAACCCACATCGGACCGGTCATCTGCGACGGTTCCCCCGCGCCACCGAGGGCACTTGTTGGTCAGCAGCTTGTCGATCCGAACTTGACGCGCGAGGGCGGCAGGCGTATGCTTTTCGCGTAGAGACAAAGTTGAAATCGGAAATTCCGGTTTGAATACCTGCACGGTCGTGTGCTTGCAGGATTAGACATCATCTATTGAGAGGCGTCAGCAGCGTCTGGATCAACCGACTCCCTTGCATCCGCGTTGGCTGTGTGGGAGGAAAGGGCGGCCCATCGGGCAATGTGGACCTAGAATAACATCAGCAAGACGAGTGGAAGAAGCCTTGAGTATCGTAATTCGTTCATGCGATGATCCGCCTGGGCCCATCCCGGCACATACCCATGTATTCTTAACAAAAGGCTAATCCCTACAAATGAAGACAAAAAGCCTTAATCGCCTTCGTTGGTGGATCGTCTGGACGCTTTTCGGCTCCACCGTAATCAACTATATAAGCCGTCAGACGCTTTCCGTCCTGGCTCCGGTACTCACTCACGAACTGCATCTCGACCACACTCAATATGCGCAGATTGTTTCGGCGTTCCAAATTGCCTACGCGCTCACGTGGCTCGTGGGAGGGATATTCATTGATGTGATCGGGACCCGACTGGGATTGGCGCTCGCCGTGATCTGGTGGTCGCTCTCCAGCATGTTGACCGCATTCGCGAACTCCTTATTTTCCTTTGGGGTTTTCCGCTTCCTGTTAGGCATGGGCGAAGGATGCAACTGGCCAGGAGCCACCAAAGCTGTGGCCGAGTGGTTTCCCGCGCGGGAACGGGGGCTGGCCGTTGCGATTTTTGACAGTGGCTCGAGTGTCGGCGCGATAATCGCCCCGCCACTCGTGGTCTGGCTGGCTGCCACGGTGGGCTGGCGTTACGCCTTCGTAGCCTCGGGTTTGTTAGGGTTCCTGTGGCTCGCAACATGGTTGACCATCTACCATCCTTTAACCAGCCATCCACGAGTCACCGTGGAAGAGAGGCAATTAATCGAAGCGGGGCGTGACACCGCTACAACGTCCAGCCGATCGGGAACGGGGCGATACCTCGCTCTTCTCGGGCAGGCGAATGTCTGGGGAATCGTTCTCGGACGCGCTTTTTCCGACCCCATCTGGTGGTTTTATGTCTTCTGGATACCTCAGTATCTGAGCGACGCGCGTGGCTTCAGCCTCAAGCAGATTGGGATCTTTGCCTGGATCCCTTTCCTCGCAGCCGACCTGGGAAATTTCACGGGCGGTTTCGGGTCGGGATTCTTCATCGAGCGGGGAATACCCGTGATCCGTGCGCGGAAGTTGGTGTGCATCCTTAGCGCAATTCCCATGCTTGCCGCGATCCCGGTCACACATGCGCCAAATGCGTATTGGGCTTTAGCACTGATCAGCCTGGCCACTTGGGGCTATGCCAGTTGGTCCACGATGGCACTGACATTTCCATCGGACCTTTTTCCTCAGGATGTCGTAGCGTCTGTTTCGGGACTGAGTGGGTTCGGCGCCGGAGTTATGGGATCTCTCTTCACGTTTGCGGCTGGAGCAATTGTCGACAGGTATTCTTATCTCCCCGTCTTCATTGCTGCCGGGGTGATCCCTCTGCTGGCAACAGCAGCAGTTTTGATCTTGATTCGCGCACCTCAAATGACAACGACTTAAGGTGGTAATCTCCAAAATGAAATGAGCAACTCTGAGGGCAGCCGATTAAGGGTGGAAGCATGATAAATCGAAGAGTATTCTCCATGGAGTGTCTGTGGGCCTGGCTAGGCCGTGGCGCAGGGCCATGTGAAATCCCCGGACCCCCTTTACCGTCAAATCAAAGAATATCTCGACTCCATCCCGGCTTTCGAGACGCATGACCACTTGCGGCCGTTTGATCGGCTGCAAGGGTATGTTCAGACCGAACGCGGCCGCGGGATGAATCTGTTCGGCTTGATCAACACCAGTTACTATCCTCGTATAAAACCTGTGGTTCGCGAAAATCTCATCCGCGACGAAACCTGGCGCGATTCGGCCTCGCCTCAGCTTGAAAAGAGAACGTGAACTCGGTCAAGGTTTGCTTTGAGGAGCGCGAAGTTCTTTCGGGGCGGGAACCAGTGTGCACGCGCATGCAGCGTGTATATATTATTAAGGACGGGTGAAAAGTTGGTCCGGGTCAGGCAGCCCGATCGTAACGATGATGGAACCCGTCGAGCCGCTCCTGAGACAAGACGCGACCTGAGGCTCTGGAACGAGTTCTGCAGTTCGGCGTTCCCTTCCCGAGTCCGAGATGCGTGCGGTCCTCGTGGTAGTAGCGGACGTATTCAGAGAGGAGCCGTTTCAGATGGCGTTCATTCACCGCGATAATGCGATCCAGCCAGTCTCGTCGGGAGCTTTCGATCCAACGCTCCGCCACACCCTTTTGCCAGGGACTCTCGAAGGAGGTCCGCACCGGGCTCATCTTCAGGGATCGAACGGCCACTGGGACCTCCAACCCGTATTTCGCATCGCGGTCAAAGATTAGAAATCTGGACGCCGACTCGAATGGAAATGCTTCCCACAGTTGCTGGATGATCCAAATACTCGTCGGGTGCTTCGTGACGTTGAAGTGCAGGATCCGCCGGCGATCATGGCTGATCACGAAAAAGCAATAGAGTACGCCGAAGGTGATCGTCGGGGCCGCGAAGAAATCCATTGCAGCGATGGCTTCCCTGTGATTTCGAAGAAAGGCGAGCCAACGTTTCGCCGGTTCGGGATCCCTCGGAGCTCGTTTCATCCAGCCTGAGATCGTTCTCTCGGAGAGATCAAAACCGAGCATGAGGAGTTCACCATGTATCCGCGGTGCTCCCCAAGTCGGATTCTCCACAACCATCCGGAAGATCAATTCCCGAACTTCCGGCGACGTCTGTCTTCTCCCAACCTGGGTCCTCGCCCTGGAGATCAGTCTCCAGTACAAGCGGAAGCCGGCCCGGTGCCACCGGACTACAGTCTCCGGTGTAACCACGATCAGCGATTGTTTCCATCCGAACCAGAACCGACGGACGGCGACCCAGAAGAGCTTGTCGAGCAGGCCTGTTCTTGGCTTCGGATGCCGACGCATCAGCACGGCAAGTTGTCGGCGTAGCGCGAGATTCTCGAGGAGGCGGCTCCGACGCGCCCGCAAGAGGCGAACCAGCGTTCCGAGCCGCAGGACAATGAATCGAAACATGGCCAGGAGTTATAGCAGAACAGTGGCGGGAGGGCGGCAGCTATGTTGTTGCCTTTTTGTTTTCTTCCCCAGATATGTCATGGGTGTTGCATGCCCGTTGGACTCGAGCTTGGTGACCCAGAGCTCTTTTCCTGTCCGCGCATCGAACGCCCGGAAGCGGCGATCATCTGTGCCGGCAATGGAAACCAGTCCTCCCGCGGTGGCAATGGAACCCCCGAGGCTCGGCACACCAGTCTTTGGAATTCCCTTCGCTTCCAGTTCATCCACAACCCCGAGCGGGACCTTCCAAACGATTTCCCCGGTATTCAAATCGACGGCATTCAGATCCCCCCAGGGTGGCTGTTGGCACGGGTAATGGTGATCATCCCAAAAGCGCGCGTATCCTCCCCACTTGCTGGCGCGGACATATGCCTCAGGCGAGCCCCTAGGATGCGGCTTCATATACCCGATAGCGCCCACTTCGCTGACATTGACGAAGAGATATCCAAGTAAAGGATTGAAGGATGCCCCCGACCAGTTGCCGCCTCCGAGAGTGCCTGGCATTTCTAAGCGCGTTTTTCCGTCGGAGGGGCAAACAAAACGCGGGAGGTCTGAGAGCCAAACCTGCGGCGCATCGCGAGCTGAGCCTCTGAAGATTGGCTCATTCCTTGCTCTCACTGGCAGGTGATGACCAGGTTATCGAGAAAGACCGCCGTTCTTCCGTCCGCATCTACCGTGAAGTGGGCTGTTTCACTGACCTTCAGGTTGCCTCCCGATCCCTGACTGATCATCATGAATCGGTTCACGAACGTCGAGACGAATGGGAAGTCCACAACGGACCCTTTGGTGTCCAGCTCAGTTGCACCCGTGGCAAGGTACACCGTTCCAGTGCTCTGGCCCACGGCGGTCACTCCCTGGGGGTTAAAGGTCGAGTGCACATGGACGTGATTCTTGTTAACGGTGGTCGATACCACAGCGTGGACGGTTCCGCTGCCCTGGATAAGTTCACCCTCGCCGTCGTTCGCACAGGGCACGGACAAGCTTAGGTTGAAAGGAAAGTCAAAAACGTCCGTGTACGTCGTCGCTTGCGGGAAGGACGGCACAGCGATGAGTAGCATGAGGAACAGGGCTGCAAGACACGTAACAACTCCTCTCATTTCGCACCTCTTTTCGGGATGGCGCTTGCATCTTCAGTTTGAAGCGACGCGAGGCTGCGCCAGCCTGTCAAAAAGCCCCGCGTGACGCCCCCGGAAATCGAACGGAAAGCGAGTCGAAGCGGCTGATAGTTAGCCGGCCGGGTGAGATTGTCCCCACCTGAACTTGTCCGCCTCCGAAGATAACGAGCATGAAACCGGTTCGTCAGTGAGGGTTTGAGGATTAGATGGCGAGGACGGGCAAATACCCCCGCAGCCTGGAAGGTAAAAAAGGTCGGGAACACGTGTGTAGTGGGGCCTGGGGTTAAACCGGAGGTCGGGCGATTGTAGGCACCCTATGGAACTGAGCGCTGCGCGCCACATGACACTAGCCCCGGCGGTTGATCTGCAACTTGTTCTAGAGCCCGAGAGCCAATATACGCATTAGTGCCAATGCGGGGGGGCCGTCAAGGAGGAAATATCGAAAGGAAAGGGGATTCTCTCAATGCTCCTCATCTGTGTCCCATCCGGCCAATAGTGACAGAACCTGACCTCGGGTGCGGATCTGGGGCGATGGGGTCCGCTACGCTAACACAGAGTCGGCCTCGGCCGAAGCACCGCGATCCTTCTCATCGGGGTGATCGCTTGCGGGTCACGAGCGGGCCATTACCTCGTCCACGGCTTCTTCAAAGACCTGGACGGATTCGCGTAGCGCGTCCTCGGTGATGATCAACGGCGGGGCGATCTTGATGCATTCCCCGCTCATGCCGACGGGCGCAAACATCAGCAGGCCTTTCTGAAAGCAGGCGACATTGATACGCAAAGCCATGTCAGGGTCAGGAGTCTTCGTCCCGGGCTTCACGACCTGAATCCCTGCGACCA
>JAIQEZ010000144.1 GCA_020073545.1 Terriglobia bacterium | reverse complement strand
CTCACACGATGTTGATGAAAAGAAAGGGAGTTATTGAAAATGAAGGGGAAGAGGAAAGAAGAAACCATCGATCTGGATGAGTGCTTGAAAATAAAAGGGTTACGCGATAATCGAGGCGAAGCCAGAATGTTATTGAAAAGAAAGGCGGTTATCGCACCATTCTCAGCCAATGAGGTAAGAAAGGGGAAATCTCCAAAGAGCTTTGACACGGTCGAGAAATCTCGTTGCAATTCTCGGAGCCTTGGCGGATTATCGTTGGTTTCGTCTTCAATTGCTTCCCGAACACCCTGGAGGTCCAACATCATGAGCGCGCAACCCGTCCATATCGATGCACCCAAAGGAAAACTCGGTGTCCTGATCCCGGGGATGGGAGCTGTGGCGACGACTTTCATGGCCGGCGTTGAAGCCATTCGCCGACACCTGGCCTTGCCGATTGGCTCGCTGACGCAGATGGGAACCGTCCGGCTGGGCAGGCGCACCGACAAGCGGACTCCCCTCATCAAGGATTTTGTCCCCCTCGCCCAACTCGACGACTTGGTCTTCGCGGGCTGGGACCTTTTCAAGGACAACGCTTACGAGGCGGCTCTCAAGGCCGGCGTGCTGGAGCGTGCGCTCCTGGATTCCGTAAAGGACTTCCTCAAGCGTCTTCGCCCCATGCCCGCGGTCTTCGAGCAAAAATTCGTCAAGAACCTGCACGGTGAGAACGTGAAGAAGGGCAAGAACAAAATGGACCTGGCCGAGCGGCTCATGGACGATATCCAGAGATTCAAGAAGCACAACCGCCTTTCGCGCCTCATCATGATCTGGTGCGGCTCAACGGAAATCTTCCTGAAACCCCGGCCGGTGCATCACTCGCTCGCGGCGTTCGAGAAGGGCTTGCGCGACAACAGCCCGGACATCGCGCCGAGCATGATTTACGCCTACGCCGCGCTCAAACTCGGCGTCCCCTTCGCCAACGGCGCGCCCAACCTGACTGTCGATATCCCCGCGCTGCTGGAGTTGGCCCTCCAGAACCGCGTCCCCGTTTGTGGTAAGGATTACAAGACCGGCCAGACGCTGATGAAAACCATCCTGGCGCCGGGTCTGAAGGCGCGGCTCCTGGGTCTCCACGGCTGGTTCTCCACCAACATCCTCGGCAACCGCGACGGCGAAGTGCTGGACGATCCCGAATCCTTCCGCACCAAAGAGGAGAGCAAGCTCTCCGTGCTCGAATACATCCTGCAGCCCGAACTCTATCCCTCGCTCTACAAGGGCTTCCACCACAAGGTGCGCATTAATTATTACCCGCCGCGCGGCGACAACAAGGAAGGCTGGGACAACCTCGACATCTTCGGCTGGCTCGGCTATCCCATGCAGATCAAGATCGACTTCCTCTGCCGCGATTCCATCCTGGCCGCGCCGCTGGTGCTCGATTTGGTTCTGTTCCTCGATCTCGCGCAGCGCTGCCCGGAAATGGCGCGCAAGGGGATTCAGGAGTGGCTCTCGTTCTACTTCAAGAGTCCCATGTGCGCGCCGCACCTCTACCCCGAGCATGACCTCTTCATCCAGCTCATGAAGCTCAAGAACACCCTGCGTTATCTGCGCGGTGAAGAGCTGATCACGCACTTGGGTCTGGAATACTACGACTAGTGCTGTTCCGACTTGACCCGCGTTTCCATTCTCGACCTCACTTTCGAACGTTCGAAGGTTCGTTTGCGCCTGTATTCACGCGGGTTTGGGCACCGTGAAGGCGCTCCGCAGGCCAACACCCAAGGTTCGAGTCCACCTGCTATCACCCGCTGCTGATCTTCGATCGAGAGGATCACCCTTGCAGGTGTTCAGGACTCGCAGACAGCCGTCGGGAAGCGTTGGGACCTTCCCGGAGAGGAAAAGGGTGCTGAAAGGGTTCGAGGGGAGACAGGCAGGTGTATACTTCCCACCGCCGGAAGGCCAAGAGGGAAATTCCGGCGTAGTTGTCCGCTGGAGGGGGGAGTTTCAACATGAAGGACGACATTGACTACTCCGGATTCAGAACGCGTGCGTTCCAGTTGGCAGTCGTCCTGCTTGTTTCCGCAGGGTGGCTTTTTCCCAGCCCTGCTTCGGCACCCGATCAGGAGCAGCCTCCGCCTTCGACGCGGCTGGTGACCCAAGAGGAGCTCGTCAAGGAGCTCGAGAAGGAGTTCGCGCCGATGCCTGCTGACTGCAAGAAGCCGATCGTTCGCAGTCCGGACAACCTCAGGGTCGCCTGCGCAGCCAAGCGCGAGAACAAATGGATGCTTTATGTGAACGGCGTGCCGGGGCCCGAATATGACCAGTTGTATCCGGATTTTGTCGTATTCAGCCCGGATGGCCAACATCTGGCTTATGTGGCGCGGCGCGGCACAAAAATATTCGTGGTCCTTGATGGCGCGGAACAGGCCTCTTTCGACAACGTCAGCCGATCCATCGTATTCAGTCCGGACAGCAAGCGCCTGGCCTACCCTGCGGCGAAGGACAAGAACACGTGGGTCATCGTGGTGGATGGCGTGGAACAGGCCTCTGCGCGCACCACTGGCGTCCCCGTGTTCAGTCCGGACAGCAAACGCCTGGCCTACCCTGCGGCAAAGGACAAGAACACGTGGGTCGTCGTGGTAGATGGCGCGGAACAGGCCCCCTATCAGGTAGTCACCGATCCAGTTTTCAGCCCGGACAGCAAACGCCTGGACTATGTCGCGGCCAAGGATAAGAAGACGTGGGTCGTTGTGGTGGATGGCGCGGAGCAGCCACTCCCGACCGACCCAAGGAATCTCGGGATCGGCGAAGACGGCGTCATGCGCCGCCGGAGCGACCTGGTGTTCAGCCCGGACGGCAAGCGTCTGGCTTACAACGGAGTGAGCAAGGTCGTGGTAGATGGTGTCGAACAACCCTACTCCTCTGGTGGTGATCTCGTGTTCAGCCCGGACAGCCAACATCTGGCCTACGCTGCGAGCCTTGCCACCGGCGGGAATGACAAAATAGCACTGTTCGTGGATGGAAAGGTCCGCTCATCCGAGTATTCGTCTCTCACAAAGCTGCAGTTCAGCCCTGACAGCAAGCGCCTTGCGTACGTTGGGTGCAAGAAGACATGCGCAGCCGTGATTGACGACAAGCAGGGGCAGGCTTCCGACTGGGTGGGTCCCGTGTTCTTCAGCGAGGATAGCCGGCACTACGCCTATGCCGCCGCCCAATTTCATGTCACTCACAACCCCTTGGTGATGGTCAGTGACGATCAGGCCTGGCCGGTGGAATACGGGAACGTGTTTAAGAGGATGGCGCTTGGCGGACTTAACCAATTGGGGGAAAAAGCTCTCCCTTCCCTGGAAGCGGCGGAGGTGGCAGGATCTCTGCTCTACCCGCTCCTCGGTGCCCAGGGAAAACTCGTAGCGTGGATTGAGATGGAGAACCCTTTCCGTCCGCATTGGGAGCGCGTCGCGGTGAATGGGCGTCGGGGGCCCGATTCAAAGTCCATCCTCGCTGAAAAAGAGCCCGATTACAGCGTTGAGAACGGCTTGCTCGACCTCCTCTTAAATTTTCGGGAAAATCCACTAGTGCTTGGAAAGGAGATCGAAAAACGCGTCGCAAAAGGTTTGCTCCGTCCTGTTCCGGGGCTCAGCCCGGACGGGGAGCACTTCGCGTATGTGCGCAGATTCAGTGTGCAGGACCGGGACAAGGAATCGGTCGTCCTGGATGAACAGGAGGGAAAACCCTACGACGCAGTCGGGCGACCGCAATTCACCGGCAATAAAACGGTTGCCTTCACAGCAATAGAAGGCCGAAAGGTCCTGCACGTAACGCTGTCCATCCAGTGAGAGGGCCTGGAGGATACAGCGCTTCGGGACGGCCCCGCGCCGGGGCGTGAATGGCCTTCTTCCACGAACTTTCCAGACACGCCGCTCAGGTTTTGGATTTGCTTCTCGGAGGCATCGATGAAGGGGCGGGCAGTTCCGCCAGGAATTTCCCGAGGATCCCTCCCACCGTTGTGAGTTCCGCCAGCTCCGCATGGGTAAAATCGGGCCCCACCGGGTCGCCGACCCGTGCTTTGCGGCTCACTTGAATCACTCCGACGACCTTGTCATCCACGATCATAGGGGAGCTCATGATCTTCTGGATGGGCACCGCCTTTTCCTCCGCGGAAAGGTCGACGGCCTCAAATACCGTCGCGTGCCTGTAAGTAGAAAAGTTGTTCACAAGCTCGCCGCGTTTGTCGCGGATTGTCTTCGCAGCCAGCGAGTGCGTGGCGGTAAGGGGGATGGCTCCAATCACCGAAAGCTTGACGGGGAAGATAAAACTCAGCATGTTCTCGTCCGAGGAAAGACGCAGGATGGCGACTTCCCCCTTCTTTGCCTTGAAACCCTTCGAGATCTGCGCGGCCAAGCGGTTCAGATCCTGCCCGGTCGGAGGAGTCCCGGCCTTGCGCATTTCATCGATCAGCTTAGCGACGACGAGAGCCAAATTGAATTCCGCCATGACGATTTGCTCCGCCGAGAATCCCAGGACCGCGAGGGATTATACTGAACCCGGTTCCGGCAGGCAATGACGCTTTGCACTCTCCGGTAAGATTCTCCTTCCATTCGTCGATCCTCACTCACCTCCCTCCGGCGCGCCAGAATAAGTTTGACAAAACCTTCCTCGCGTCTTGATAATCGCTGACTCGTGACTTATGAGACCGGCATACCTGAAAATCTCCCCGCGAACTTCCGCGCTGCTTCTGTTCTGCGCCTGGTTGGCCGCCTTGCTTCCGGCCTTGGCGGGACCACCCGCCGACCCGGACGAAGTTGCGACGCGCGCGCTTGAGCACGCCATCATCATCGACACGCACGCCGACACGCCCCAGGCGATGCTCGAGGAAGGGTACGACTTGGCCGACCCCGCGAGCCCCTACATGATCAGCATCCCCAAGCTGCGCGCCGGGCACTTGGGCGCCGAGTTCTTTTCCATCTGGGTGGATGTCACCTGGCCCAAGCAAGACCTGATCCATCGTGCGCTCGACCTGATCGATGTGACTTACGAACAGGTCGCGCGCCACGCGGATGCGCTGGGCTTGGCCACCACAGCGGACGACATCGAGCGCCTGCACCGCGAGGGCAGAATCGCCATCCTGCTGGGCGTCGAAGGTGGCCACGAAATTGAAGGTGACTTGCGCGCGCTCGACATCTACTGCCGCCTGGGCGTCCGCTACCTGACCCTGACGCACACGAAAAACGATGAGCTGGCCGATTCTTCCGGCGACCAGCCCCGCTGGAACGGGCTCTCACCCTTAGGTCGTAAGGCCGTCGAGCGCATGAATCGCCTCGGCATGATGGTCGACATCTCGCACGTCTCCGACAAGACCTTCTACGACGCGCTCGCCGTCAGCAAGGCGCCGCTCATCGCTTCGCACTCCTGCTGTCGCGCCCTGTGCATGGTGCCACGCGATATGAGCGACGACATGATTCGCGCCCTCGCCAAAAACGGTGGCGTCATGGACGTCAATTTCTATTCCGGGTTCCTGAGCCAGGCCTACGCCGACGGCTACAAGAAGATTGAAAAGCAGGTGGAGGCGGCAGTTGCCGCCGCGCGCGCGGGTTACGCCCGGCAGGGCAAGCGGCTTTCCTACCTGGAAGAGGTGAAAATCGAGCAGCGCCTGACCAAGGATTTACCTGTGCCCAGCTACACCGTTATCGCCGACCACATCGACCATGCCGTCAAAGTCGGCGGCATTGATCACGTCGGCCTGGGCTCCGACTTCGACGGCATCGACTCTACGCCACGCGGCATGGAAGACGTTTCCAAGATTCCCGCTTTGGTCCGCGAACTCGCGCGTCGCGGCTATAGCGAGGAAGACCTGGAGAAAATCCTGGGCGGCAACGTTCTGCGCGTCATGCGGCAGGTCGAGCAAGTTGCACGCCAGAGCCAGGCTGAGAAATGAGGAACCCAATGAAGAAAATCATCCCGATTGCCCTTGCAATGCTTTTTATCGCAGCATCACTCTGGGGGCAGGCCGAGAATAAGCCTGCGACCGCACCGTCTTCCAAGCCCGAGGCTTCTCTACTGAATCCCTCCTCGATGGCGGAGCAGGCTCCGGCCGTCTTCAAAGCGAAGTTCACCACCACGAAGGGCGATTTCGTCGTGGAGGTCACACGCGCCTGGTCACCGCGCGGCGCCGACCGCTTCTACAATCTTGTGAAATATCACTTCTACGATGGCGCGGCCTTCTTCCGCGTGTTGCCGGGCTTCGTGGTGCAATTCGGTATCAGCCCGCGGCCGGAGGTCTCCCGGGTCTGGCAGCCCGCCGACATCCCCGATGACCGGGTCACCCAGAGCAATACGCGCGGAACGCTCACTTTCGCCACCGGCGGCCCCAACACGCGTACCACGCAGGTCTTCATCAACTTGGCTGACAACTCGAGCCTCAATAACATGGGGTTTTCGCCCTTCGGAAAGGTCATCGAAGGCATGAAGGTCGTCGACAAATTCTATAGCGGCTATGGCGAAGGCGCACCCAGTGGGAACGGCCCTGCCCAGGACCGCATTCAGAAAGAGGGCAAGGCGTACCTCGAAAAGAATTTTCCGCGGCTCGACACCATCCAAACCGCCGTCATCCTAACTGCTGCCATCGTACCGAAGTAGCCCGAGGGAACCCGGCGGATGTCATCCTGAACGCCGCAACGGATCTGCTGGGCGCAAGTGGTAAGGATTCGCAGGCGCGACCCGTCGGGGCGCCCCCCGCGGATTCCACCCGAAACAAGGAGAACACATGAGCGATCGGAAGCCCGGCCTCTACGCAATGTTTGAGACCACCCTCGGCGAGATCACCTGCGAGCTTTTCCCCGATCAAGCGCCGGTGACGGTCGAGAACTTTGTGGGCCTCGCGAGCGGAACGAAGGAGTTTCTGGACCCGCAGACCCGCCAGCGCACCAAGCGCGCCTTTTACGACGGCTTGGTCTTCCACCGCGTGATCCCGAAGTTCATGATTCAGGGGGGCTGCCCGCTCGGCTCAGGCACGGGCGGGCCCGGCTACAAGTTTAAGGATGAGTTCACGAATGACCTCTCCTTCGACCGGCCTGGCCGGCTCGCTATGGCCAACTCCGGCCCAGGCACGAACGGCTCGCAGTTCTTCATCACCGTTGCCTCGACGGAGTGGCTCGACAATCACCACACCATCTTCGGCCAGGTCGTAAAAGGCCAAGAAGTGGTTGACAAGATCGTGGACACCCCACGCGACCGCAATGACCGCCCCAAGACGCCCGTGGTGATGAATGCCGTCAAGGTTGTGGAAGTGAAGTAGGGTCACCCACCCGCAGGCTGGAGACTAGCTATCGTCATCACAGTGAAGTAAAATGGGTGAAGCTACTGCACCGGGGTGTCTTGTGAGCGTGAGATTCTTCCCCGCCGTTTTGTTACTAGCCACGATCGGTTTCGCGCAAGCCCCGAGAACCGAACCTAAGCCGCTGGACAAAATCCAGGTGCTCGCCTTGCTCGCCGGCGGCGTCCCCAGCCAGCGCGTGGCGACTCTCGTGAAACAACGTGGCATCGACTTTGAGCCGACTGATGACTACTTGGACATCCTGCAAGGCGCAGGAGCGGAAGATACGGTCCTGAACGCTCTCCGCGGTGCAAGACCGGTGGCCAGACCGGACATTCTCCGCGGCGCAAGGCCGGTGGCCAGACCGGACATTTACGCGGCTGCGGCGACCACAGAGACGCAGGTCGAACAGCACCTGGCCCGCGGGAAGGGATTTCGAGACAAAAGGGCATTTGCACAAGCAGAGGAGGAATTTCGTGCCGCAGTTCACCTCGATCCGAGGAACGGCGATCTGCACTTATTGTTGGGAACGATTCTCTACGATCAAGCAAGATGGCATGAGGCAATCGCTGAATACCGGAGGGCAGTCCAATTAAAACCGGATTCAGCTATAGCGTACAGCAACCTTGGCGTCGCACTCGAAGCTGCCATAGGGCGGCCGTTGTTCGGTGAGATGGACCCTACAGATCGGCATTCAATTCTTGATGCATACCGTAATGCCTATAGTCTTATGCCGAATGATCCGATTATTCGTGACAACTACGAGAGGTGGCTTTTGAAATCATGGCCCAGCCTTGCCATAGATCCCCGCGCCCCCTTGCCAACGTCGTGGGTAGATGTGTGGCGGTTTTACGTGGCGCACTGGCACGGTTGGAGCGGGGGGTATTGTCACGGTCAGCTGAGCGTGGGCAACGGAAGAATTACCTATAGAGGCCCTGGGGGCAGGGACTCCGTTGATTGGGCACTCAGCGAACTCGGGGAAGTAAGGAAGGACAGCCTTTATGACCTTCTCATTTTGCGTCACAGGAACGGCAAGAAGTTCGAATTCATGGCGGAGGACCGCTTGGGCGACCAGAAGCCTACGGCTCCACTGTTAGATGCAATTCTCCAAGCGACGGGCAGATAGCAGAACCCAAACAGGGTGTGAGACCCAGGCTCCTCGCCTCCGCCGGGACGAATGGATCATCAGGCCTCCTAAGGCAACAAAGGGGGAGCAGTGCCCAGAGATCAGGCAATCGAGACGATCTTCACGGCTACAGACGATGCTATGCGAGCAGTTTGGGGACTTCACACCTATATGGAAGCCGCTGTCGAAGTGGCGGAGCGGAGGAATCTGCTCGGCAAGTTGCCCGATGGATCGTTCCAGCTCACACATGAATGGTCCAGGCTCTATGACCGAAACGAGTTGCTCAATGAAATGGACCAGTTAGGAGAGTCCGTTCATTGCCGGGCCTCGCTTCTGGTTCTTGTGAGCCTTTTTGAGGCGGCGACTAGGAGGTTCTACGGACGCTTGGTCGAGCTTAACCGTGCGGAGCACTTGGAGCGAGAGAACTACAAGCGATTGCTCAAATGGGCATTCAAAACGGTGCAACAATCGGCAATCGCATCGCCAAAGGCACGGGACCGTCTTCCGGAAACCTGTGGCGATGTTGATAACGCCCGGCGACTACGAAATACAATCGTGCACTACAATGGCAGGTACGACGAGAAATACGTAGCCGACGCCATTGACGATGGCTGGGTGAAAGTGCAGTACGAGCGGGGGTACGAGCCAAATGTACGGCTCGGAAACCCCATCGTTCTAAGAACTGACCGCTACGAGTATTTCAGCTGTTCGCATATCGAACTGCTGCATATCCTGCATAACACTATTCAAAGCCGCTTCTTTGGCCACAATGTTGGCTACAACTATGCGGAGAAGGGCAAGAAAATCGAGTGGCGTCGGGTTCTCGGCGCGTAGTCTTGCTGAGCAGGTAAGGGGCAAGGCGCGCCGTGCCTTGCTGCGCTGCCTCGCGGCCACGCGTCCTGCCTCGTGACCTGTACCTAATGCATGTCCTTCCGCTCCCAAGGCCCCGCCGCTACACCGCGATAATTTCCACCAATTCCTTTACGGCGGCGGCGGATTTCGCGAGCGCGGCCTGCTCTTCCGGTGTTAGCTTGATCTCAACGATCTGTTCGATGCCCTTCGCGCCCAGCTTCACGGGCACGCCCACGAACAGCCCCTTGATTCCGTACTCGCCTTCCAGGTACGCCGCGCAGGGCAGGATTTTCTTGCGGTCATTGAAGATCGCATCGATCATCTGCACGACGGCCGCCGAAGGCGCATAGTAGGCGCTGCCGGTCTTGAGCAGAGCTACGATCTCGCCGCCGCCCTTGCGCGTCCGGTCGATGATCTTGTCGAGCTGCTCCTTGGGCATGAGCTGTGAAATCGGGACGCCCGCCACGGTCGTGTAGCTCGGCACCGGAACCATAGTGTCGCCGTGGCCGCCGAGGACCAGGCCATGGACGTCCTGCACGGACACGTTCAAAGCCTCGGCGATAAACGTGCGATAGCGCGCGCTGTCCAGGATGCCCGCCATGCCGATCACGCGGTTCTTGGGGAAGCCGCTCACGCGGTACGCCGTCTGCACCATGGCGTCGAGCGGGTTCGTCACCACAATCAGAATCGCGTCCGGCGAAGACTTCGCCGCCTGCTCCACGGCGCTCTTCACCACCTCAAAATTGGCTTTAAGCAGATCGTCTCGGCTCATGCCGGGCTTGCGCGGGAACCCCGCCGTCATGACCACCAAATCGGAATTGGCCGTGTCCTGGTAATCGTTCGTCCCCTTGATCTTGACGTCGTAGCCTTCAATTGGGCCCGCCTGCAGCAGGTCCAATCCCTTGCCTTGGGGAACACCTTCCAAGATGTCGATCACCACGACGTCAGCTAATTGCTTGTCCACGATGCGGTGCGCAAGCGTCGCACCGACATTCCCTGCCCCGATCACCGTCACCTTTTTGCGCATGAATGCCTCCCCACAAGACAGGTGTCAGGTGTCGGGGGTCAGGGATAAACCAGAACCTAGCACCTGGCACCTAACACCTGGAATGGATTGCTCTCAGGCCGCGGAAGCCTTGGCCTCCCCCATATTCTCAATGATGGCGCTGGCGAAAGCGCTGGTGCCGAGCTTCTGAACGTCCTTGATGCCTTCCATCTGCATCAGCCGCTCCAGGTCATACGTCACGCGGTGCTGCGCGATGGTGGTGGCGAGCGCGTCCTCGATCAGTTTGCCCACTTCCGGCCAGCCCATGAACTCAAACATCAGTGCGCCGGAGCGAATCATTGCTCCGGGATTGATCATGTCTTTGTCGGCATATTTCGGAGCCGTGCCGTGCGTGGCCTCGAACACTCCGAAACCGTCGCCGATGTTACCGCCGGGCGCCACGCCCAGCCCGCCGATCTGCGCCGCGCAGGCGTCCGACAGGTAGTCGCCGTTCAGGTTTGGCGTACAGACCACTTGGTATTCATCCGCGCGCGTCAGAATTTGCTGCAACATTGAATCCGCAATGCGATCGTTCACTAGGACTTTGTTCTTCCATTGCCCCTGGCCGTGCGTTGCGTAGATCGCGTCGAGGCAGCTCTTCACTTCCTTATAGACCTGCTGCTGGAAGGCTTCCGTCGCCATCTCCAGGCCCGGCTCGACCCTTGCCGCGTTGGCTTCCACGGAGATGTTCGGATCCTCATCCTTGTTGCCCAGAATCCAACTTTCGCGCTCGGTCACAACCTGCCCGCGGAATTCTTCCCTGGCCAGCTCGTAGCCCCAGTCGCGGAACGAGCCCTCGGTGAACTTCATGATGTTGCCCTTGTGGACCAGGGTCACGGTCTTCAGGCCGTTCGCGATCGCGTAACGCAGCGCGCGCCGCACTAATTGCTTGGTGCACGTAATGGAAATCGGTTTGATCCCCACGCCCGAGTCGAGCCGTACCTGTTTCTTGATATTGTCTTCCTTCAGCAGAGCGTTAACGAACTCGATAACACGCTTGGCCTGCGGCGTCCCTTCGCGC
>JAIQEZ010000143.1 GCA_020073545.1 Terriglobia bacterium | reverse complement strand
GGGGAAGCGCGGGAGACGATTGAGGCTTGGAGGAAGGATTATAACGAGGTTCGGCCCCACACTTCGTTGGGGAATCGGACCCCGCAAGAATTCGCAGGCGCCGGGGCGGCTCTCCCCCCCGAGCCGCCCCGGAGAGAAGAACAAAAGCAGACACCTACCCTGGAACTCGCATTATGATTGGTACAGGAAACGGGGGCAGGTCACAAGGAACCAACCTTTAACCGTTGTTGGCCTTGGTCTTTTGTTGACAATCTAAACCGCAAGCATTAAGTGGGCTCCTACCACAGACCCCTCTCTGGATAGAATCCCAAGTATGTGTTGTTCAATTTCCCCGATTAACTTAGGTCGATCCAACAACCACTCAAGGATTCGCATTATCCCAGCAAACCCTCCAAGAGTGATGAAAATCCGAACGATCCATGTACTGATGAATTGGATGGCGTGTCCCATGGAGGACTCGGATTATACACTCGCCGAACCTGTGCCAACACAGATTTAGGACAGCACCCTGCCGCGCGACGCGTTGACGGCTTCACCGGAAGCCTGTAGGATGGTAGGCACAGAGCCGTTGCGGGGTTTACGCCAGCGTCCGAACCGGGAATAGCAGGGGATCCACGGGGGCCCAAAGTGACACGCAGCAGGCGAGCAGCACGGGTTCAAGCCAAGACCACCCTGGACGTGGGCTTTGTCGGAACCGACGAGCGTTTGACCGCCCCCCTGGTCGACTTCAGCCCCTATGGTCTCTCCGTAAAAACTACGCGGAAGGTCAAGATTGGAACCGTTTTCCGGCTGGGCATCCAAATCGGCAACGAGTACTTCCGCGCCGCAGCCGTCGTGCGCTCCCAATTCCCCGAGGGCTTCGCCGTGGAGTTCCTTTCCATGAGCCTCGTGGACCGCGAACTGCTGCGCCGCTCCTACCAACGCCTGCAAATGGCCGCCCGCAACGCCAAAGCCGGGTGACGGCATTCTGAAAGACGGGTGAAGGGGTCCTGCTCTGCGGTGTGAGGCGAAGTCTCGCTAGGGCTTACTTCTCACTCGAAACTCTCCCCCGGCCTCCTGGCTCCCCTCTTCTGACTTCTGCTTCTCACTCACGCGTATGCATGCAATCCTGGCAGCAGGTAGGTGACGCCGAAGAAGGTGAACATCACAATCCCGAACCCGATGATGGCGAAGTACGCCGAGCGCCGTCCGCGCCAGCCGCGCGTCAACCGCATGTGGAGATAACCCGCGTACGTGAGCCAGGTGATCAGCGCCCAGTCTTCCTTCGGGTCCCAGCTCCAATATGACCCCCAGGTCCGATTGGCCCAGTAGGCGCCGGCGATGATCATCAGGGTTAACAGGGGAAAGGAAATTGCCACGGTCCTGTAAATCAACCCATCCAGCGTGTCGCGGCTGGGCAGGTAGGCGACGAGGGAGTCGTATTTCCAGCGCAGCACTTCCCACGCCAGCGAGGCGAACAGCGCCGTCACCACGCCCGCCAGCAGGAAGGGGCTCGCCGCCAGGTGCACCCCGAAGCTCTGGCCGTATTGCGGAACGTAATATGGCCCGGCATTCACCTTCAACATGAGGAGCACGAGCGACAGTGCCTGAGCGAGGAGCGCGGCCAGGAAGGTGCGGCGCGCCAGATTCTCCCAGCGCTGGCCCGGAGCGAAGAACGTCCCGAGCAGGCTCAGCGCGAGGGTGGCGGCCGCGAGTGCCAGCACGATCACAAACGGCCAGCCGAGCGCATCGATAGGCACCAGCAGCGCCTGCCGCGGGGCCAGCATCACTTTCTCCCGCGCCGTGGAGTCCCAGGCCGGCATGGTCAGCGCCAGGCTGCTGTTCACAGAAGTCGCCACGATGGTCCCGTACACGCCCAGAACCAGCGCCGCGCTCCAACTCAGAAAGCTGCGCGTGGTCGCGCCGTCTTTGATCAGGTAGAGTAGCGCCACCGCAAACGAGATCGTGAGGCCCGCGTAGCTCAGCATGGCCAGCGTCACGTGAATCTGCAGCCAGGTGGACTGCAGCGCTGGCACCAGCGGCCGGATCTCGCCCGGCAGCACCTGCATCAGGACGAGCGCCAGCGCCGCGATGGGCACGGTGATGGCTCCCAGAAAGGGCAGCTCGAATTTCCATTCCGCCACTTCGTGCAGTGCCACCACGCCCCAGGAGAACACCAGCACCATCTCGTAGATATTCGAGAGCGGCGCGTGCCCGGAACTCGCCCAGCGCACCAGGATCGCCATCGTGTGCAGCAGAAATCCGCCACGGGTGAGTGCCATCGCGCCCGCCAGCAGTTGCGGCTGCCGCAGCGCCGCCGAAAACACGTACAAAGCCGCGGCGCCCAGGTAAGCAATAAGTGCTAGGTATAAGAACTTCTCGCCGGTCAGCCAACCCGCGCCTCCCACCAGGTGCGGGACCGAGATGGCCATCACCGTCAGCACCACCACGCTGACCCCCAGCAGAATCCAGCCTGCCTGCGCAGACAGTCTTGCGGCGCTGGCTTGGCCGCGCTCTCCCGTGTGGGTCACCACTTTCCCCATGTTTTGCTCCCTCGCTTTGTTGCACGCCGAGCACGCGCCTGCGGCGTTGGGATGCTCCGGATCTCTTTCGCCCTTCGGGAACCCTGTCACCTTAGGCTGCGGGGGCCGCCTCCGTAACTTTCACCGTAGCATTCTTTAAGGCCGTGTCAAGCTCATCCGCCAGCGCGTGGAACTTCCGCTCAAAATTCTCACGATATTTGCTCGGTTGCCCGCCCAGCAGCAGCGCCGGCTGGCCCTTGCGGTCGGTTCCGACCACGCCCCAGATACGGATGTGCGAGAGGTACAGCGCCATCATGAGGCCGCCCGTCAGAAGCAGGCAGCCTGCCCAGATCAGCCACTGCCCGGGCTGGTATGCCACCTGCAGGCCCGTCAGGTATTCCATCTCCGCGTTGACAAACCGGAAGCTGACTCCGGTGTCGTTCGGCGGATGCGTTTCGGGTAACTTGGCCAGAATCCAGGCGCTTCTCGGCTCGCCGCCGGGCCGCGTCACTTGCAGGCGGATGGCCGGGTTGCGAGGCTCGTCCGAGCGCGAGGAAATCTGATTGCCCTCCAGCACGAAGTCCGGAATGAAATCGGCTAGCTCTACCGTGTCGCCCTGCGCGCCCAGTTGTACCGGCGTTCCGGGGGCGAGCGTGAGCATCTGGCGCTTCTCCACGCCGTTTTCGGGCCAGCTTGCTTCCATCACCAGCTTGCGCGGCGTGCCGGTGGGACCGTAGTTAGCCTGGAAGAAGCGCACTCCCTTGTAGGTGAGCGGATCGTTCACAAAGATTTGCTTCCTTGCCACCTCGCGGCCGTTTTCTTCCACCGCCAAGCGGCTCCAATACTGCTGCGGTGAGCCGTCGGGGTAGCGATCCATGCCCGCCGCGTCGCAGCGGATCGTAAAGCCCAGCCGGCGCGGCGCTCCCGGCGTGGTCAAAGGCTCGACGGTGTCGGTGCGCATCCCCGGTCGCAGGCTGATGAATCCCCGGTAGCCGTGCGCCCCATCCACGATCGCCCCGGCAAAGATTATCAGCAGGCTGGCGTGGACTACGTAGGGAGCCAACCGCGCCACGCGGTGCTTCTCAATGTAGACCGTGCCTTGCCGGAGCACCGCGGGTCGCGGCGCGTACCCGAGACTCCGAAGTTTGCCGCAGGCCAGCGCCATCGCTTCCTGGGGGGCGTGCGAGCCCAAAGCAATCTCCCGCTGGAATGGCAAGGCTCGGATGAAAGCAGCGTCGGCTACGAGATGCGGCCGGACAAACAATCGCCACACCTGAGGAAAGCGTTCGATCGAGGTCAACGTGATGTTGGCCCCCAGCAGCCCTAACAGCAGTATGAACCACCGAGTGTGAAAGACGTCGAACAGACCCAGGGCGTTCAGCAGCCGCAGGGTCTGGGGGGCATAGATCTGTTCGATCTGCCCCTCCTGGGCCATGGGCTTTTGAAGAATCAACGTCCCCAGGATCACGGCCACGCCTACCAGGCTGAGCAGCAGCAGACCGCACTTCAACGAGCTGAAGAACCGCAGAAATCTGTCAACACTCGATTGCCGATTGACCATTCATGGCTCCTGCTGGGTAGGCGCGACCCCCGAGTCTCGCTGACCTTCAGGTCATGATATTTGGCATCTCGGTTGCCACCCGGGCAAATTTGTCCGGGATTTCTATTCCCTTGAAAATGGGCGAGAAACCGGCTGCGGATTTTCCATCTATGGCCTTCTCCACAACTTAGCAGGGCCTGATCTTGGGGCAAAAGCCACATGGGGTTGTGTGTGGATACTCAATTTGTCCCTTTTTCTAATGATCTAAGGATTCCACGGCCACAATCTTTCAACGACATCCAGACGGACGAAAAGGAACCCAAAATGCAGACAAAAGGGCAGGTGCCGAGGCACCTTTAATCAAGGAGGCTATCATGAGAGGTTTTGATAATGTCCGTGGCCCAGCCGAGGTGAAGGACTTTGGGGCTGGCCCCAGGCCCGTTACTCCTTTGAAGGAGGTAACGCCCTTGGAGATGCAACCGACGTTCACGCTGACGTTCTCGATCGGAACTTCCATGCGGGAAATTCACGACTCGGTCATCCGCACGGTTCTGCAGTACACACGCAGCAATCGTCTGCGTGCCGCCCAACTGCTGCAGATCAATCCCCGTACAATCCGTCGTCGCTTGGGAAAGAAGGAAAGCGCCAGTTCCGCCACGCGAGCGGCCTAATACTCGTCCGTCCTCATAACCACGGCTCGCACCTCGCTCCGCGAGGGGGGCCCCTCCCTCGCATCCCCTCTTGACGAACTTCCGCCGTCCCCCGGTTTCCGTGGGATGGCTGTCCATTCTCGACAGAGTGTCAGCCCCCCCGGTCAGGTTCTGACCCCGTGTTATATCTTGCCAAAGTTGGCGCTTTACGTGCAGCACGCATTCTCAAGTACGTTGCGGATGAAATTTACGCTGTTCGGGTGCCTCAAAATGCGAGGTGCAATAGGACATTCCGAATGGAAGGCGGAAAGCTCTGAAGTGGAGAATCCCGTGGGTGAGGAGCTCAGTGGTCGCATCCTGATCATTGATGATGATCCGCATTTCTTGCACGTCCTCCAACGTATCCTGTCTGGTGAGAAATTTGCGGTCACGGCGACTTCCGACCCCTGCGAGGCCATCGAAGTTCTGCGTTCCGGCAGTTTCGATTTGGTCATTTGCGATTTACGCATGCCCGATTGCGACGGTCTCAATCTGCTGCAGGCGGTTCGGGGCGCAGGAAGCGAAGTTCCCGTCATCATCCTGACCGCGTATGGCGAAGTGGATACCTACCTGGAAGCCATGAACGCCGGTGCGACCGAATACCTGAACAAGCCCATTAAGTCAGACGAGCTCGTCCAAGTTGTCCGCAATTGCCTGCGCAAAGGCAACCACCGCCGCAACTCCAAGCGATCCAATAACGTCTGAGTCGGGCTCTTTTGGGGCAAAGCCTCCCGTGCAAATCGTGGTTCCACCCACGTGCTCTGCGTGAAGTCGCACGGAACTGTGCGTGTTGGGCAAAACTCGGCGAGCTTGGCACGCCTGTCTGCCCAAAACCTTCAGCGACTCTTTGTTCCCGCGCAAAGCCGGTCAAAAGAGACCTTTGCGTAGGGGGGTGGGGAACCCTCCGCGAGCGACTACGGAGACGCGACACTAGTTCTTGAGTTCCACAATGGTCGCGCCGGTGCCGCCCTCTTGTTGCGGCGCAGAGTAGAATTTCTCAACGTGGGGGTGATGAGAAAACATTTCGTGCAGGGTCTTGCGGAGGACGCCTTTTCCATGGCCGTGGATGATGCGCAGCCGGGAGCGCCCGCCCAGGAATGCCTGGTCAAGAAATTTGTCCACGCGCTCGCGGGCCTCTTCCGCCGTGTTCCCGATGACGTTGAATTCCTCCGGAACCTCCTCGCTGCTTTGCACAGCCGCCACCGGTTCTGATGTGGTCGCGCCCGCGGGCATCAGCAGCCGAACCTCCCCCTGGCCCACGCGCATCTTGAGGCGGCCCACAGCAACCTGCAGGTGTTCGTCGTTGAGCCGAGCTGTTACGATACCGGGTGTTGAAACATTCAGCACCTGCACCCGGTCGCCGACCACCAGCGGCCGCTCGAGGGGAGGCTCTTGCGGCGCCTCTCCCGGCATGCCCAGCGCCTCCAACACCTGAGCATTCCATTCCTCCCGGGCCTCGCGCACCAGGCCAGCGGCTTTCCATTCGCCGCGCGCCACCACCTTAGCCGGCGCCGCCTGCGTGCGCAACTCCTCGAGCGACTGCTCCCAGGTCTTCGCGTACTGGCGCAACGTGTCATCCAAGCGGGAATCGAGTTCCCGCAGTTTCGCCCGGCGGTCGTGCTGGAATTGCTGCTCCAACTGTGCGCGGCGCGCTTCCAGCTCCTGCTTCTGGTTTTCCAGTGTTTCCAGTCGGCGCTCCATCTCCGTACGCTGCTGGTGCAGCCCGGCCACCAATGCCGCCGCTTCGGCGTCCGCCGGATGGAGCAGGGAACGCGCTTTCTCGACGATGCTGGGTTCGAGTCCCAGGCGCGCGGCAATGTCGAGCGCGCTGGACTTTCCCGGCAAGCCGATCAGCAGCCGGTAAGTCGGCTGCAGCGTGGTTTCATCGAATTCCATCGCGGCGTTCAGCGCCTCCGCTGTCTCCGCGGCGTACGCTTTCAGGCGCGAATGGTGCGTGCTCACGAGGGTCATGGCGCCACGCTGGCGGAAGTGTTCGAGGATGGCCACGGCCAGCGCCGCGCCTTCGTTCGGCTCCGTGCTCGCGCCGATTTCATCCAGCAGCACCAGGTCGCTCCTCTCCGCCACTTCCGCCATCGCCTCGATGTTCGTCACATGCGCCGAAAAGGTGCTGAGGTTGGCGGCGATGGATTGCTGGTCCCCGATGTCCGCCAGCACGCGCCCAAAGAGCGGCAGCCGCGCCTCGCTGGCCGGCACCGGAATACCCGCCTGCGCCATCAACACCACGATGCCCAGGGTTTTCAACCCCACCGTCTTGCCGCCGGTATTCGGCCCGCTGATGATCATCAAGGTCTTCGGCGCCTTCAATTCCAGCGTGAGCGGCACCGGCTGGCGTTTCTGGCTGCGCAAGGTCTTTTCCAGCAGAGGGTGGCGAACCTCGTGCAGCCACAGCACTCGTTCCGTATGGAATTCCGGGATGCAGCAGTCGTACTGGCGGCTGAATTCCGCCTTGGCGAAAGCCAGGTCGATTTCGCTCAGGATCTCTGCCGCGCGGCCCAAGTCTTCTCTTCGCGCCTGCAGCTTGCGGCTGAACTCGCCGAGGATACGCTGAATCTCCGCGATCTCCCGGTCCTGCAACTCCACCAGTTCATTGTTGAGGCCCAGCGTCTCCAGGGGCTCGATGTAGACCGTGGCCCCCGACGAGCTCGCTCCGTGCACCACCCCCTGTACGCGCCGCTTGTCCTCCACGCGCACGGGGATCACAAAGCGGTCGTTGCGGATGGTCACGACGGCGTCCTGCAGCACACCCTCCTGCGCAAAGCGCCGCAGCATCCGCTCCAGGCTGGTCTGAATTTCGGCTCTCAACCGCTCGATGGCCCGGCGAATTCGCCCCAGCTCCGGGCTCGCGGAGGAATCCACCGTGCCGTCGGGATGAATCTTTCCGCCCAGCTCCGTCACCAAGTCGCGGAAATCCGGCAGCGCGCGCGCTAGCTCGGCCAGGCGGGGAGTGGGATGTTTCGCGAACAGGCGATGCATGTCCAGCGCTGCCCGCGCCACTTCCACCAGCGCCAGGATTTCCAGCGCGGCCAGCGAGATGCCTTCCACGCGCAGCTTGTCGAGCAGCGGGCGCGGATCGCGCAGCGCCGCCAGGCTGGGGCGAGGGCTCTCGCGCAAGTACTCGCGCGTCTCACGCGCCAGTTCCAAGTCGCGTCGAATCAGGTCGAGATTCGTGTGCGGTTCAACTTGCTCGAGGAGCGGCTCGCTAATCGGCCCGGAGAGATAGCTGTGCAGCAGCTCGACCACGGCAGCGAATTCCAGCACGTCGCGTGAGAAGGGATCGATCACTCTGCGGGTCAAGTCAGGCTCGGGCATGGTCGTTTGCCCATTGTAGCAGAGCCGGGACGAGGAATGGCGTGGGGGACGACCCATACTGGCCATCACGGCGGTCTGCCGCGCCGAAAAAGTCACAGCAGGCGGTCGATGCCCCCTTGCCCCCCAGACCTTTTACCACTAGACTCTGTTATATGAGCGACACCCTGATTACAACCTCGTCAGATATTATGGGGGGAACGCCTGTCTTTGCCGGGACCCGCGTGCCCGTACAAACTCTTTTCGAGTACCTTGAGGCTGGCGACACTATCGATGATTTCCTGGAGGGCTATCCGACCGTAACGCGCGAACAAGTGGTCGTGTTGCTGGAAACCGCCAAAGGCCGAGTACTTGCCGAGGTGAAGTGAAGATCCTGCTCGATGAATGTGTTGATCAGCGCTTGGCGGAGGCCTTCACGGGGCACGAGGTGCATACCGTCAAACAGATGGGGTGGAATTCGATGCGGAACGGCGAACTTCTAACCCTTGCTGCGAGCCACTTTGAAGCTTTTGTCACTACTGATCGGAACCTGTCGTTCCAACAGCATTTGCGGCGCTTCAACATCGCGGTCGTAGTCTTGACCGCCAAAACGAACCGTTTGAGCGACCTGCGGCCAATCATACCCCCCTTACTCAGAGTACTGCCGTTCGTGAAGAAGGGCGAAGTGCGAGAAATTGGCGTCTAACCCGGCGGTCCAGCGCCGCCAGGCTGGGGCGAGGGCTCTCGCGCAAGTACTCGCGCGTCTCCCGCGCCAGTTCCAGATTGCGTCGAATGAGATCGAGATTCGTGTGGGGTTCAACTTGCTCGAGGACCGGCTCGCTAATCGGCCCGGAAAGATAGCTGTGCAGCAGCTCGACCACGGCAGCGAATTCCAGTACGTCGCGGGAGAAAGGATCAATCGCTTTGCGGGTCAACTCGGGCTCGGCCATGGTTGCACGCCAATTGTAGCAAGGATTGACGTGCGAGCTGAGGGGTTCTTGCCTGTTGCGGCGCAGGCTTTGTGGGGGTGAGCCGTACCTCTCCCGGGCCGGTTGTGGGAAATCCGCCTATCCGGCTCGGATGGAGGGGGAGCGCCTCACATCGCTCTCCCTACTCCTATTGTGACTGGCGTTGCGTCGCGGATGGTTCTACACATGCGTCCCGCTTGGTAGTTGGGAGAAATGACATAGCCCGGCGTGCCTACGGCACCCGCCTAGCCTCTGTTAAACCGAGGGCGTGTGGCAGCGATCGCGAGGTGTTCCAAAACGAAGAGACGCTCGGGATCATCGACCTCCAACCAGTGGACCGAGCAGTGAGTGCGAATGTAGTCGCGCGCCGCGGGCTGAGAGGCCAATCGAAACTCCTCCTTAATATACCGCACAAAATTGTCATTTCCCTTATAGGCGAGGTGGTTCTTCATGATGCGGAAACGGAGGCCATCCGGTTGCCCCCAAGCAGACGGGGATTTGCGCCGGTTGGCCTTGCCAACGTAGAAAGTCTCGAGCGGCTCCTCCCAGTAAATCACATAGAGTCCGGCCGACTCGGATACATCCGTTTCCGCAAGCGAGGAGAACCTCCGACGCGAAGAGTCCAGTAAGTTCGCCAAGTCAGCTAAGTACGTACTCAACCTCACGACAAGGTCATCATATGTTGACATGGAGAGAGCGCCTTTCCGGAGTTTTCATGTTGGTTTTCTCGGGAGTCGCTGGTGTCGCTGCACAACAAAGAACGAACAGAATACACTTGCGACTCTGCCTCTTTCAAGGATGTGGTACCTATGGGCGAAGCGCCGGAATTAAGACCGGAGCGTCGTCAGTGGTTCTGCCGAAGCAGATCATCGAGAAGAAAGGCTTCAAATGCTTTCTTGTATTCGGCGTTATTCGGCTCAAGTTCGTGAGCTTTGCGAAGTTCTTCCAGCTTACGTTCTCTGTCTTTTTCTGGATCAAGCAGCAACCCCAAGGCGAAGTGCGCATCGGCCATATCGGGTTTGAGGCGGACGGTCTCACCGAATTCAGCAGCGGCGCCAACGCTGTCACCTTTCCTGGCTAACGCAGCGCCCACGACATAATGAGCTTCGGCCCAATCAGGTTCGAGCTCGACAGCCTTTCGAAATTCGGAAATCGCCTCGTCGAGGTCTTTCCTAGTGTCGAAGATAAATCCCAGCCCCTCATGGGGGTCGGCGATATCAGGCCTAATTTGGATGGTCTCGCGGAATTCAGATATCGCGCCCTCAAAGTCGTTCTTCCCTAGAAGGGACCACGCTAGTCCGTCGTGCGCCGTGGCATCATCGGGCTTAAGGCGGATGGCCTCGCGATATTCGGGAATTGCCTCGTCAAAGTCTTTCTTCTGTCGGAGGGCGGTAGCCACGAAGTAATGAAGGTTGGGCATGTCAGGCTTGAGCCGGATGGCCTCGCGATATTCAGCCATCGCTTCACTGAGTTCACCCTTGCGTTCAAGGACGCTACCCAGATGGCGGTGGAATTCGGGTAGCTTGGGTTCCAGTCGAACAGCCTCGCGAATTTCAGTGATTGCCCCCACGAAGTCAGCTTTATCCTCGAGTACGCCACCCAGTTCGTCGTGGGCGAAGGCATTGTCCTGTTCAAAGAGTACTGCAAAACGGTATTCGACGAAGGCGCCATCCAGATCACCGCTGTCGCGAAGTGCCTTCGCTAGGAACCAGTGGTAGTCCCCGTTGACAAAGGTGATCCGCACTGCCTCGCGGAATTCAGCAGCCGCCCCGTTCAAGTCTCTCTGCAGGTAGAGAAGGCATCCGAGTTGAAAGTGCGCCTCGCCATATTTCGGCCTGAGGCGCACGGCTTCGCGGAACTCATCGATGGGTTCGTCCGTTTTGTGCTGACTGGACAGATCTAGAGCAAGTGCATAATGCAGTACGGGATTCTTGGGTCTTGCTTTGAGGGCTTCCCGTAGCTGCTCTTCGCAACGTGCCATTACCTCTTTGACGCGCGCTTCTTCGATTTCATTCATTTTTGGGATGAAAGCCTTTGCAGCTTGAATGGCTTCAATGAGTTCCTTTGTGGCCCTGACCTGCCCCCCGAAAACTGTACCAGTGTAAAAGAGAGTGCTCCCAGGGTATAAAAGCCCGAAGGAGGACAGGAGATGAGACAGAGCCGGTTCACGGAGGAGCAGATTATTGGGGTTTTGAAGCAGGCCGAAGCAGGGATGAAGACGGCGGAGATTTGCCGGCAGCAGGGGATCAGCAGCGCGACGTATTACAAGTGGAAGGCGAAGTATGGGGGTCTGGAAGTGAGTGAGGCACGGCGGCTGCGGCCCGCCGCGGCGGGGAAGACGAGAATCGGCGGTTGAAGCAGATGGTGGCGGAGCTGACGCTGGACAACCAAGCCTTGA
>JAIQEZ010000012.1 GCA_020073545.1 Terriglobia bacterium | reverse complement strand
TTGGCGGACCGCGCCATCGGCAACCTGAAGCAATGGCTGCTCGGAACCCATCACGGCGTGGGCCGCCATCAGCTCCAGGCTTATCTTGATGAATTCGTCTTTCGCCATAATCGGCGCAAGCAACCTATGGCGGCGTTCCAAACCCTGCTGGGACTCGGGACCAAGCACAAGTCCACGACCTATAAGGAGATGCGAACCAGGCGGACCGTTCCAAGCCGCCCGGCCAAGACTGACCCCAACATATTGGGGCTTGCTGAAACAACCGGATAAGCATGAGGCGACTACTCGTTACTGATGCCAGGCCGGTAGGAGTCTGGTCCGCTTTCAAAGCGCAGTCGTCCTATTTTCCGGGGAGCTTGTTTCACAGCAGCAATCTGGCAGAGGTAGTCGGAAGGGCTATTCTCCCTTGGGTCAAGGAACCAGTCGATTCCGCGACCGCGTATGGTGGGAACGGAATCGCATCGCGGGCGCACGTAAGAAGTGAGTAACCGCGCGGTGAACCCATCTCTTGCGATTGAAGGACTGGAGGGGAGCAAGAGTCTCCGAGCCCCGTCCTCTCGGAGCCACGGGGGGGGCCTGATCCGATCCGCGAACTTGGGCGGGCTCAAAGCGACGAGAATTCCCCACGGTGGTTAGCCCCCTGACACATTCTTGACCGAATCTCAATTCCGCCCTGACGCTGGGAGTTATAATGCAACTGACGTCAGCGAATGAGCGGACCAATGTGGCTGAGAAAGTGGTTTCAACCGCCACGCCACCTGCTAGGCTTGTTTCTGGGCATCACGCTTGTGCTTGCCGTGGCGCTGGCTTGGCTCAGCAACCGACTCTTTGAGCAGGACCGTCAACTCGAGCGCCAGCAGATTCAGCAGCGTTTGAACCACGCGGCCGACGTGATTGGAGCCCGGCTGCTTCGCGAGCTTTCCAATGCGCGGGAACGGTTAACTGATCTGCTCGCCTTGTCAGACGCCGCGTTGGCCACCCAGGCGCGAGGCCAAGCCGAAGCGCTGGGATCAAACGCCGCCATCGTGGTCGTCAGCCAGCGCGGCTTCCAATGCTTCCCCGCAGAGCGGTTGCCTTACTACCCCGCCTTGCCCGCCCCCGCAGAACCGTCGCCGGGAGCATTCGCGGCGGGTGAAGCTCTTGAATTCCAGCAAAAGGATTACGCCGAGGCTGCCGCCACCTTCCGCAAGCTGGCGATGGCGAAGGATCCGTCGATCCGCGCGGGCGCCTTCCTCCGCCTGGCGCGCAATTTACGCAAGGGCGGCCAATCCGAGGCAGCGCTGGCGGTCTATGCCGAACTTATTGAATCAGGCCCCACTTCCGTGGGAGGGTTGCCCGCAGAGCTCCTGGCGCGCCACTCGCGCTGCATCTTGCTGGACGTACTGGGTCGTCACGATGAACTCCAAGACGAAGCCGGCAGGCTTAATGCCGCTCTCGACGGCGGTCGATGGCGCTTAACGCGCAGCGCCTACCGTTACTACGCGCAGGAAACTCGCCGCTGGTACGCCCCCGGCCCGGAGTTGCAGACCAAAGAACAGGACAGTGCCGCGCTGGCAGCGGGCGCGGAGTTGCTATGGGAAAGATGGCAACGCGTCGCGGAGGGCGAAGAGCATTCCACCGGGCGCTCCAGCGTTTGGCTTAACGACCGACCTGTTTTGCTGATGTGGCAGAGCACGCCGCGGCGGATGGTGGGTCTGGTCGCCGGAGGGAGGCACCTAGAGGAGACCTGGCTGCCAGCCGTGCAGCCCATCATTGACCGCCAGGGAATTCGCGTGGCGCTGAGCGACTCCGAGGGGCACACGGTTGTGGGCAACCTTGAGGGGGCCACATCCCAGCAAGCTCTGCTCACTCCTGCCGACACGCAATTACCGTGGACCGTGCACGTCATCACGGCCGACCCCGGCGCCGCGAGTGCACAGCTCGCCGGCCGCCGGCGCTTGATGGTGCTGGGTCTGGCTCTGGTCGCCGTCCTGGTAGTGGTGGGCAGCTACTTTGTCTCCCGCGCGGTGACGCGCAAACTGGAAGTCGCGCGCCTGCAATCGGACTTCGTCTCGGCGGTCTCGCACGAGTTCCGCTCGCCGCTGGCCTCCCTGAGGCAACTCAGCGAATTGCTGGCCGATGGTCGCGTCTCGAGCGACGACCGGCGGCGGCAATATTACGAGGCGCTGCGCCGTGAGAGCGAGCGCCTGCACCGCCTGGTCGAAGGGCTCTTGGACTTCGGCCGGATGGAGGCGGGGGCGCGCGAGTACAGGTTCGAGACGCTTGATCCCGTCGCACTGGTCCAAGACGTGGGGCGGGAATTTGCCCAGGAAGTCGCGGAACGCGGCTACACCCTTCAAGTCCAGGCGGATGGCTCGCTGCCGCCCATTCGCGCCGACCGTGAGGCCCTGAGCCGGGCCCTCTGGAACTTGCTCGACAATGCAGCCAACTACTCCCCAGCGTGCAAGACGGTCTGGGTTGAAGCAACCCAACTCGACAACCGCGTGGCAATTCGCGTGCGCGACCAGGGTCTTGGCATCAGTCCCGATGAGCAGTCGCACATCTTTAAGAAATTCGTCCGCGTGGCCAGTGCCGATGAAGCGGGCGTGAAGGGCACGGGACTCGGGCTCGCCATTGTGCAGCATATTGTTGCCGCCCACGGCGGAGAAATTCGAGTTGAAAGCTTGCCGGGCGTGGGGAGCACTTTCACGATCGTGCTACCCGTGGCGAAGGAGTGAAGATGCCGCGCATTCTGGTGGTGGAAGACGAGCCCAACCTCGCTCTCGGGCTCGAGGACGACCTGAAGCTTGAAGGGTACGAAGTGGAAGTGGCCCGCGATGGAGAAACGGCCAGCCGTCGTGCGCGGGAGCAGCCATTCGACCTGATCATTCTCGACATCATGCTGCCTCGCAGGGACGGTTTCGAGGTTTGTCGCGACATCCGCCGCGCCGGCCTCCGCACCCCCATCGTCATGCTCACCGCCAAGACCCAAGAGTCCGACAAGGTGGCGGGCCTGGACCTCGGCGCTGATGATTACGTCACCAAGCCGTTCAGCCCGCGCGAACTCCGCGCGCGCGTAAAGGCGCTGCTGCGCCGGGCGGCGGGCGATGCCCCCGAGTTGTATCGATTCGGAGAAAACGAGCTGGATTTCAGCCGCTGCGAACTGCGCCGCTCCGGCCGGCCGCAGGAGTTGACGCCACTGGAGTTCAAGCTGCTTGCAGCCTTGATTCGCCACCGCGGCCGCGTCCTGACTCGCGACCAATTGCTGGATGATGTCTGGGGCCGGGAAATCGCGGTCACCGACCGCGTCATCGACACCCACATCACTAACCTGCGCAAGAAGATTGAGCCCGAGCCTTCGACGCCTTGTTACGTGGTCAGCGTGCGCGGGATCGGCTATCGCTTTGACGGCTGATCGGCCCCCGTCAGGACGAGGAGAGGCAAACTTCTCCGAATCTTGACAATTCCTCCATGACCGCCTCACACGCGCCAGCTAGCTTGCTGGCAGATTGAATGGAGGTGGGTGCAATGAGAATCCCAATCAACCTTCGGCAAGCCGGCGTGATCCTCGGCGCGCTGCTCGTTGTGGGTCTGCTTACAGGACAGTTGGCGATGCCCCAGAACAACGATCAGGCTGAACTGCTCTTCCAGTCCGCCATGAACAAGGAATTGGTGAGCGGGGAGTTGGAGCAGGCAATTGACATCTACAAGAAGATTGTGGCGTCGTACAGCAACAACCGCCCTGTCGCCGCCAAAGCCCTGCTCCAAATCGGCAAATGCGACGAGAAGTTGGGCAAAGACGAAGCCCGGAAGGCTTACGAGCGGCTGGTGCGCGACTACGCGGATCAGAACGAGGTAGCGGCTGAGGCCCGCGCGCGGCTCGCCGCGCTGCGCAAGCCCGCCAGCGCCAGCAAAGAAATGGCGTTTGCGACCCGGCAAGTCTGGACTACCCCAGACATGGGTAATATCGAGGGAGCACCCTCTCCGGACGGCAGATTTCTCTCCTTCACGGACTGGGAAACTGGAGACCTGGCCATACGCGATTTGGAAACTGGGACGAACCGCCGTCTGACCAACAAAGGGCCCTGGGAGAAGTCCGAGGAGTTCGCCATGTTCTCCAGATGGTCTCCCGACGGGAAGCAGATCGCTTACGACTGGTACGACGGCAAGTGCTGTACAGACCTGCACGTCATCGCACGGGAAGGGGGAACGCCCCGGACCCTCATCGACAATAAGAACGATGAGTGGATGCAAACGTACGATTGGTCGCCGGACGGCAAGCAAATCCTCATATTTCTCGAAAAGAAAGACGGCACACGCCAGATTGTGCTGGTGTCAGCGATGGACGGTGCGACCAAGGTTGTTAAGACCTTCGAACGGAGCGGGCGCCTGCCTCAAGTCATGCGCTTTTCGCGCGATAAGCACTACATCGCCTACGACCAGCCGCAGGAAGAGAACGCTGCGGAGCACGACATCTTCCTGATCTCGGCCGATGGCAGTAATGAAGTCCCCTTGGTTAAGCACCCGGCCGATGATCGTCTGCTCGGCTGGCCGCCTGACGGCGAGGGAATTCTCTTTGCCAGCGACCGGACTGGGTCTCTGGATTTGTGGTTTCTCCCCGTCTCGGCGGGGAAAGCTCAAGGCGTGCCTCAGCTCATCCGGAGAGGCGTAGAAGAGATTGTACCCTTGGGATTCACTCAGAACGGGTCTTTCTACTACGCGCAAGGGCAGTGGATGCTTGACGTCTATGTCGCCAAAATGGGCCGCGAGAGCGGCAAAATCCTTGCCCCACCCGAGAAGGCGATTATGCGTTTTGAGGGTGCGAATTCCTGGCCGGAGTATTCCCCAGACGGCAAGTATCTAGCCTATCTTACGACGCGGAGTCGCGCGTTCCAGGCTGCCGTCCATCCCAATATCGTTTGTATTCGCTCGCTTGAGACCGGCAAGGAACGGGAATTCTCGACTAAATTCAAGCGGCTTGCCGGCCCTCGCTGGTCGCCGGATGGCCAGTTCGTTTACCTTGCCACCTGGGACTATCCAGGAATGGGAATCTACAGGCTCAACGCTCAAACAGGTGAGTTTACCCCTATTGTGCGAACCGAATCTCCCGCCTGGCTCCAAGCTCACGAAGTCTCCCCTGATGAAAATATTTTCATCTATGAGCGGCGAGATAAACCGAAGGATCCGTTCCGAATCCTCAGCCGGGACCTCACGACCGGTGAAGAAAAGCAACTCTACGCAGGTGACCCCGAATCTGGCAGCCTCAGCATCTCCCTATCTCCTGACGGTCGGTGGTTGGCGTTCATCAACATGGACAAAAAGAAAATCCTGCAAGTCATGCCTGTAAGTGGCGGCGAGCCCAAGGAGCTGCTGAGATTCGAGGAAAATAGGAGCTTCTTCGGTTGGATCGAATGGACCGCCGACGGGAAGTACATACTCTTTCCAAGGGTGAACCCCGCGAAAGATAATCCGGGATTCGCCTTGTGGCGGATTGCCGCGGACGGTGGAGAACCTCAAGAACTCAACTTGGTGATGCCCAACTTCGAGAACCTGAGCGTTCATCCAGACGGGGAACATCTTGCGCTTTCCTCGCCCGGTTTCACCCTCAAGTCTCCGGCAGTCTGGGTAATGGAAAACTTCCTGCCGCCGGCGGGAAGCTCGAAATGAAGATCGTGTTGGGGAGGGGATGGGAACAACTTTCCTCGCTCCCTTCCCCAACATACTTGGTGCGAGACCACGCGCACGAGTCAGAAGAATACTCGCAGCTTGGGTTAGAGGCCGAAGGCCATGAAGACGGCATGGATGGATGCACAATTCGTGCTCGATTTCCATCAGACCTGCCTCACGCTGCTGGTCTGGCTTCTCGCAACTTTCGCCTGCCTCAGCGTCTTGGCTTCAGTGCTGCAGCTTTGTCTCGAATGTAGCCTCTCCACTAGGTCGGCCAGTCTGGCCTCGAAACCTCACTGTGATATTGGCGCTCAAGGGGCGAAGCGAGTCATTCGCTTCGCCCTCGGTCCTCCCCGTTCACAGAACCGCCTCGGTGACCACTCCATGCTCTCAGCTCTTCGGCAAGCGGGATCAAAAGTCTCCGGAGTCGCGTCCGCTCGCAGCCGCTGGACCCGCATGATGTTGTCCGCCCCGTCACCTTGGCGGTTGTGCCTGGATCACGGCGCATAGACCCTGTGTAACGCCGTAGTGTTGACCGAACCGATCAACTCCCGGATGCTCGCCGATCCGGAAGTTGGGAACTCCGGCCCGGACTGCTGCTCCGTGTCCGACAACTGACCCCTCGTCGGCGCTGTATGTCATGTCGAGCAAGCGTAGCGCGGATCTGGTGCGCCAGGAGAAGCCTGGCTGATCTTGTAAGCTGAAAGGAGCTTACCCTGAAATTGCGCATTCGACAGGTAGCCGACCAGGCATGGGTCGGAGTAATCCGACCGGCGAAGCCCTGGGAGGCGAACCCGCGAGCCGTAGCGACAGCGAACCCGATACGGCCCCGTTCGGTGTCATGCTTTATGGCAGCGCGGAGGTTTTCCTGGTAAGCGAGAACATCCTCGCCCTCCCCAGCACCTGCCTCTTCTAAAGCCTCTTGAGACGAAAAACCCGAACCACGAAGACCTCAAAATGAAATCTTCGTGGTCTTTGCGGTTCAGCTTGTGCGGACTTCTTCTTTAAGGCGCTTTAGATGGCCGCGGCCGAGTGCCTTCACCTCGCAGCCAAGCTCGAAGTAGCGCCGGATATCTTTGTCCTGAAGAATACCAAAGCAGTCTACTACGGCGATTTGTCCCCCGGCCCACTGGACCACCTCATCCGGATTCAGCTTCAGATACGGCGCATGCCGGACGGCGAGAATCAAGGCCTCCACACCGCTGAGCGCCGCCGGCAGGTCTTTTTGCACGCGCACGTGAACCAGGTCCTGCTGCCCGCGGAAGAACCTCGCCCACGAGTGCCCCGGCGCGGGATAGGTATCCTGGCTCTCCAGCTCGTACCAATGGTCGACATACGGGTCGTGCACGGACATCTCTGCCCCCATCTCGGTAAGCTTGCGCAAGACGAGCTCGCTGCCGCTGTAACGCGTGTCGCCGACATCCTCGCGGTAGCTCGCGCCCGCCAGCAGGACGCGCGCGCCTGCGATGTACCGGCCCATGTTGCGCAGCGCATCGCGGGTGAGTTCCGCCACGTGCAGGGCGCGTGTGTCGTTGATGTCGATCGCGGCGGTGCTCATCTTGAAAACGCTGTCGCCGTCTTCGAAGCCGAGGATGTGTCTGTAGGCCCAGTAGCCCAGCCCGCCGTCTTTGGGTAGGCAGTACCCTCCGATGCCGGGGCCCGGGAAGATGATGTTGCTGTGCGTCGGTCTCATCTTGATGGCCTTGATGACCTTGGTGAGATCCACGCCGTTGCGCTCGGCGAAGATCGACCACTCGTTCAGGAAGGCCAGAATTGTGGCGCGGTAGGAGTTCTCGACAATCTTGGTGGTCTCCGACTCGATCGGCCGGTCCATGACCGTGAGCGGGAATTTGTCGACATTGAGAACCTCACTCAGGAATTTGACCGCGCGCTCTTTGGCCTCGGTGTTGCAGCCGGAACAGACTCGCCAGAAATCGCGAATGCTGCTGACATAATCCTTCCCCGGCATGACCCGCTCGAAGCTGTGAGCCAGGAGAGGCTCCGCCTCGATGCGGCGGGCCCGGAACGCCTTCTTGAGAATCGGCCAGGCCACAAATTCGGTTGTGCCCGGGGCGACTGTAGTCTCGATCAGCACCAGGCATTTGGCCCGGATCTTTTCGCCGATAGTTCTCAGGGTCGCCTCGAGCGCGGCCATGTCGACTTCGCCGGTTTTCATCGTTCCCAGCCGGTTCTTGGCGTAGTCGCACTGGACATCAACCACGACGCAGTCGGCCAGGGCGAGGCAATCTGCGCTGTAAGTGGCTGTGAGCGTTTTCTTTTCCAGGACACAGCGGGCAATCATCGGGTCGACCTGCGGGTCTTCGGACTTTACGGGAGACTCCCCGCGGTTCAACATGGGCATCTTCCAGTAGCTGCGCGTGCTGGGGCGCTGGCAGCCGATGACGAGTTTGGTGGGATGGCCGTCTTTCTTGTCGGCCGTGTCGGCCACGATGGCGGCCATCACTGCTCCCACAAAGCCCAGCCCCATCACCACGACGACCTCTTTGCCCTCTGCCCGTGCGGCAGCCGCAAGTGATTCGAGCCGTTTGTTCTCCGCTGCGTATTCTTCCTTGCACGGCAACGGAAACTTCTCCCCCATTGGATTGATCGAAAATTCCGGCATGATAGACCTTTCTATGATGTGAATTAGCTGGCGTATTCCTGCATGTGAGTGCCCCTGAGCATCTGTCAGGAGTCCTCCGGCACTGTGCGGTTTTACCAGCAAACCGGCTCGAACGAAAGCGGATTTTTTCGGATGTCCAGCGGGAATTTACTCGAAAGGAGGCCGCGAGTCATGCTCCCTTCGGAAGAGGTCATTAGTTTTCGCTGCATTACATTAAAGAAGTTCCTGCTATTTCTGTATTACGCTATATGTTCTGTTTTGTTCTCTATCAGCAGCCCAAAACATGCCTATTATTCCTCATAATATTTGCGGATAGCAGGGTAGCGCAGAGTTGGTCTTGAACTCTGCGGCTCTAACCCTTGGGGACGGAAAAGCCGCCCCGACAAATCGGGGCGCTACCGGCTACCGAGGAGCTATTTCCTCGAACGCCGTCTATCGGGTGGCGTAGGGCAAGAATCTTCAACTGCAAGGCCGCCCGCGTTTGGAAGCGGGAGCGGAGGGTGGCCAGGAAGGAAAAGAATCGGGTAAACACGGGAGCGGGAAGCCAAGCAGCGGGAGCGAACCAACATTGATGATTTCAATCCGGACGGCGCTTTCAGCGGGCGCAGGACTCCCCAGATCGCCGCCAAAACAGCGATTAACTCCATCAACCCTACAAAGTGACATTTCCTGCTAGCGGCGCTTGAGTATTACGGCTCGATCTCGGGTGGCGCAGCCAGATTGTTTACGACTTTTCGGACACCTTCAACCGCCTGAGCTATCTTCTCCGCAAGCAGTTTTTCTGCGCGGGAGGCAACACTGCCGGTGAGAGTGATTGTACCGTTCTCAGCATGTATTTGCATCGTTTTTAAGGAAATTGCCTTAGTGGAATACAATTCAAACTCCACCCGCCGGGCAAGTTTCTCATCCGCACTCTCCGGCGTCGCCTGGGCATTGGTCACGGCAAGATTATCGGTAACTCCTTGGACGCCCGGAGCCTGCCAAGCGATTTGCTCCGCCGCATGTTTCTGATTCGGTGTTTCCACCGTTCCGTTCAAAGCAACCACGCATTTGTTGACCTGTGCCTCAATGCGTTGATCTTTTAGTTCCGTGCTTTTCAGAAGAGCATCATTGATGATGGTTGTGATCTCCAGATCGGCAATGCGGGCAGCGAGCCGTTCCATTTCCGGATTCCGCTCCGCGGCAGGGTTGAGGGTCAGTTCGTTATGGACTTGTTTTGCGCCCGACGTGTCCTGGGCAATCGCCCCAGCGACGGCTTTGATTTCTTCCGAGGGTACTTGACCGCTCAAGGTGACTTCTCCCCGGCTCGTATCCACCTTAATGTCAAAGGCGGATACGTGCTTTGACAAAAGCAAGGCAGTGCGCACCTTGGAGGTAGTAGCAGCATCCTGCGATGATTCTTTGACGGATCGGAACGCGTTTTGAAGAGACGGACTCCGCGAATAAAAATAGTAAATTGCCCCTCCAATAACCACCACAAGAAGGAGCACAGCGACCACAAGGCCGCCGAAACTTCTTGCCGCGTCAGAAGATTCCAATGTTTTCATTTCTCCTCCTGCGCCCCTGAGGGTGTCCCGAATTCCGTTAAGCCGGAATTTCCGATTTCAACTTTACGTTTCCGCAAAATCATACGCCGGCTGGCTTGTTGAGTCAAACTCAGAACTACGTCAAGCTGGTAGGGTCGAGGACTGGCGCGGTGACCCGTAAGAGAGCCCCGTTTCCAGCCCCCCCACCTCACACGTAGCGTGCGGATTTCCCGCACTACGCGTTCCTGCACACTGGTGATCGGAGATCGCGTCCAACGAACGAAGAGCCGCAGAGTCTCTGGACAACGAGCCTCTGCGCTACCTGCTGATTCCAGCCCAAGAATTCAAATAGTCAGCCAGTGCACGCAAGCCCGGTTCATTTAGTCCAAGGTGCCGTGAGGGCTTTGCGCCGAATCCTCCGTTTCCCGGCGCGCGGCGCCGCGCCCTCAAGTGATTCCGAACACGGCTCCCGGCTGCCTTCGCTCGTCGACTTGGCCGGTCCCGACGTTTTCTCCTGCCCGGCGGCGGGCTTCGGGGCGCGAAATGCGGGTACGTAAACACACTTCCTCGGATTATCGTGCCTTACCACGCATCCGAGGCAGACCGCACTATGATGGGTTGAGCAGTAGAAGATCGCGGGGCGCTGCCCGCACTCCGGGCACACCGGCATCCCCCGTGCCGAGTACGTATAAACGTCCGGCCCAGGAGGGAAGGTGGAACTTGTAGGTCCAGCGCGCTTGGCCTCGGGCACTCCGGCAGGCGTCTCAGGTCGGATAGCGCCGCCAGTCGAGACTTGACTGGGGAGAATTCCTGCGACGGGCGCGACGGGTCCCTCCACGCGGGGTGCGTTGAGCACGCTGATGACCTTCAGCACGGCCCAAATGATGCCCGCAGGGACCCCCACGTAGCTGGTAAAGACCATATCCAAAAAGGCTATCCCTGCAGCTGTAGGGTTAACGTAGAAGGTGATCAGACAGCGGAGGCACAACGAGAGCCACGCGAGAGCGGCCAGCCCGAGCACCTTGCGTAAGAACAACAGCATGCTGGAGTCCTCGCGACCACTGCATTAGTGGGCGGTGTCCCCGAATTAACGCTGCCATCCCTTCCGTTTGGAGAGAGCTCACAGCGTTCGCTTGCGGGATGATGTCAATACGAATTTCCGTTTTGACTTCCCAGCCGATGGATAATGTACACCTGCCCGCCTCAGTAGGCAATTCTCCGGGAGGTTTTTTGAGTGCAGAGCCTCTTCGGCGGCCGCGGGGAAATTATAAGGCCCAAAACTGCTGCTTTTCCGGCCCATCCCTGAAATACTTTTCCTTCCCTGCCTCCTGCGTCCCCCCCAACCTGCTCGGACCCACGGCTTGCCTATCCCGCTGGGGATGGCAGCGCTGCGATCCGGCAGAGCATGGCTCCAAAGAGGTGCCGCGGCGACCTCTCCGCCAGGAGCAGCCAATAATACCGGGCGTGCTTGATCAAGCGTCCACCGGTTTTAACCCGCCGCTGCTGCAAGCTCGTTCGTGGTCACCGGTCCGATTCCTGTCGCGAAGTCCGGTTCGAGGAAGTTTGTGATGGCATGGCACTCGCTGGGATTGATCGCGACCAACGCCGTAGTGTCGACCGAACCGATCAACTCCCGGATGGTCGCCAATCCGGAGGTTGGGAACTCCGGCCCGGACTGCTGCTCCGTGTCCGACAACTGACCACTGGTCGGCGCTGTCCGTTACGCCGAGTCCAAACTACTACAACTGAATGTCCCAATTTGAAAAGCTGCGCTTGAGGCAGTTGTGCAGGGGATCGGAGCTTTAGCTCCGACAGGATCGGGCCGCAGGCAGTCGGGGGCTTTAAGCCCCTGAAGCTTCAGGGCCTAAAGGCCCCGTCTGAAGTCTTGGCTATTGTCGGACCTGAAGGTCCGACCCCCTTTCTGGAATTCACTCCACCATACAGGGATATTACGCAATTGGGCCGTTCACGAACGCGCACTGGCTGAGGCATCCGAGAAGCACGTAGTGCGCGTAGCGCCCCGATGCATCGGGGCGGTTCTTCCGGGGATTCGCGCTTCCGAATCCAAGGGCAAACCGGCTATCGTTAACCCGCAGCGGCCCATGGGTTGCGCCGCGCTCCTGCCGGAATACTCGTTCACGCTGGACCATCGCCAGCGAGTGGAAATCCGCGCCATCCATCTCCCGATGACCCCAACTTCGAAGCCCCCGGCCAGGGGTCAGTAATCCACGCCCTTCCAGAAATTGGGGGTATTCACAATTTCGTAGCGATTGGGATTGGCTTTCACCAACGCATCGGCGGTGGAGTTCCAGGCCGTGCCGTGGCCGATCGTGCCATTGCCGTACATGTTGTTGTCCTGGATAACGGTTTGATCGAGTAAGTAGTTGCTGAAACTCTGACTGTTCCTGGCATTGGTGTCCTGTTGGGCCCAATAGCCGGCGTGTTGGGCGTCGTTAGCGGCTTGGGTCGCATTGTACCGCGCTGTCGCTTGCTGGCCGATGGCGTGAATATTGTCGATGGCAACTCGGGTTTGGGCCCTGATGGCTGCGTCGTCTGCCTGCTTCCGCCGTATGTCCGCCGCCAACTCCTGATTGAGCACTTCTGCGTTCTGCCTCCAGGTGGGAATCATGGCTTCCACGGTGGGTTGCTGCTGCGCGGCGAGGGAATTGGGGAAAAGGGATTGGTGGCGGATGACCATGTAGCCCCTCCACTCGTTCGCAGGCAAGGTCGCGCACATCATTTCGCTCCACGACCGCATGCCTCTCCCGTCGGGATCCAACTGCCCCTTTACTATCACGCACTCCTCACCCTGGGGCGCCCCCTGGGGTGGCGGCGTCCGATCGATTTTGTCAACCTGAAGCTTCGCTGGGCCTAGGCCGCCCGCGCGCCGCCACGCCTGCACCAGGTTCGGGAATTCCCTTATGAGATTCCCATGATACGGGTAGAGGATTGTTCCCGGAATGGGTCTACCTCCCATTCGCCAGAAGTTCTGCTGCCACGCGCTTGATGAGTCCACGGCGTTTCTCATCATGTTGATGGCAACCGCTTCTCCGTGTGGACCTTTGACCACAATTGTTCCGTGACCACTGGCGGGATCAACCGTCCACCCGTCGGGGACGCCGATACTCACGGAGTTGTCGGAGGCTGCGACCGTATGCAGCCTGGCTGCCAGAGCTGAATGCCCACCAGTGGCCGGGCCGGAAGCTTGCCCCGCCCCGCCCGGATCCCACTCGCTGAATAGCCGATTCAGCATGGGGTTCACGGTGGAGCCAAAGCGCGCCGCATCGTCGCTCACCAGGGCCGCATCGATCTGATTGGGGCCGGAGGGCGCAGCAATGAGCAGGCCCGCCACCTGTTTGTTCCCTTGCGGGTGGTTGACCACCGTGAAAAAGACCGCCACTGAATTCGTGCCGCGCACCTTGAAAATTCTTCCGACTTGCGGCCTTTCGCCGCAATTGTTATGCACGATGCGTAGCACTTTGCTCATGGCTGCCGCCTGGGTGGTCGCTCCGTCCACGAGTCCGTAGACGATTACGCCGCCCTGGGGATTGTTGATGGTTTTCAGCGGGGTTTGGGCTCCCGCCGTTTGCGAACCGATCGCTACGAAGAACAGCCAAAGAACCAACGACAAGGAAGATCGTTTGTAATTGCGCATGATCGTCACCTCTTTTCTATTTTCCCACGGGTGGCGCATACATTGCTTTTGATGTATGTGCCCCATCAACGGACACGACGAGCTCGCCCACGGCAAGCGGTTTACTTGAAGCGGTGCCGGAACCGGAACTCGAGCCCGAAGATGCCGTTCTGGTCACGAATCCCCAGCACCGAGACGTTTTCACTCACGGCCAACTCGAATTGAATGATGCGGTACTGCGAACTGGAGGTGTTGGTGACGTAAGTGAGTGTGAGGTCGCGCGTGACCTGCTGCTCCACGGTGACGCGCGCGCCGGAGCCGAAGCCGGGCACGCCCACGTTGGGATCGATCTTGATGCGGCTGACGCCGAACAGGTGCTGGATGCGGCCGGTGACTTGGCTGGAGAGCGCTTCGGAGAGGATGGCACTGGCGCCCACGGTGCCCAGCGGATTCGCGCCCGTCGTGGAGAAGACTTCCTCCTGCCGCGCGTAGCCGAGCGCCAGCAGGGAGAGGATGTCGGCGGTGGGCAGGGGCGGGTCGGAGCGGTACGCGAGCTTTAACCGGTCGAAGGGGCCGGAGATATCAACCATCAGCTCATAGCGCTGCACGCGGGTCTGCGCTTCCAGGTCCAGGTAGGCTTGTGTCCGGAAGGGGTTCGTCAGGCTGATGTCCCCACGTACCAGCCTGTAGCGGTTGCCCCGGAAGACCCCCTCGCCGCTGAGGAAATGGATGCTTCCCACCTGCACGGGGTTCGCAAGGGTTCCCTGCACGCGGATGTCGATGTCGCCCACCGCGCGCAGGTCGGGTGTTTCCACCCGCACGGGTGGCGCGGAAGTGACGCGAACGTTCATGTGAATCCGCGATGCCAGCGGCGAGGTCGCAGCGCCCGGTTGTTCTGCAAAGGGATTAGTGGATTCAATAATTCTCGCTATCCAATTAACATTCTCATTCAAAAACATCTGGCGCACGACCAGTTCGCCTTGCAGTTGCCCGCGCTCGGAGTTTCCCGCCAGGCGCAGATTACCGTTGAGGACGGACGTGAAGTTGGGCGGATAACGCACGCGGACCTGGTCGAGGCTGGCGCGAAGTTCGAAGCGAGGGTTTTCAGAGAGGGTCACAAAACCGCCCAGCTCAACCGCTCCTCCACCGCTTACGCCGCGCAGGGAGCGAATGACGGCGCGCTCGCCTTCGAGCTGAATTGTTCCTTGCAGGTTGTTGAAGCGGAAGGGCAGATCGCCATAGCCCAGGCTTACATCCTGAACGTCCAGCGTTCCATTCAGGATCGGCCGGGCCGGGGTGCCGGTCAGACGCAGGCGCAGCGCCGAGCGGCCGGTCGCCTGCAGGTTCGGATCGAGCGCGGTGAGCAGGGTAGCGTCGGACTGGCCCTGCGCATTGAGCGCCAGCGTCACACGCTCCCCAAAGCGCACGGCCCCTTCGATTTCGAGTTCCGTGGAGGGGCCGCGCATAACGAAGCGGCTGACCGCCAGCGTGCCGCCGGAGTAGCTCAGATTGATCGGCTGGTCGTTCTTCCACTGGATGCTGGGGAAGTTCACCGCCAGGTCGCGAGCCTGGGCGTGCAGATCGATTTTTGCCGGGCTGCGCAAGTGCCCCGCGCCCTGGAAGGAGCCGTTCACGGTGACGGCAGCGTCAAACTCGTGGCTGAAGAAGGCGCGAATCCAGGGATCGACGCGCAGGCCGGAGTACTGCCCCTCGGCCTCGATCGGCCATTCCCCGGCAGCGGTCGCGCGCGCCCTCAGATGCAGGGCGCCCGCGGGACCCCGGTTTTCACCTTCGATCCGCAGTTGCTGGCCCTCCCCTTCCATCACGCCATGCAAGTCCCCGACCGGAGTGTCGGCCACGCGCAGGCTGTCGATGTGCCAGACCCCCTGCAGGTGGAAGGAGTCCGGTGTGCCCTGGCCGCGCGCCTCAAAGCTCAGGCGGCCGTCGAGGGCACCTTTGGGAAGCACCGTGGCAGCGGCCAAGGGAACGTGCTTGATCTCCGCCAGGCGAAAATCCACTCCCCGCAATTGGCCGGAGACGAAGCGGCGGGCCGGTTCCAGAGCGAGGTCACCGCTCAGCCGCCCGTGGCCCTTGGCTAACTGAATGCCTTCCAGTTTCCAGAGGGACTGCTCGACGCGCAATTGCGCGGAGAGAGAATCAAACGGCTCATCGCCGATGGCGCCGTTGTCGATACGCAGCACGCCGGTGCCGGCCAGGCTCGAGGCGGTACCGTCAAGGTCGACCCGGCCGGTCACCAAGCCCCGGGCAGGGAAGTCCGGCGCGATCGCTGCCTTCAGACCCTCGAGGGGCGTGCGCTGAACCCGCGCGGAGAACCGCACGGCCGAATTCGGGGTCACCCGCCAGTGGTCGAGTTGTACAGAAGCACTGAGCTCGAGCGAGCTCTTTTCGTGCTCCACGCGCGCGGAGGTAATTTGCGCGAAGCCGGGACCAAGCGTGACGGTGGCTGCAAGCCTGTCCCACACCCAGCCGTGATACCGAAACTCCCCAATCTTCAGCCGACCTTGCAGGGAGGGTTGGTTGTAGGTGCCGGTGAGTTGGCCGGAAAATTCCGCGGGAGACTCGAGCACCAGCGGGATGGGCTCGGACGTGGCCCTCAGCGTCTGGATTAGGGGTCGCCACTCCTCGAGGTCGGCAGTGGCGATGGTGAGGGTGAGGGGTTGCGCTGCGCCGGAAAGCGACGCGGGTTCTCGAAGCGTCCCTTGCGCGGTGAGCGTGGAATGGGGCGTCTGGAATTCCGCCTTGGCGAGCTGGAGAGTCAATCCACGCTCCTCCTCGAGCGTTCCGCGCGCGTAGCCGCTCAAGGGGAGCTGATTTCGAGATACGCCAGCCGACCCCTGAAATGTGAGATCAAAAGTGGTTTTCAACCTTTCCAGCCACCCTGACCAGGTGGCAGTCACGGTGCCGTTGGTCGCCGCGGCCAGATGCAGTTGGGCAGCGAGGAAAGGCGCCGGGGCGGCGGAGCGCAATGCATCCTCCAGGCGCACTTGATGCAGTTGTGCCTTCAGGCGAAAACTTGGGGGAGACTCCCCAAAGTTCGCCTGCAGGGTCCCTTGCGCGGCGCCTCCCCATGCGGACACGATCAGATTCGTCAAATTGAGCTGGCGTTTTTCGAGCGCATAATCGGCGGTGGCTTCCAGGTGGTCGGGAGAAAGCGCTGGCGAGTGGACTGCGACTTGGCGCGCGCGTGCACGCCCTTGGGCATAAAACTCGCCGTGGCGGTAGATCGCCTGCCCTTCGATTTGCAGGCTGCCTGCCCGCAGCTCGGGCAGCAGGAATACCCGTGCCAGCGCAGGAAGATCGGCTGCGACCTGGAACGAAGCGTAGGCTTCCGGGGTGGCAAGCGAGCGGATGGTGAACGAGGCCTTGCCCGTCATCCCCGGGGCTTGCCAAGCGAAAGAGGGGACGACGAGGCCCGCGCGCGTGAGCTCAAAGCGGCTGTTGAAGGTGACGGGCGGCAGGGACCCGCGCGGCGAGCGAATCGTGGTCGCGGAGGAGGAAAGGGTGCCAGCGTACTGGCCACGTGTCATGCGGAGGAGAACCGCTAATTCGCGGGCGTCCAGTTCGAGCGGTTGCTGCTGGTTGTTCCAGACAATGGCGGAGTGGGAAACGGTCAGGCGTCCGATGGAGAGGTCCATCAAATCCACCAGATTCCGTTCTGCAGCGAGTTGCTGCCTCGGACCGGGCAGGTTGGTGGAGCCGTCGGGACCGGTGCGGAGATGCACCCGTAGATCGTCCACATCCAGGCTGCGCAGGCGAAGGTGCCGGAGCAGAAACTGCTCCGGGCTGAGATGGGCCACCACGGTCCGCGCGGAAACGAGCGGCGGGTCGCCGGCAGGCTCGGAGCCGTGGATCGCCAGCTCTTGCAGTGTGACCTCCAGGACCCATGGCCGAAAGCGGAACCTCGCGAGCTCCACGCGGCCGCCCGTCAGGTCCTCCAGGCCGGTGATCACGCGGCGCTCCAACCAATGCTGGAACCAACTGCTGCTCATGATGATGAGGACTGCAAGGGCCAGAGCCAGCAGGCATTCCAGGACGTAGAGCGCGGCGCGCAGCGGTTTGGGAATTTTCCAACGCGTAGGCAACCTGCCATCGAGAGTTCTAGAAGGAGTGGAACCTCACGCGGCTGGTGGGTTTCAGCTCCTCGATCCACTGATCGAGTAATTCGTTGATGCGTTTCTGAGTCAGAACTTCCCGAATTTGGCTTTCGACTTCGGAAAGAGGCGGCACAGCCGCGCCACCATTCTTCTTCTGGTATTCCGGGAGGAAGCTCCGGCGGTAGTAATCCGCCACCTCGTCGTCACTGGGTAAGGCGGCGGGCCGCAGGCGTTGATCGATCAGGCGCAGCGTAAGCTCCTGCTGCGCGATGCGCGTGAGGACCTGGGGCTCGGTCAGCCCCAGCTTCTGGAGCGCTGCCTGGAAGTCCTCGGGGCGCATGAATTCCTTACGCAGGGCGGTCAGGCGCTCTGCCGCAATCCTCTCACACTCCGCCTGATCGCCGCTCACGGGGCTTTCTTCATGGCTCAAGAGGACCTGGTAGGTGAGGTGCTCACGGACCTGTGCGAGGGCGGCTGCATCCGGCGGAGGCGCGGGCCATTGGCCGTCGAGGAAACGCTCGAACCGATACTCGCCCTCCACGTCGCTCGCGGTGATGGCCACGCGGTCGATGGAGGCGACGACGCGGTCTAGGATTTCCGCCGCGGGGCAGACGGCGGCGGAAACCGCGAGGCAGGCTGCCAGCGCCGCGTGGTTCAGAAGCTTTGGCCGATGCTCAGAAAAAACTGCACGTGTGATAATCGTCGTATCTCCACGTTCTCCACGCCGTTCTGCGTAGTGACCACGCGGAACTGCGGGGGATTCAGATTGTAGCCCACGTCGAACCGAATCGGCCCCACGGGGGTTTTGTAGCGCACCCCCGCCCCCACGGCGTGGGCGGTGTAATCAAAATCCGTGGGTGAGCTTTGCGTGATTTTGAGCAGCCGCATCTTGCGCACGGTTGAGTAGACGTTGCCGGAGTCTTCGAAGAACGCGAACCCCAGGCGCCGTTGCGCCAGGGAAAGACGCAACTCGAGGGAATTGAGGAAGAAGGCACTGCCGCCGAGCGGGTAACCGGTGCCGGGGTCGCGTGGTCCGGCCTGGTTGATGGAGAAGCCGCGATGGGATTCGCTACCGCCCATGAAGAAGCGCTCCGGCAAAGGGATCGCATTGGTAAAGATGACCTGGGGCGGCTGACCGTTGCCAATGTCGACGGTGACGGGGTACAAGGCTCCATAAGGAGTTTCCACGCCGAATTGCGTCTGGCGCGCAAAGATCAGGTGCGAACCTAACGAGTGGTAAGTGGAATTCTCACCCGTGAACCGCAGAAAGTTCGCCTGGGATCCAAAGTTATGCCACGAAACCCCGGCGTCCAGGAGGGAATAGGAGCCCCGCGTGGCGTCCGCAGGTTCGTCGCGGTGGTCGTTGATGTAGCTTGCACCGAGCATGCCCACGCGTGCCGGTTGGCTGAGCAGGGGAATCTCCGAGGAGGAAATCTTGCTGGAAATATCGAGCGCTTTCACGCGCCGGAAGCTGTATCGGGCGATGGCCAGCGTGAAAGGGCTGAAGCGTTTCTCGACGTTCACGGAGGCTTCTTTGCGGTCGGCGGTAAACGTCAACACGTCGCGGCTGCGGTCCACCAGGCCATTTAGACGCAGGCTGAGGTCTTTTCGATTCAGCAGACGCGGAATCAAATAGCTCAGGCTGCCACCCGTTTCGAGGTTGGAGAGGCGTCCGTCCAGGCTGAGCGTCTGACCGCGGCCGCCCACATTCAAGCGGGTGATCGTGAGCGAAAGCCGCGGGCTGGCCTTGAACTGCCCCTGGGGCTGGTTGCTGCCCAAGCGCTGAACTTCCGCGCCGCCGCCGTAACCGACCGTCCAACGGCGGGCTTCCTCAACGCCCACGAGCACGGTCTTCGCCGTGTCAGAATTCGGTCCTTCCTGGGGAGTGATTTGGACCTGGTTGAAAATGCCCAACTCGTAAAGCTGCCGCTGCGACTCGAGCAGCGCGCCTTGACTGACCGGTTCGCCGTCGCGAAACATCAGCTCGCGGCGTATGATGCCCGGGCGCGTGTGTTCGTTCCCGAGGATCACGATGCGCTGAACGCGCTCCTGCGGTCCGGGTGCGATACGCAACTCCAGATCGACCTGATGGACGGATTCCAAAGGCGCGGTGTGCCAGCTCACGGTTGCGTGCGCATAGCCGTGGTCAGCCAGATAATCGAGAATGAAGTCGCGGTCGGCGCCCGCGCGTTCCAACGAGTAGGGCTGGGAAGGCTTGCAGAGGAGAGATGGCCAGAGCTTCATTTGAGTACCGGCGTCGATGCCCACGAACGCCAGGTTGTGAACCGTTGTGCGCGCGCCTTCATGGATCTCGAAGGTGACGAACCGGCGGCCGGGGGTGTTCTCAAAGCGGTCGTTGATGGCAGGCGTGACGCGTGCGTCGAGGAATCCCTTGGACTGGTAAAGGGCAAGGAGTGCGGCGGTCTTGCGCTCCACGAGGTCGCGGCTGGAGGTGGGCGCCGGCGGGAATAATCCCTGCACAGGTTGGGAAATCGCGGCCGTCAGTTCTGCCGTGGGGACCGCAACGTTCCCTTTGACGCCGTAACCTGCGAACTCCCCGTGCGGGCCGCGATTCGCGCGAAAGAGGATCTCGATGTGCGGCTGCGGCTCCGTGCGCGGCACGCGGCTGGCTTTGACTGAAGCGGAGAAATAGCCCTGCTGCTGGAGATGATCCTCGAGCAGGATCTCGCTGCGGGTCAGGGCCTGGTCATCCAGGGCGCCGTCGCGGTAGAAGGGCAGAAGGTTCTTGAGCTTCGAGGAGGAAATCGACGCGCCTTGCACGCGCACGCGGATTAGCGGCCCGGCGTCGGCTTTCACGATCAGTCGTTCCGTGTTGGTTTTGGCGTCATAAACCCTTCGCTGCATGTTGATGTTGGCTTGCAGGTGCGCCCGCGCCACGTAAAATTCGTGCAAGCGGAACAGCCCGCGCTCCACACGCGCTGCCGTCAGTTGCATGCCCGGATGCCAGCCGGAGACTTTCGTCAGGCGCTCGGGGGGGAATGCGGCTTGGTTTTGGAACTCCACGCCGCTCACCCGCGCGGGCGGGCCGGGTTCGACGGAGAAAACCAGGTTCGCTTCCTGGCTGGCAGGGTCGCGTTCAACCTGGTGGTTGATGCGGGATTGGTAATAGCCGTTGGCAACGAGCAGGTCCGTAAGGTGCTGGTGCGCGGCGCTGAGGTCTTCTTCCAGGAGTGGCTGACCCAGCCGCAAGCGTGAAGCCGTGACCAGCGCCGTGGCTTCCACGGGCCCGGGGTTACCTTCTGCGGTCACGATTCCAATAAAGTACTGGGCGCGTGCCACGAAGGTGAGCGCAACGCCCTGACCTTCGGGGCGGCCCTCGGCGCGCAGCTCGGTAAAACGTCCCGTGGCGTAAAGCCGCTTCAGGCTTTCAGAGACTTTGGCAGGGTCGAGAGGTTCACCGATCTGCTGTGTGACCGTGCCAGGAAAGTTCTGGAGTGTGAGTTGAGCGTCGTACTCGAGACGAAGGCTCACGACCGGCTGGCCCCACAGGGAGTGCGAGGTTTGGGCACGGGCCAGCGCGCGCAAGGAGCCGAGTATCAGCGTCAACAAGATAAGGGTGTAGGCCGCGCGGCCCCTGAAGGTTGTGGGGCCGCTATGCCTCAGAAGGAGGCGCGCGACGTTTTTGGACAGCAAGCCTATGGCTCGGTTGTGGCGACGCACCCCGAAGTTTACCCATTACCCCGACGTCAGAGCTTTCATAAATTGCCCAAACATTATACTTCCGCATGACATCTTGAAGAGGCAAAGAAACGCCGTAGAAGGCTCACGGTCGTCAATAACGCCGGGGCCAACCCGGCGTGTTCCTTGACGGAGTTTAACCAGTGCCTCGTTCTGCTTCGCCGCCGAGTTGCAGGATGAGGTCGCGGGCGGTGCGCACATCCTCCTTGCGCGAACGGTGGTTCAGGACGCAGAAGCGCAACACGTGCCGCCCCTCGAGGCGCGTGGAGGACAGCATGAGCCGTCGGCTGGCGATGATCCTCACCAGCAGATCATCGTTGAGGCGGTTGAGAACAGCCTCGCGCTCGAGGCCCGAGGGAAAGCGCGCCGGGAGGTAGCGGAACGTGAACACACCCAGCGACGGGGACGTCACGATCTCGAGTTGCGGCGATTGCTGGAAAAGTCGCGCGGCGTATTCCGTGAGGTCAAGGCACTGGTCGATGATCTCTCGAATCCGCGCGATGCCGTACGTCTTCACGGCCATCCAGACTTTGAGTGCCCGGAAGCTGCGCGTGAGCTGCAGGCCGTAATCACAGAAGTTCACCTCCCGCTCTTCGCGCTCCACGTCGTGCATATAGTCGGGCAAAATGTGAAAGGTCTCGCGCATCCAGCGGCCTTCGCGAACCAGGACGCAGCCCGCCTCGATCGGGCAGTAGAACCACTTGTGCGGGTCGAGCACCACGGAATCCGCTTGCTCGATCCCCCGCAGAAGCTCGCGGCCGCGCCCGGTGAGCGCCGCGAACCCGCCGTAAGCGGCGTCCACGTGGAACCACACGGAATTGTCTCGCGCGACGCGGGCGATCTCCGCCAGCGGGTCGATGGAGCCCGTGCTGGTTGTGCCGGCGCTCGTTACCACGGCCAGCGGACGAAATCCCGCCGCGAGGTCCTGGCGGATCTGCCGCGCCAGGGCTTCCGGCTGCATGCGGAACTGCGTATCCGTGGGAACCCGACGCCACTGCTCCTCGCGAATTCCCAGAATCCGCAGACCGCGATCGACCGCGGTGTGCGCCTGGTCGGAAAGATAAACCACTGCCTTCCGCGTGTCGTCGTTGAGTACGGCGTGGCGCGCCACCGCCAGCCCGGTCAGGTTTGCGAGGGAGCCGCCGCTTACGATGAGCCCGGACGCTCCGGGCGGCAATCCCAGTATCTGCTTGAACCAGTCGATGACCAGGATTTCCACCTGGCTCGGACCGGAAGACTCGAACCACGTGCCCGCAAAGACGTTGGCGCCCGCGGTGAGCATGTCTCCCAGAATGCTGATGAAGCTCGGCGCGCTGGGAATAAAGGCGAAAAAGCGCGGATGGTCCAGTGCAATCGTGTTCGGTGCGACGTCGCGCGCAAACTTTGCGAAGACTTCCTCGAAGCTCGTGGGATTTTCGGGAAGCGGTTCTCGCAACAGCGCCTCGGTTTCCTCCCGGCGCAGCTCGCGCCCGAGCGGATTTGCACGGAGGTTTGCAATGCGATCGACCACGTAATCGACCACGCGGCGTGCGGCTTGGCGCATGGCCTCGCGGTCGAGGTCGAGTGAGACATCGCGGATGCGCATTTCCAGCTCTTCGAGCGAGGTCTGATTTTTCATGCGGATCCTCCGACGGACTTGTGGCCGGGAACGAGCGCGCGGCCGTGTGGGGACCTGGTTTCAGCCTATGCGTGCCGGCCGTACCAGATCGCCGAGCAAGTGCGCGAGCAGGTTTTCCTGAGGGAACCCCTGGCCGAGGTGCTGGCGAAAACCTTCGCCCCACGGGAAGCCGGCAAGTTCACCGGCGCGCGCGGCCATCTGCCGCACCGGGTCGCCGAGTTCAGGGAGGGATTGCTGAAACTGCAGCCAGGCGCGCTGGCTTTCGTGGCAGGCCAGCATTTTCTCCTTGCGTTCGAGCGTGGCGCTGATGTCCACGACGAGGTTGGGAAAAACCTCCCTGCCCAGAATGTCGCGGTTGCCGAAGGGTTGCGAGTAATAGAGGTGCGGGATGGCGCGCGTGGCTTTGGCCGGGCCCCGAGCCCCGGTGCGGAAGTTTGGCGCCGAGGCGCCAAAACACGCCGACTGGCAAAGGCGGCTGGTGGTTTCGTGATCCACCATATAGTCCTGGGGCGCGTGCGTGAGCACCAGCGCCGGGTCGACGCACCGCACGATTTCCATCACCTTGCGGAGTGTGGGACGATCGTAAAACACCAGGAGGTCGCGCTCTTCCAGGCACGAGTATTCCGCGTGCAGCAGCGCCGCGCTGCGTTGGGTTTCCTGGCGGCGAAGGCGCGTGATCTTCGCGGAGGGCAAAATGGAACTGCCGCAGTCGCCGGCCGTCAGCGTGGCGATGTGGATGGAGGCGCCGCGGCCAGCAAGATGAGCCAGGGTTCCCGCGCAGAGAAACTCGGCGTCATCGGGATGAGCGAAAAATGCAAGTACGCGGAGCGGTGGAGACATAGCTCTTCCCAAGTGGGGGATTTGCGCGTGTCGGCGGCGTGATGGGCGCGCTGGCTACGGCGCCGGCTTGAACTCTGCCGTCAGCCGGAGCTTGCCCCACGCCACGTCGATCACACCGGTTCCGCTCTTGTCGGTGAGCTTAATGGTCACGGTCTCGGCGGAATCCGGCGCCTCCACCAAAGTCATGGGCGTTTCGGCGATCTTGGCGCTGGCATCGTACTCGAACGACGACTTGCTGGACACGACGAGAGTCCACTTCCCGGGGCCGTCGAAACGGGCGAGCAGGATGTGCTTGCCTTTGGCCACCTTGGTGCCGCCGATGATCAGGTCCTGGTCGGATTCGAGGGTGGTGGGAGCGTCCGAGCCCAGGCGCCACACTTGGCCGGGCTTAATGAGGCTGAGCGGGTCGCGACCGTTGAGCGAGGGGCGGCCGTAGTCGATCGTCACGTGCGCGCCGCCGAGGGTCGTCGTGACGGCGCCGCGATCGTTGCCGTGCGCGAGCGTTGCATGCGTGAGTAGCAGCAACGCGCTGACGGCCAGACATCCCAAAATGACTCGGTTGATCCGTTGCATGTAAGCTCTCTCCTTTGACGATGCGTCTCCCGCCAGTTGGCGTAGGGCGGGAAGCGTGCGTCAGTTCTCCTTCAAGATTCCCGTGATCGCCTGCCGGAGGTCTTCGGGTTCTACATACCCGATCCAGTGCGCTCTGACAACTCCTTTTTGATCGATGAGGAAAAGCGTGGGGAAAATCGAGATGTCGCCGTAGGCACGATCGCTGTCACGCGTCCAATGAACGATGGGATAGTCGACGTGGTGTTCCTGAATATAGCGTTGCCGCGTTGCGTCATCGTAGTCGAGGCCCAAGGCGCGGTCGGCGTTGGCGCCCACGATGGCAAGACCGCGCGGGGAAAGTTCCCGGTCAAGCGCCACGAGCTCGGGCGTTTCCGCCATGCACGGCGGGCACCCCGTGAACCAGACTTCCAGCAGTACCACCTTACCGTGCAGGTCAACGAGGCGGACCTCGCCGCCGCGGAGGCCCGCGAGCGCGAAGTCCGGGGCGGGCTTGCCATCCCAGCCGCTGAGCTGCCGGATCAAGGCCTGGCCGAATTTCGGGTCTGCCTTGATCTTCTCCACGTCCACGTGGGTGATTTGGCCGGTTTTCGGATCGCGCGTAAGAAAGCCCGGCACGCGCGGGTCCGATTCCATCACGCGCAGCAGGGTGTCGGCCGCGGCGGGCGAGCGCAGAGCGAATTGTTCGGTAATGACCCCGAGGCTCGGCGGCGAACCGAATTTCTCCTGGTAGTTTGCGATGAAGAGCGGGATACGGAAGAAAGCGCTGTAAAGTTTGTCGAGCGCTTGGCGTTCGTCGGGTTGGGTGAAGACGTGGTTATAGAGGTCGGTCACGATCAGGGGCTGGCCGGGTTGGAGATGCGCGCGGATGTAGTCGAGCACACGCGTCTCGGCGTCGGATTGGGCCAACCCTGCGGCGGCAGTCCCGCAGAGCAGGGAAGCAAAAAGCAGGCTGCGGAGCCATCGGGCGCTCACCGCGGGCCTCCCTTGGCAGCGGCGCTCGCGTCCTCCGCCTGGCTGAAAATCTTCCCGTGAAATTCGAGTGAGAAAGGCAAGTATTGGCTCAAGTAGCTCCAGCCGTGGTTGCCCGGTCGCAGCGCGAAATCATGCGGGAAGCCTTTGGCGGTGAGAATCTGATCCAACAGTTTGGCGCCTTCTTCAAAACCGTAACGGTCCTGATCGCCGCAATCGAAGTAGAGTTTCAATTGCGAAAACCGCTCGGGATGTTCGGCGAGTGTAAGCGGGTTGTTGGCGTCAAAGTAAGCTTCATTGAGCGGTGCTCCGAAGGGTACCTGCAAGACGCGCGCGTAAAATCCCCAGCGGCCCTCGCTGGGAAGTGGATTTGGGAACTTCGCAATCAGTGCCGCGCTGTGGGCACTCGCGGAGCCGAAGATGTCCGGATGCTCCATGCCGAGGTGCAGCGCGCCGAAGCCGCCCATCGAGGTGCCACTCACGCCACGCGCTTGACGGTTCCTCATCGTGCGATATTTCCGATCGATCGCTGGGACGAGTTCCTGGATGATGAAGTCTTCGTAACGCTCGCGGCCGTCATAGGAGTTTACGTAGAAAGTCTTGCCGCCATCGGGCATCACCACAATGAACTTGCCGATCTTCCCCTGACGCATCAGGTCTTCCCAGATGCTCTGGCCGCTGCGCTCGCTCCAGCTTTTTTCATTTTCGAAGAGGCCGTGGAGATAATAGAGCACTGGATAGCGCCCGGCGCCTGCATCGTAACCCGGGGGCAGCGCGACGCAGTAGGCCACGCCGCGTCCCAGGACGGCGCTGGGGAGGGATTCGCAATCGAGGCGAGCAAAGGGGGTTTGTGCGAAGGCCGGCCCCGCGAGCAGGGTCTCCGCGAGCAGCACCAAGCCTGCGCTGGTTAGCCGCTGAAAGAGATTCACGGTGTGGGGAGTTGGGCGCATCGGTTAGCGAGGAGGTGTGGTGTTGGAGCGGTCCGTCTCCACGTAGACAGAGGTCTTGCCGCTCTTCGAGCCGGCGCCCACCTTGCCACCTTCCCGATTCCGCCCGGCGCCCACGGCGCCTGAGACTTCACCGTGAACGTTTTTCAGTTTCTTCTCCTTGCTGACTGCGGCACTGCTGTCCGCCGCAGCCTCAGGAACCGAAGGGCGAAGTTCGAGCACGGCGTCATCCGGGGAGTCTTTCTGGTTCTCTTTCGGACCCTGCTTCTTAGCCTCCTGTTTGGCGGCGCTCGCGAGCGCTTCATCAGTGCTCACGCGCACGGCATCGGTAAGCGCTGGCTTCTTGCTGGAATCGGCCTGGGAAGATTTCTGCGTTTCAGGCTTTTGGGGTGGATCGTCCGCGAGCGCCCAGGTCGCGCCCGCCAGCGCCAGAGTGAAGGTCAAGAGCATGGTACGATTTCGAATCATTTGTTTGCCCCGGCTGAGTAGGGAACTCCCCACCAACGTTTTCATTCTGAAGCCGTCGCGCGCGGGAGTCAAGGGTGGAGCCTACCGCGAGCGCGGCGGCGGGTGGCGTGGCACGGCCATCCTGGCCGTACGTTCGCCTTTGCACGGGCAAGATGCCCGTGCTACGCGGTGTCTGCGCCACCTTGTTTCGAGCCCCGCAGGGGCGGTTCATCCCATCCCGCAGGGCGGACCAACGGCCCGCCATTAAGATGGGCGGACCTTCGGCCTGGGTGAGGAACCGGAGCCTGTTCTTATGTGGCAGCCCCGAAAGGGCGCACCATACTACTAACCGCTCACTCGGCCATCGGCTGGTTCCAGATCAGTTCCAGGGTAACGCCGCCGTGAGAGTCCGTATCCAGATAGGCGAAACGGCCTTTGCTCTTGGGCGTGTCCCAGCCCCCGGTCTCGGTGGGCGGAGCGCCCTTGGCCTCCAGCATCTTCTCGGCGGCGTCCATGTCCTGGACGGTAACGCCGAGGTGGTGGAACCCTTCGCCGTGTTCCTTGAGGTATTCTTCATAAACGTTGGGCCCCAGGGTTGACTGCACCCACTCAAAGGGCGTGTCCCCGGATCGCCCCCAGCCCAGATCCATTTCGAATTTTCCCGGTTGGCCGCGATAGACGCGGTTCACGCTGACATTGTGATCGACCGCCAGCCCGCCAAACCCCAGGCTTTGCCAGTAGTCTCCCACCTTCCTGACGTCGCGAACCACGAAGGCGTAATGGGCGATTTTGGTGAAGGGGGCGTCGTTGTCTACGGTCCCCGCCTCGGCGGGCCCTGGGCCGGCAGGATCGTAGTAAAGCACCAGGGTCAGGCCGCCGCCTTTCGCCGCGGTGTCGAGATAAACGCCGTGACCTGTTCCCTTAGGTCCCGTCCATTGCGTGCGCTGCACGGCCTCCACGCCTTTGGATTGGAAGTATTGAATCTGGTGCTCGAGTTCCTGGTCGCTTTTGACAGCAAAGCCCAGAGCGAGGATGCCGTCGCCGTGTCGCTCCAGGAACTCCGTGTAAAGGTTGGTTCCCGTGACGGGCTGGATCCACTCGAACGACACACCGCCGATACGGCCGAACGCGGCTTTGGCCGTGGTGGGGGCCGGCTTGCCCCGGTAAATCAGACCAGGACGATCCGTGACGTTTATCCGCTGGATATCCTTCAGCCCCAACTTCTCGTAGTAATTCAAAACCGGGTCAAGGTCTTTCGCGACCCACACCACCGAACTCACGTGCCCGTAGATGGAAAGATCGACCGTGGGCTTGGCGATTTCGGCAGCGAGCGAGGACGGCGGTTGCGCGGCCGCCAGCAGGACGGCGAGGGTCAATAGCCGAGTGTGCCAGGATTTCATGCGAACCTCCAAAGGTCAGGCGTCAGTTTCAGGCGCGGAGGCCTGCCGTAACATCCAGCCCGTGAAGATATCACGCGCTGACCCGCGCGGCAATTCTTCGTGCATCCTGCAGGGCGGGATCGCCACGGTCTGAGGGCACGCGGGCATTTTTTGTAGGGGCGGACCTCGTGTCCGCCCGGTCTCCGCTCGCGTCGGCGCACCTCCCCGATGGCTTGTGTCGGGACCTGTTTCGATGGTGCGTATCGGAATGACGCGGCGCCGAGGAGCCGCTGACCACAGTCTACAACGGCGCCGGCTGGCGCAGAACGGAGCTCTGCGGCGGGTGTTGGCGCCTAGAAAAACCTCCCGGGCTGGGAGGGGCCGGGCGTTTCGACCCCGTCAGGGCCGTAAAGATCGTTTGGGAAGCGATCCGTGGGCGACCCGCCGCCCGAAGTCTCTGCAAGAGCTAGTGGGCCCTGGGCCGCAGGGCGGCGGGCACTAACCCCGTGCCCTGGCCCACGGCTACTCACCTTTCAACCCCTTGGGGTTCAGGCGAACTCGTAGAGAGGCACGTTTCGGCTGGGTGGGGGAGTGGCTTTGAGCAAGGCTTCGAGGCGGCGCACGGTTTCGGGTGTGAGCAGGACATCGCCGCAAACGTTGCAGACCTCTGCGGGAACGTGGTCGATCACCACCACCTCACCCCGGTGTTTGACGGTGTGGACGACCGTCCGAGGTTCATAGGCGCCGGGGCATCCCGCAATGGTGCATTTCATGGCTGGCTTCTCCTCTCCCGAGGCGTTAACCACTTCGGTGGCCCAGGTTGGTAGGCCGTGATCAAGATTAGCAAGAGAACAGGGTACAGGGAATAGGGAACAGGGACAGACAAGTCCACAGTCCTGAATCCGGGGTTCGAAGACAAATGCAGATTCTTCGTCGTCCCGATCAGATCGGGACTCCTCAGAATGACACAGTGGGGACCGCGCGGGATGACTTGGGCGGCGTGCCAGCTTTCGCCGGGCGGGCTGAGGACTGGGGATGGAAAACTCGACTCATTCACATCGAGTTCTCAACTTGAACGCTGCTAAACCGGCGAGGGGGTGAGATTGCCAGCGCTGTCAAATCGCGGCGGGCAGGGCCCAGGCAGGAGCCGCCAGCCCGGAAGCGCGGCGGCTTCGCGAGCGAGCCGTTCCGAGATGGCGATGCGGTTGAGGTTCAGCGTGTTGCGGATCCAAGCTACGCGTTGCTCGGCGGGCTCGGGACTGCCAAGCGCACCCAGCAGCCAGTCGAGCGCTTCCTGATCCGACGGCCAAAAGATGGGGAGGCGCGGCATGGGAGGATTCATCGAGGTGCGCGCGTTGGCATACATCTTCTTGAGATCGATCTTGCGGTAAAGCCGCTCGTGCATCGCGTCGGCCAAGCCCACGCCCAGGGCGTTGCCGTTGCTTTCGGGCGTGAGATCACGCACGTAGATCAGGCGGATCTCCGGCGCTGCACCGGGCGGAAGTTCCACGCCGCGGCCGACGACTTTCGTGTCCATTCCCGTCCCGCTGATGTTCTTGCCGAGTTCATCGACGATCAGGAGGTCCAGCCGGGGGAAGGGAAGACGCGCCACCAGCGGCCGGGCCATTTCCAGACACGCTTCTTCTGTGGCAACGATGTCCGCGGCGGTCGCGGCGCGCAGGGCGGCGATCTGATGGAATTCGTTTTCGACCACGGCCACCCCGGCCAGGATTTTCGCGCTCGCCAGAACTTTCCCCGACATGGCGCGGATGGTCTTCTCGTATCCGAATTTCCAGCTCCAGTGGTGGCACTCGAGGGCCCCATCAACTTTCCCCATGCCGACGGCCAGCATCTTGAGCAGCCCGCTCTCGATCCGGCCGGAAAAGTCCGTGTGCGGCTTCACGCGGTTCAGTACGACCACGCCATCGGCTTCCCAGGCGTGGCGATCCATGAAGACGCGGAAACCCTCGGGAGTGGCGCCGAGCGGAACGGTCTCCATCGAGGAGAGAATGTTGACGCCCAGGAATTCCGGGGTGACGCCGTATCCGGCTAACACGTTTTGCTGCCCTTCGGCCGTCGCGCCGCCGTGGCTGCCCATGGCGGGGAAGACGCCCGGCAGCGCACCCTGCCTCTTGAGCCAGTCGCAGAGGGCTTTTACCAGGACCTTGACGCTGGCAATGCCGCGGCTGCCTACGGCCACCGCGATGCGTTTGTTGCGGAGCCCTTCCGCGGGCAGCGCGAGCGCCCCGAGCGCGCTGACGATTTGTTGAGGCAAGTCGGTGAGCTCGGGAAGGCTGGGCTTGGTTCTCTCCAGGATCCGAAAATTACCGAGAGGGATGTGAGGGTTGGTGGACATAATCGAGAACCCACGTTAGCGCGGGAGAGGGCAAGCGTCAAGGGGGGCGGCTTGCGCCCGCAATGCCCCGGCGTACGGAACGGTCTTTATTGCATGAGGAGATGATTATGAGTAAAGTCGTGCTCGTGTTTAGTTCTAGAACGACGCGTGAGGATTCACGCCGGAGGGCGGGGCTTTAGCCCCGCCGAGGCGGCCCCCTCACCTGTCCTTCGGACACCCTCTGCCCCGGGCGGGCGGGGGAGAGGGCTGGGGTGTGGGGGAGAGCGCATCGGTATGGCGGGGTTCCCGTCCCGCCTTGCGGGATTGCCGGGACAGGTTCCACCCCGCCCTTCTGGTTCGCGAAATGGCGCGCGTTCTCATAAGCATGCACTAGCTTCCCTGCGGGGCCGCGAGTATGCTGCCCGGGAAGCGAGGAGGTTGGGCGTGACGCTGACGAAACAACTTTCAGTGATGGTGGAAAACAAGCGCGGGGCGTTGGCGGAGCTCTGCAGCAAGCTGGCGGAGAAAGCCGTGAATATCGTGGGGTTGATGGTTCCCGAACAGACGGGGGTGGCGCCCATCCGGCTGGTCGTGAACAATGGCGAAACTGCGCGGAAAGTGCTGGAGGCCATGGGGCTGAAATTCACGGAAGAGGACGTGCTGGCCGTGCAGGTCTCGGACCGTCCGGGCGCTTTGGGGAAACTGACGCGCAAACTCGCTGACCACAACCTCGATGTCAAGTACGCCTATGGCTCCATCGAGAAAGGCATCGGCAAAGCGACGGTGATCCTCGCCGTGTCGAATCCAGAGGCAGCGGCGAAGGTGCTCTAACAAACGCCCCGAAAACGCCTCAGAAGCAAGGTGACGTCGATTGAAGACCGGGATGCGTGGCGGGCCTTGCCGTCATTTCGCTTTTTGATTGGCGGGAGAGAGCCCCTGCGTCGGCCAGGCGAAGTCGCGAAATTCGCCTGTGTAGTCGAGGCCGCCCCACGGAATCGGTCGCTGGGGGTCCGCGGGAACACCGGTCTTGCGGATGTGCGCGAGCACTTCTGCTTCGTGAATGCGGGACGCATCGTATTCGACAACTAGGTCACGATCCTCGAACGAGAGCCCGCGAATTCCGTAAACCGTAGAGAGCCGGGAGAGGCGGTCAAGGTCTTGGGGTGTTAGTTCCTTTTTCAGAGTGTAGCGAGTTTTCAGAAAGGTCATAGATGCTCACCCCTTTAAATCTCTGCTTTTCGCAGCCGCAGCGCGTTGCTGATCACGGATACCGAACTGAAGGTCATGGCGACTGCTGCGATCATTGGACTCAAAAGCAATCCAAACACGGGGTAGAGTACACCTGCGGCTACTGGCACGCCGATCGCATTATAGACGAAGGCGAAGAAGAGATTCTGCCGGATGTTGCGCAGGGTGGCCCGGCTGAGCCGTCGCGCACGCACAATGCCCCGCAGGTCGCCCTTCACAAGCGTGATGCCAGCACTTTCCATAGCCACATCGGTCCCGGTCCCCATAGCGATGCCGACTTGCGCTTGCGCGAGCGCGGGGGCGTCGTTGATGCCGTCCCCGGCCATGGCCACGATGTGGCCCCTGGACTGAAGTTGCTTCACGACTTCGCCCTTGCGCGCCGGCAGGACTTCCGCTTCGACGGCATCGATTCCCAGCTGGCGCGCCACGGCGTCGGCCGTGCTGCGGCTGTCGCCCGTCAGCATGAGGATGCGAAGACCTTCCTGGTGGAGCAGGCGAATGGCCTCCGGCGTCGATGCCCGGATGGGATCCGTCACGGCGAGCAAGCCCGCAGGTTGGCGGTCGACGGCGAGGAAAATGGCGGTCGCGCCTTCGCGCCGCAGGTCCTCGGCCTCGTGAAGCAAGTTGCCGAGCGAGATGCCGAGATTCTGGAAGAGTGCGGCGTTGCCCAGAGCTACGGTTCTGCCCTCGACGACACCGGTCACGCCTTGACCCGTAAGGGAGCGGAAGTCTTTGACCTCGGAAGGCGCGACCGATTTGTCTTGGGCAGCGCCGACTAGGGCGCCGGCCAGAGGATGTTCGCTGCCGCGCTCCAGACTCGCGGCAAAGCGCAACAGTTCCAATTCGTTCCAGCCGGGCTGCGGTTGGATGGCGGCAACGCGCGGCTTGCCCTCGGTGAGCGTTCCGGTCTTGTCAATGACCAGCGTGTCGACCTTCGAGAGGATTTCGAGCGCCTCAGCGTTGCGAATCAGTACGCCGGCGAGCGCACCCCGGCCCGTGCCGACCATAATCGAAACGGGCGTGGCGAGTCCGAGTGCGCAGGGGCAGGCGATGATGAGGACGGCCACGGCGTTCACCAGAGCGTGGGCAAGCCGCGGCTGCGGGCCGGCCAGCGACCACACGACAAAGGTGAGCGCCGCGATACCCACTACCGTCGGGACGAAATAGGACGCGACCACGTCCGCGAGGCGCTGAATGGGCGCACGACTGCGCTGGGCCTCGCTGACCATGCGCACGATTTGCGCGAGCAGCGTTTCGCTGCCGACGCGCTGGGCATGCATCACAAAGCCGCCCGTGCCATTTACGGTGCCGCCCGTGACGCGGTCTCCGGTTACCTTTTCGACGGGAATCGGTTCGCCGGTCACCATCGATTCATCAATGGAACTTCGGCCCTCGAGCACGACGCCATCCACGGGAACTTTCTCACCGGGGCGCACGCGCAGGCGGTCACCGGCATGGACGCGGTCGAGAGGAACGTCCTCTTCCGAGCCGTCGTCGCGAAGCAGGCGTGCGGTCTTGGGCGCGAGCCCGAGCAAGGCCTTCAGCGCGCTGCTGGTGCGGCTCCGTGCGCGGAGTTCGAGAACCTGACCCAGCAGCACGAGCGTGGTAATGACCGCGGCAGCTTCAAAGTACACAGGAACTTCACCCGAAGGCAGGCGGAAGGATTCCGGAAAGATCTGCGGGAAGAGCGTGGCGACGATGCTGTAGAGGTAGGCCGTCCCTGTGCCGATGGCGATGAGCGTGAACATGTTCAGGCGGCGGTTGACGAGGGAAGCCCAACCGCGCTGGAAAAACGGCCAACCTCCCCAGAGGACCACAGGAGTGGCGAGCGCAAATTCGACCCAGGGCAGCAGGTGCGCAGGTACCGCGTGCTCGAGAGCTCGTCCGGGGAGCATGACCGACATGGCCAGAAGTAATACCGGCGCCGTCAGCGCCAGACTGATCCAGAAGCGCCGCGCCATGAGGGCGAGTTCCGGGTTCTTTTCCTCTTCCAGCGTGACGGTGCGCGGCTCCAGCGCCATGCCGCACTTAGGGCATGCGCCCGGGCCTGGCTGGCTGATTTCCGGATCCATCGGGCAGGTGTAGACGGTGCCGGCGTCTGCGGGCGGGGCGCCGGCGCGCTCCGCGGGCGGCGCGAGGAATGCTTCGGGGTCTCGCTGGAAACGTTCGAGGCAAGACCCATTGCAGAAGTAGTATTGCTTATCCTGGTATTGGCAGGAACCGGCGGCGTCCTCGGGGTTTACCTCCATACCGCAAACCGGATCGATCACGTGGCCACACCTCAATTCGATATTAAGCTACCCGGGGGCAACGCGACAAGCCATGCGTGCGGAAGCGCAGGGCGCGTGTGCTAGAATCCCACCAGCGGACCAGTCCCGTGCCCTCTTGATTGGGTATTTTGCGGAGGTGTTTGCAGTCAACCCAAGCGCCGTGTGGGCAGAACGTGCTCGCGACTTCGTTAGGCGGTCACAGGACTGGCACGGATGAGAGGAGTTTATGGCGAAGAAACTAACGCGCCCGAAAGCGGAAAGAGCTTTCGGGGAACATGACCCTATGGTCGCGGCGACATTGGCGGGGATTATCTATCAAGCCCGGCTTTTCAACCGACAGGCGAGGGTCACGGTGCCGGAGGAAGAGGTGGTGGTCGAGGTAGTCAGCCTGTGGCGAATCGTGCTGAACGCCTTGAATTCCGGCGTCGTCCCAGGAGTGTAGCTTCCGGGAACACGGGGATCGCGCGAAAAGGGCCGACTTGCCTACCGTCCGGAGCCGCGGGCGAGTTCCTGGACAAAGCTTTGGATGCGGGGGTCGTCCCAACTGACGGCGCCTACCAGTTTTTCGGCGACGCGCCCGTGACGGTCCAGGATGTAGGTCTCCGGGAATTTGAACGTGCCGAAGCGCGCGGCGAGGGCTCGATCCGGATCGAGCCCCATCGCATAGGTGATGCCGTACTTGCCGATGAACTCTTGCAGTGCTTTTCGGTCTTCATCAACGCTCACGCCGACGACAACCACCCCTTGACTCTGTACTCTCTCTGCGAACTTCTCGAGGCTCGGCGTTTCCTCGACGCAAGGCGGGCACCACGTGGCCCAGAAATTCAATACCACAACTTGCCGGCGGTACTTGCTCAAGTCGAGCGACCCCGAAGGGAAAGCCGGCACGGTGAAATGCGGGGCGCTATCACCAATGGTCAGCGGGCGCGGCTGGCGCTGGCGCAGGGCGAGGTAGACGGCTCCGCCGAGAACCAAGAGCAGGCCCGCGACTTTGAAGGCGTTTGTTTTGCTCATACCGGGGCCGTCTATTATAATGAAAGTTTGTATCTCGTCATGCGATTTCAAGGCCGGTCCGGGCGCGCGAGCCAGGGGCCGGATGTGGGTCAAGCGGATGAACGCGAGCCTCCAGGAACGGGTGTCGGTCATCGTCCCGGCCCGCAATGAGGAAGCCAACATCGCGCGCGTGGTGAGGTCGCTGGCAAGGCAACAGGGTATCCGAGAAATCCTGGTTGTGGATGACCAGTCTGAGGACCGGACGCCGGAAATTCTGGCCGGGCTGAAAAGCGAGATTCCCCGCTTGCGCACGCTGCGCGTGGAGTCGCTGCCGAAAGGCTGGCTGGGCAAGACTCACGCAGTGGCCGAAGGCGCGCGCGCGGCCACGGGCGATTGGCTGCTCTTTACAGACGCCGATACCGAACACCTCTCGGGAAGCCTGGCGGAGCTGTTGGAGCGCGCGGAGGGCGAGCACGCCGACCTGCTTTCGGTTTCCCCGGGGCAGGAGACGCCGACGTGGTGGGAGAAATCGGTCATCCCGCGGGTGTACGTGGAGCTTTCGCGCCTCTTTCGGTTTGAGGACGTCTCCGATCCGAAATCGCCTGCGGCCGCTGCGAACGGGCAGTATCTGCTCATCCGCAGGGAAGTCTACGAGCGGAGTGGCGGGCACGAGGCGGTGAAGCGGGAGATCCTCGAAGACGTGGAGCTGGCACGGAGGATCAAATCGCGGGGGGGCAGGTTGATATTTCTGCCGGGCGCCCGCTGGGTGCGGACGCACATGTACCAAAGCTTCGGCGACATGTGGCGCGGCTGGAGCAAGAATCTGTATCTTCTGTACGCGGGGAATCTGCAACGGATGCTGGTAACGGTCGTGTCACTCTGGCTGCTCGACGTGTTGCCCGTGTGGGGTTTTGTCGGCGCGTGTTTGTGGGCGGCAGTGGGACAAGGACGCACGGGTGCGACACTGACGGCGATCGGCTTCCTTCTGGTAGTGCTAGGGCGTCAGTGGAATTACCGGCAGACATTGGCGCGGCTGGGATTTGACCCTGCTCTGGCGAGGTATCAGGTGATCGGGGCGATGCTCGTGGGCGGGTTGGTGCTGAATTCCGCGCGTGCCCACAGGGCAACGGGACGCATCGAGTGGAAAGGCCGCCATTACGCGACGAGAGGGAAGGGATGATCTACGTGACGCGCCGGGCGGAGTTTTCCGCCTCGCATTACTATCACAATCCGAATTTCAGCCCGGAAGAAAACCGGCGGATCTTCGGCAAATGCCATAATCCCCTGGGCCACGGTCACAACTACACGGTGGAAGTAACGGTGGGCGGCGAGATTGATCCCCTCACGGGCATGGTGCTTGACCTGAAAGGATTGAAGGCGTTGCTGGAACAAGAGGTGATCCAATCAATGGATCACAAGTTCCTGAACAAGGAAGTTCCGGCCTTCGCCGACAAGAATCCCACCACGGAGAACATTGCTGTCGAGATCTGGAACTTGCTGGCGCCGAAACTTACCCACGGCAAGCTGCATCGAATCCGGGTGTACGAGACCCCTGACCTGTTCGTGGATTACTACGGAGAGTGATGGTTTACCTGACGCGTCGATACCGGTTTTGTGCGGGACATCGTCTGCACAACGAGGCGCTGAGCGTGGAAGAGAACCGGCGTGTTTATGGGAAGTGCAACAACCCCAACGGGCACGGGCACAACTATCTGTTGGAAGTGACGGTTGGGGGGCCGATCGATCCCGCCACGGGCATGGTGTTTGACCTCGTGGCGCTGGACGGGATCGTGGCGGAGCACGTGCTCGAACAACTCGACCACAAGAATCTGAACCTGGATGTGGAGAACTTTCGCACGCGAGTTCCCACGACGGAAAACCTCTGCCTGGAGATCTACAACCTTCTGCGGGATCCCCTGGAGAAGGCAGGTTCGGGGCGTCGCGTGCGGCTTGACCGTGTGCGCCTGGAAGAGACCAGCCTCAATTCTTTCGAATGCGTGGGCGAACACGCGAGCCGGGAGAAAGGAATACGATGAGCAAAGTTATGAGAGCGGATGAACTTTCGAAGCTCGAGGAAATCGAACCATCCGTGCCAGCGGATCCCATCACGGAGGCAGTTCGAAACCTGCTGCGCGAGGTGGGGGAAGACCCAGAGCGCGAGGGCATCCTGAAGACTCCAGCGCGGGTGGCGAGGTCCCTGCGCTTCCTGACCAGCGGCTACCAGCAGGATGTTGACAAAGTGCTGAACGGTGCGCTTTATTCGGTGGCCTACGACGAGATGGTGATTGTAAAAGACATTGAGGTCTTCAGCCTCTGCGAACATCACCTGCTGCCGTTCTTCGGGCGCTGCCACGTGGCTTACGTTCCCAACGGCAAGGTCATCGGGCTCAGCAAGATTCCACGCCTTGTCGATGTCTTCGCGCGCCGCCTGCAGGTCCAGGAGCGCCTCACGGTGCAGATTGCGGAGACCATCATGCAGAAGATCAAGCCGCAGGGCGTGGGCGTCATCATCGAGGCGCGCCACCTCTGCATGATCATGCGGGGCGTGGAAAAGCAAAATTCCATTGCCGTGACTTCCCATATGCTCGGCGAATTCCGCGAGTGCGAAATGACCCGCTCGGAATTCCTGCGGCTGGTGAAGGAGAGAAGTTGAGGACGAGTCGAGCGTCCGGAGTCGGAAAAGAGGGGCGGGAGAGAGCGGAACGAGGGAGGATGCAGGATTCGGGAATCAGCAAAAGTCACGGTGGCCCGATTTGGAGCTCTCAATCTATGCGGTCGATTCGGGGAAGCAATCGCTGACTCCCGAGCTCCGAACTCCTAATGCCGAACTCCGAATCCCGGTTTCGACTATGCATGGGAACCCTTGAAGGCAAGGTCATTCTGGTGACGGGCGCCAGCCGCGGGATCGGTCTGGCGATCGCGAAAACCTTAGGCCAGGAGGGCGCCCGGCTGATCCTGGTCGCGCGGAATCGCCGGCCGCTGGGGCAGGCCGTGGCGCAGGTGCCGGGTACTGTGATGAGCGCGGCCACAGACGTCACCAAGCCCGGAGATGTGAAGCGGCTCTTCGCCGCGGTTAAAAAGAGAATTGGCCGGCTGGATGTTCTGATCAACAACGCGGGGGTGTTCACCTACAAGCCCTTTCGGAAGACCACGCTGGAGGATTGGCGGCGGAACCTCGAGACAAACCTCACTTCCATTTTCCTCACTACCCAGGCGGCGTTGCCGCTGCTCAAACGCAGTTGCGGCGATGTGGTCAATATCCTTTCAATTTCCAGCCGCGTGGCATTTCCAAATTGTTCCGCCTACACCGCCTCAAAGTTCGGCGCGCTGGGATTGACGGACGTGCTGCGCCGGGAACTCCGCGCGCAGAGCATACGAGTGACCGCGATCCTGCCGGGGATGACGAACACGCGAATGAAGAAGGAATTTGATTTCCCCCTGCACGGGCAGGACCTGGTGCAGCCGGAAGATGTGGCGGCCGCCGTAATCAGTGCGCTTGTCCAGCCGCGGCGGGCCACGATGGAAGAAATCCTGGTCATGCCTTCCCGGGGTGCGGTAGGCGCGGGAGAATGAGCCGCGGTGCAGGAAGCAGGGCCTTCCTGCCCAATTCTCGCGATCAACTCCGAGGGGCTGAATTCCTTTTGCCAAATCCCAAGGAACATGTTAGCCTCTTTGCGTACATAAGAAGAGATGAGAAGCGAGGAGATTGGCGGATGCCGTTGGCCCGTGAGTCCAAAATCAGCACGATAGAACGATATCGAGTCCATGCCAAGGATACAGGCTCACCGGAAGTTCAAGTTGCGCTGCTCAGCGGTCGGATCAATTACCTGACCGAGCACTTTCGGGTTCACCGTAAAGACCACGCTTCGCGGCGTGGTTTGCTGAATATGGTGGGCAGGCGCAAGCGGCTGTTGGAGTATCTGAAACGGCGCGACCCTGAGGCTTACAAAGAGGTCATCGAAAAGTTGGGCATCCGCAAGTAGCCCGGTGTGTGATAGGAAAGGTTTCGAAATCTGTCAACAGACAAGGTGTCGAGTCGAGGCGACCCCCCGGTTTGCCGGCGCGGGTCGCTTTTCCTTTTAAGGGCGCCTTCAGCCCGGGCTTAGGGTTACCATCCATTCAGCATCCACCTCGATTCCCAACTCCTTAAAGAACCGGCATGCCTGACCCTACGGTGTGCGGTCCACGCCGCCGGCCGGGAATCTAGCATGGTCTGGCCCGCTAGTGCGACCCTCTGTGGCGCTCGGCGAAGATCTTTGGAGGATTTAGATGCAACAAGTGAGCATTCCCCTGGGTGTGAATACCCTTTCTATTGAATGTGGCAAGCTGGCCAAGCAAGCCAATGGATCTGCCTACGTGCGTTACGGCGACACGGTGGTGTTGGCCACAGCTTGTTCCACCGACCCGCGCGAAGGGATTGATTTCTTTCCCCTCACGGTAGACTATCGTGAATACACTTACGCCGCGGGGAAGATTCCCGGCGGCTTCTTCAAACGTGAAGGACGACCCACCGAGAAAGAGATTCTTACCAGCCGGCTGATCGACCGCCCCATCCGGCCGCTCTTTCCGGAAGGCTTCCGGGATGAAACGCAGGTCATCGCGCTGGTGCTTTCCGCCGACTCCGACAACAACCCGGACGTCGTGGGACTGGTGGCGGGCGCCGCAGCGCTCTACCTTTCGGACATCCCCTTTCCTGCGCCGGTGGGCGCGGTGCGGGTGGGATTGGTGGAAGGCCGCCTGGTTACTAATCCCACGTACACGGAGATCAAGAACAGCCAGCTGAACCTGGTCGTGGCGGGCACGGAAGACGCTATCGTGATGGTGGAGGCGAGTGCGAAGGAAGTCTCCGAAGCAACCATCATCGATGCGATTCAGTATGCGCACGGGGAGATCCGCAGGATTGTGGCCGCACAGAAGGAGCTCTTCGCAAAGCTGGGGTTGAAGAAGCACGAGTTCACCGCGCCCAAGCGCGATGAAGCGCTTTACGAGGAAGTGCGGGGCAAAGTCGAAGAGCCGCTCCACGAGGCGATGGATACTTCCAAGTACATCAAGCAGGAGAGCCATCGCGAGATCGCCGAGTTGCGCGAAGCGCTGGTGGAGGGCTACCCCGAGGACGATGCGGAAAAGCGCCGGTTGGTGGCCCACTACTTCGACGCGTTGGAGGAACGCCTGTTCCGCGACGACGTGGTGCTGAAGCGCCGGCGGCCTGACCAGCGTGCCTTCGATCAGGTTCGCGAAATCAGTTGCGAGGTGGGCATCCTGCCGCGCACGCACGGCTCGGGGCTGTTTACGCGCGGCGAGACGCAGGCCCTGGTGACGGCCACGCTCGGGACCGCCGAAGATATGCAGCGCCTCGACGTGCTGGAGGGCGAGGCGTTCAAGCGTTTCATGCTCCACTACAACTTTCCACCGTTCAGCGTGGGGGAGGTGGCGTTCCTGCGCGGTCCCGGCCGCCGCGAAATCGGCCACGGAGCGTTGGCAGAGCGCGCCCTGATCAACATGATTCCGCAAGAGCCCGATTTCCCTTACACGATCCGCGTGGTGTCGGACATCCTGGAATCGAACGGATCATCCTCGATGGCCACCGTTTGCGGTGGAACGCTCGCCCTGATGGATGCCGGCGTTCCCATCAAGGCGCCGGTCGCGGGCATTGCCATGGGCCTGGTGAAGGAAGGCGACCAATACGCGATCCTCACGGATATCGCGGGCGCCGAAGATCATTACGGCGACATGGATTTCAAAGTGGCAGGTACCAAGGACGGCATCACGGCGCTGCAGATGGATATCAAGATCACCGGCATCACGCCCTCCATCATGTCGGAAGCGTTGAACCAGGCCAAGGCCGCACGCCTCCACGTGCTCGGCAAAATGCTGGAGACGCTGGGCGAGTCGCGCACCGACATCTCGGCCTACGCGCCACGCATCTACGCGTTGCGGATCAATCCGGAGAAGATCGGTGAACTCATCGGTCCGGGCGGGAAAGTCATTCGCGGAATCATCGAGCAGACGGGCGTGAAGATCGACGTCGAAGATGATGGTCGCGTCAACGTGGCCGCCACCGATGAGCCTTCCGCGGCAAAGGCCATGAAGATGATCCGCGATCTGCTGGCGGATGCCGAGGTGGGCAAGACCTACCTGGGTAAAGTCGTGCGGCTGGCGGATTTCGGCGCCTTCGTGGAGATATTTCCCGGGACCGATGGGCTCCTGCACATCAGCGAAGTGGCGGAGCATCGCATCCGCGACGTCCGTGACGAGTTGAAAGTGGGTGACCAGTTGCTGGTGAAGGTGATCTCGGTGGAGGGCAATAAGGTCCGGCTGAGCCGTAAAGCGGTCCTGCGCGACCAGCGCGCCAAGACCGGCGCAAAACCGGACCAGGCGGCGCCCGCCGAGCACCCTGAACCTCACCACGGAAAACACTAAGCCGGGAGCTTCTCGATAACACTCCGGCTCTTACCGACCAGCGCCGGTCCCGTTCTTGGGGACCGGCGCTTTGCTTTTTGCCCACGGCCCCCTACCTCGCGCCGTGGAGGGGGGAGGGGCTTCGCCCCTCGCCGGGGGTGAGGGGGTCGCGTCACTCGGTTCTGCAGAACTCCATAGAGTCTAGAATCTAAAATCTAAAATCTAAAATCTAAAATCCAAAATCCTTTGCGACCTCGTAGGGTGTTCTGGTAGAATCCGCGCCCAGACGATGCGATGGTTTTCCATCGAAGATCGACTGCAGCACGCAAGGGCTTGCCTGTGCGCTCGCCGCGTGCTCCTTCACATTCGCTTATTCCCGTCGCCTTGACCTGCAGGAGGTAATGCCATGGGGTACCTCGACAAGCTCGATCTCGACAAGAAACTGGAATCGAAAGAGGAATACGAAGAGCTGCTGGAAGAGTATCAATTCAAGCTTTTGAAGTTGCAGCGTAAGAGCATCGAAAAGGGCCTTGCTGTTGCGGTGGCCTACGAGGGGTGTGACGCGGCAGGCAAGGGAGGAAACATCAAGCGGCTGACCGAAGCCCTTGACCCCCGCGGCTACGAAGTGCATCCGATCGGCGCGCCCAGTCCTGGGGAGAAGGCGCACCATTGGCTGCGACGCTTCTGGCTGCGGCTGCCGCCCCGCGGCCGCATCGGCATCTTCGATCGCACTTGGTACGGCCGCGTGCTCGTGGAGCGCGTCGAGAAGTTCGCGAAGAAAGAGGATTGGCAGCGCGCCTACCGCGAGATCAATGAATTTGAGCGCACGCTGACTGATGATGGGCTGGTCCTGGTCAAGTTCTGGGTCCACATCTCCAAGAAAGAGCAACTCGATCGCTTCAAGAAGCGCGAGAAAGATGCCTGGAAGAACTGGAAGCTGACGGAAGAGGACTGGCGCAACCGCGAAAAGTGGGACGACTACATTGAGGCTTTGGAAGAGATGTTCGAGAAGACGGACACCGAGTACGCTCCCTGGACCATCATAGAGGGTAACTGGAAATGGTGGGCGCGCATCAAGGCCCTGAAGACCGTGGTCAACCGCATTGAAGCGCAGGTTTGATGCGGAGAACCCGCGCGGCGGAAGCGGGCCGGCGATCTGCGGAAACCACTAGGCCGAATTTCTCACCCCGCCCTCCCGCCCGCCGGGAAAAAACCATCCTGTGGCGAGAAATCCGGGCTAAAGAGTGCGCGGTGCTTCCTGTCCCGCTTCACCAAGCGCCGGAGCTCCTCGGTGTCAGCCAGGGGAGCGAGTGGACCGTCGATGGTGCGAATAATCTCGCTCAAAAAGATCTTGGCAGCGGGCCACTTCAAACGATTGCCCCCCTTCGCTCCGCGCAGGCCCCTATCTACCCTGTGACGCGAGGTTCGTTCCGTCCCCGTTATTCCCCTTGCGCATATGGAATCCACACGCGCATGGCGCTGGCTTGGCGGTTGGCCCAGGCGTAGTAGGGGATGAAAGTTAACTCGACCTCGCGGCCGGACCTTTTCGTCTCGGGTTGGACAGCGCCATAGAGCGGTTCTTGCGCGCTCGCCGGCTCATAAGCGAGCCCCTGATAGTGGACCACGGTGATTCCGCCCAGCAGATCTGCTCGGTGTTCTGTGCGGAAGCGTCCCTTCTGGTCGGGAGAGATTGCCATGTCCGCTACGGATACATTTTCCGGCTGGTCGGGTTGTTCCAGGCAGTAGATGAGCGGCCCGCGCTGCAGGGCGACCTTGCGGGCGTTTTCCTGAACCTTCGGGTTTGAGGCGATGAGCCGCGCCGTCATGTCAAACTCCAGCTGCACCTTATCACCTGGCTTCCAACTCCGGCGGATCGCGAGATACGAGCCCGGCTTACCGCCCTCCAGGCTCGCCTGGGTGGTGGTGCGAACCTTCGTGCCCTTGGTCCAGCCCGGAATGCGCACGTAAAGGGTAAACTCCTTCTCGGTGGCGGGTGAGACGGTGATCTCCACGTTGCCGTCCCAGGGATAGCCGGTCTTCTGCTCCACTTTAAGGCCCGTGCCGTCCTGCAAATGCCAATCGAGCCGCGAGTTGTCGTAAAGGTGTACGTACAACCCATCCGGGCTGGTGCTGTACATGTAGCCCGGCAGTGCGCCGAGCGTGCGCTCGATGTTGGGCGGGCAGCAAAGCACGTCATACCAAGGATTGCGAATCGTACCGCCGCTACCGTGCCGGTCGGGGTCGACCTTTCCCGATGTTTCGAGTGGATTAACGTAGCAGTAGAGCTTTCCGTCGAGTGACATGCCGGCGTTGACGGCGTTGTATAGCATGCGCTCCAGGACGTCGGTGAAACGCGCATCGCCGGTGGCGGCGAGCATGCGCCAGTTCCACATCACGCCGCCAATAGCGGCGCAGGTCTCCGCGTACGAACGGGCGTTGGGCAGTTCGTAGGCATCCCCGAACGCCTCGCCTTCCCAGCGCGCCCCCAGGCCGCCGGTGATATACATCTTGGTGTTTACGGTGTCCTGCCAGAGATTCTCGAGGGTGCGCCAGTATTTCGGGTCGCCGGTTTCGAGATAATAGTCCGTCGCCCCACTGCAGGCGTACATGGCGCGCACAGCGTGACCTTGCATGTGAGTCCTCTCCGTGAACGGGATCCCGCTGAAGGTGTACATCACCCGATAGGGCGGCCGCTCGATCCGTGGGTCGCCGTTCAGGATGTAGCCTGCCAAATCCAAGTAGCGCTGGTCGCCTGTGGTGCGATAGAGCTCGACGAGGCCCATCTCAATGACCGGATGCCCCGCGAGGAACGGTTTCTTGTCCGGACCAAAATCCCGGGCGATATAGTCCGCAAAGCGCGTGGCAGCGTCGAGGAACTTCCGATCGCCGGTCGCGCGGTAGTAAGCGATCGCTGATTGCAGCATGTGGCCGAGAGAGTAATCCTCGTGGCCATAATCAAGTGTCGCGGGAAGCAGGCGATCCTTGACTCTGTCGCCCTGGAAGTAGGTGTCCAGATAGCCGCTCGGCTCTTGGACCGCCACAATCTCGTCGATGGTCTGCTCGGCGATCATGCGCAGCTCAGGCCGGTCCCCCGACTGCAAGAACATGGCCACCGCTTCAATCCACTTGTAAGGGTCCGTGTCGGTAAAGACCGGGCCTTTGCGCGGAACGTTCTTGCCTTTCGAGAGACGGCGGAAGTTGTCCACGTAGCCGTGCGCTTCAATCAATTGCCAAATGCTCGGGATGCTCTTTTCCACAGCCGTCTTCCGACGCTGGCCCCAAAAGCCGTCCCCAATCGTGACGGCGTGGACGGGCACACTGTGGAGCTTGGCGTAAGGCGACTTGTTGAGGTTCACAATGCCTTGATCGCGCCAAGCCTGATCGTTGGCCTGCCCGTAAACGTAGCCAGCGGATAACCCCGCGAGAAGAATCCCGAGTGATACGAGTCCTCTTGCGCCCCGTTTCATATCAGCCCTCCAAAACGTAGAGCGCCCAATTGTACCCCAACTGTCCTTTGGGCAAACCAAAGGTTCGACGAGTGAAACTCGAAAAGGGTTGACTGTTCCGCCCTCGGGCCCAGAGCCCCGTAATCGCCGGGAGGTGCTTCGGGCACTGTGGCCTCCGGGCGGTCGTCCTCTTCTTGAGCGAGGAGACAAGGAAACTCTCGAGAGGAGTTTTCAGCGACCTTCATTTTTTTGTTGGCGAAGATCTCCATCGCTTCAAAACGGGCATTTCCCAACTCGCAAGAAGTTTATAACACTTACTAAGGAGGGTTTCCGATGTACTTGGATCTTTTAACCAGTGCGGCGTCCCGGGAACAACAGAGGGCAGCCCGGGGGGCTGCGACGGGGCGAAACCATACCAGCCGCCCGCTACTTAGCAGGCGGGGGCGCGGCCACCGTCATGCCATGACGCCGGAAGACTTCCGTCATCTTCGCGCGGTCGGGCGGGCCGCCGGCGGCGGCACCGATTACTTCGGCAGCTTCACGGAAGTACGCGGGGCCCATTATCGCTGGGGTTATGACGGCGAGCTGTTTCACATCCTCGCTGCCGAGGTTATCGAAGCGGTGCACCGCGCCTCGGGGGATGCACAGCGCCTGCCCGGGACCAACCTCGATGGGCGTGCCGTCAACCGTCCAGGTCAGGACGCCCTTGATGCCGTAGAGGATCTCCTCGTAGGCGTCGTTCTTGTGGGCCGGCGCCGCCAGCTTCTGCCCGACGGGGACGAGAACCTCGAACACTGAAACGCTGCCGTTGGAATCATCGCCCGTGAGAAGGAACCGGATTCCTAACGGACCAATCTTGATGGTCTCTTCCGAAGGATTGACTCTGGTCGTACGCTGCTGCATTATTGCCCCCCTTTGAGTAAAGTTAATTTACTCACACAGAGTACATATGATTTACTTCGATGGCAAACCCCACTCCCGGAAGATCCGAATATATCGTTGGAAGGAGTGAGTCTCCCTCAGGCCACAGCCGCCGCGGCGAAGTGCACGTGCTCGAAAGCGCGGTAGCCATCACGACGATGGGCGAAGTAGCGCGCCTGAATCTGCTCGGGAGCGAGGTGCTCGCGCAGGGTCAGTCCGACTCCGGCGAGGGCCGCGGACAACGACGATGAATCCAGCGCGGTCTGCATCGGTTCGCCGCAACGCTCCGCCGCGACCGGCATAAGCTGCACACGCCGCGGGGCCTTTCCTGGAATAAAAGCCTCGGCGTCAAGGTAATCGAAGACGACCTGGCTGCCGCGAGGCGCTAGCGACGCCAGCGAACGCAGCGTTTCGAAGACCACCTCGCGCGCCAAGTAGTAGGTCACGCCCAGCCAACCAAAAAACGTGAGGGCACAGGGGTCGAGTGACGAGTTGCGCAGCGCCGATGGCAGGTCTCCCTGTGCAAAGTCGACGGGGACAAAGTGCAACCCCTTCGGTATGGACCAGCCCGCCCTCGCGATCCGGCGCTGCTTGTCGGCCTGGGTGGCTGGATGATCCAGCTCAAAGACCTGAAGCCGCTGTAGCAGCTCTTGCCTTCGAAAGGCGAAGGTATCCAACCCCGCGCCGAGGAGGACGTACTGCCGGGTGCCCTGCTGGAGGGACGTCTCCAGAAGGTCCTCGGCGTAGCGCGCTCGGCTGAGGGTGATGGGTGCAATCCCCTGCATCACCCAGGCCAGCGCCGTCCGCAGGTCGGGCCGAGCCGCCGCAGCCTCGGGATCGAAGAAGTTGAGGGCGTCGGCCAGGTTTCGCTCGAACGCCGCGAATTCCTCGGGCGCGAAGAGCTGCTGGGCCAGAAAGTCGTCGAAGATCTTCGGAGCGTCGTGCCTCGCGTGGTACGCGCGGGCGAACGCGGAAAACAGTGCAGTGAGGCTTGCCTTGGAATGATCCATGGAATTGATCCTCCCGGGGTACGCGCCGCAAAGTGCCGGCATAAGGATGCGAGTAACACTGTCAAGATACGAATACCCCACTTGTTATTATATCAGAATCAAACCTATTTGTCAAACGGAAAATCGAGCAACATCGAGCAGGCAAGCGGGGCTGAGCCGTCGTCCCGCGAGGCGGAATCAGCCGTACCCCGGGGATCTGAGGAAACCCATCGGTTGTGGTGGGGGAGAGCGCCAACCGCGACAAGCCGCTCGCTGCGTCGAGTCCGCAGGGCCGACCACTCTGCCCCGCCGCCCTGTGCGGGAGAAGCTCGATCGCGGAGGTCGGTGCGCCGATTGCGGCGTCGGCGTATGAAGCGATCTGCGTCGTGCGAGCCGCTATTCGCTCGTCGTTCCGGGCTTCCAGCGAATTTGCGGGACGATCTTCACCCTGGCGCGGACCGAATTGCTGATGATGCAGTCACGATGCGCTCTTTCCAAAACGTCGCGAGCCACCAGCACATCTTCCTCGGAATTCACGGTCAAGTTTGGTTTCAGGACGACCTCGGTGATCCTGTACTTGCCTTCCGAGTATTCCAGAAGCCCTTCGGCTGCGCTGTCGAACGCGGCAAGGTCGAGCTCTTCACGTTGCGCATAAGCCAAAAAGGTCATCAACAAGCAACTGTTGACGGCGGAAACAAGCAGCTCCTCCGGCGTCCAGAGGCCCGGTTCGCCTTTGAACTCGGGAGGGCTTGACACTTCGATGCCTGGCCGTGTCGAGGCGGAGAGCAGTCCTCGGCGGCCTTGCAGCCATTGAATTCCACTTTGATAGTGAAAGCTTTTGTGCAGTTTCTTGGGTTCTTGTTCCATGGCGGTTCCTCCCCAGTGTGATTACGTACGTCGCGGCGTTGAAACGCCGGCCCTCCGCCGAACCGAGGCGCTCGTGGGTCTGAGGCAAGGCCTCGTCAGGTATAATAAACATTTCAGAGCTGGGATGGCACAGTGATCTGGGACCGCTATCGAGATTGGATGTATGCCTGGGAGAGCCGGCTGAACGCCCGCGACACGAACCGCGTGGTCCGCCCCTTGGAGTGGGGACTTGACTGGGCCGAGCGCTGGCCGGGAGTGAATGGTACGCGCGAGTGGGCGCTGGCGAATCCCGAGGCGTACCTTGCCCAACTGAATGAGCAGATTGTCTCCCGCAGTGACGACTTCTACGCTTATCGGACTCCCCGTGATTTCCGCCTGGAAGGCGATTTCCTGCTTTTCACTTCCCCAGTACGCACCCCGTGCTCCGTCAACAATCTCGCCAGGGCTCGCTGGTTTCCGGCGGGGCATCGGCGGGCGCTGCTGGTGCTGCCGCAGTGGAATGCCGATGCCCAAAGCCACAACGCACTCTGCCGGATCTTCAACATCCTGGGCTTCGCGGCGTTGCGCCTGAGCCTGCCCTACCACGACTATCGCAAGCCCGCGGAAACCGAGCGTGCCGACTACGCCGTGTCTGCCAACCTTGGCCGCACGCTTGATGCCGGACGCCAAGCCGTGATCGACGCCCGCTCCTGCCTGGATTGGCTGGAAATGCAGGGTTACACCGAGTTGGGGATTGTGGGGACGAGCCTCGGTTCTTGTTACGCGTTCCTGACCAGCGCGCACGACCCGCGCCTCGCGGTGAATGTCTTCAACCACTTTTCCGTGACCTTTGGCGACGTCGTTTGGTTGGGCCAGTCCACGCGCCAGGTGCGGCAGGGCATGGAGCGCGACATCAACCAGGAGGGTTTGCGCCGCGCCTGGATGGCCATCAGCCCCATCGCTTACATCGATAAGTTCGCCCGCTGGCCCAAGAAATCCCTGCTCATTTACGCTACCTACGACCTGACCTTCCTGCCGGTATACTCCCACCAGTTCATCGACGAGTTCACCCGCCGGGGATTGCCCCACCAGGTCGCGGTCCTGCCCTGTGGCCATTACACAACCGCGGAGACGCCCTTCAAGTACCTCGATGCTTACTACATGGCGTCGTTCCTCCGGTCGGCGTTCGACTGACACGCGCGCGGCGAGGTAAAATCGCGGCTACGAACGCAAGGAGCGCGCATATGAGGCGGCTGTTCATCCTGATGGCAATCTGCGTGATCGGATTATCTGCCACGCCTTTCTCAATCTCTAAGGAACGGGAAGCCAAGGCCGTTGTGCAGCGCAACAATGCTGGGGCCCGGCCAGCAACCACGGGGGCAACACCCGGCACGGTACGAGAGAACCCGAAGGATGGGCTCAGATACGTCTGGATACCGCCCGGCACATTTATGATGGGCTGCTCGCCGGGGGATAACGAATGCTTTGATGAAGAGAAACCCGCGCATCAGGTGAGGATCACGAAGGGCTTCTGGATCGGGCAGACGGAAGTCACGGTGGCCGCGTGGAAGCGTTTTGCCGCGGCTTCAAGCCGGGGATTGCCGCTTTCCCTGGAGGCCCACCCTGACTGGGCGGGGGATGACCAGCCGATGATCGACGTGAACTGGTTTGGCGCGGCCGCTTACTGTCGATGGGCAGGAGGACGGTTGCCCACGGAGGCGGAGTGGGAATACGCGGCGCGCGGTGGAAGCGCCGAGGCCCGTTACGGCAAGGTCGACGAGATTGCGTGGTACGAGGTGAACAGCGGCGGCCGGGCGCACGAAGCAGCCCAAAAGCGGCCCAACGGCTTCGGGCTGTACGACATGCTGGGGAACGTGTGGGAATGGGTGAACGACTGGTACGACGATCACTACTATCCCCATAGCCCTTCCCAAGATCCCCCAGGGGCTAGGAGTAGTACGCTGCGCGGTCTGCGCGGCGGATCCCGGCAGTTCCGTGCCAGCTTCGCCCGGGCGTCGGATCGATTCGCGGCGTACCCCGAGGTCGCAAACCCCGACTTCGGGGTGCGTTGTGTGTGGAAGGCGGATAGTCCCTGAGTTGCCAGTCGGGCGGCGCGCCCGGTCGCGGACACAGCCGCCCGACGCCCTGTCTACGCACCGCGTTTCTCTATCGGGACGAAGTCCCGCTGGGCGTAGCCGGTATAGATCTGACGCGGGCGCGCGATCTTCTGCTCGGGGTCTTGCAGCATTTCCTGCCATTGCGCCAGCCATCCGGCGGTACGCGGAATGGCGAACAGCACCGTGAACATATGCGGTGTGAAGCCCATCGCCTGGTAAATAATGCCCGAGTAAAAGTCCACGTTGGGGTAGAGCCGCCGCTTAACGAAGTACTCATCTTCCAGCGCGATCCGCTCTAACTCCAGCGCGATGTCGAGCTTCGGGTTCCTGCCGGTGACCTCGAAGACCTGTCCGGCGGCCCGCCTGATGATGCGGGCGCGGGGGTCGTAGTTCTTGTAGACGCGGTGCCCGAAGCCCATCAGCTTGACCCGCCCGGCCTTCACGCGCTCGATGTAAGCGGGAATGCGATCCTTCGAGCCGATCTCATCGAGCATCTTCAGTACTTCTTCGTTGGCGCCTCCGTGCAGCGGGCCGGAGAGCGCCGCGGCCGCGGCGGCCGTCGCCACGAACGGGTCCGCTTGGGAGCTGCCGACGGACCGCATGACGTTGGCGCTGCAGTTCTGCTCGTGGTCAGCGTGCAGGATGAACAGGATGTCGAGCGCGCGCGCCAGGGCGGTATTGGCCCGGTATTTGGGCTCCGCCATCCTCCACAGCATATTCATGAAGTTCTCGGCATAGCTCAGGTCGTTGTCGGGATAAATGTATGGGTAGCCGAAGCCGTGCCGGTACGTGTAAGCGGCAATGGTGGGGACTTTGCCGATCAGGCGATAGATTTGGAGCTGGCGCACCCCCGGGTCGCGCACATTCCGGGCGTCCGGATAGATGGTGGAGAGCGCCGCCACCGTACTGATGAACATGCCCATGGGGTGGGCGTCGTGACGGAACCCCCCCAGGAAGTTCTTGGTCGATTCGTGCAGCATGGTGTGGTGGGTGATCTTGCTGACCCACTCTTTCAACTGGGACACCGTGGGTAGCTCGCCGTGCACGACCAGATAGGCGACTTCCAGATAGGTGCACTTCTCCGCTAATTGTTCGATGGGATAGCCCCGGTAGCGCAGGATGCCTTTGTCGCCGTCAATGAAGGTGATCGCGCTGTGGCATGAGGCGGTGTTCACAAAAGCCGGGTCGTAGGTCATCAGGCCGAAATCTTCGGGACCGGTCTTGATTTGCCGCAAGTCCATGGCGCGAACGGTGCCTTTGTGAAGCGGGATGTCGTAAGTCGTTTTGGTGCGTTTGTCCACAATGCTCAGACCTTCGTTCTCCATGACCCTTCCTCCCTTTTGTGATTTCCTCGCGGCCACCGACCGTGGCTGCCCCCGACTCCACCTCGGGCCGGGGTGTCGGCAGAGAGATTATATTTGCTCGGTCAAGGGCTTGCGCCGGAGATTTGTCGCACGGCCGGGCAGTTTGCGTGATAGCTTGATTCTTCGGCCTTTCCTACGAGGGAAGTGACTTGTATCGCGGTTCCCGAAAACGCGCCCTCTGAGGTTTTCCCGCGGACGCTCAGGCTGCGGAGGCGCAGTCGCGATCCCCGGGGCCGTGGCACGGTGAATGCGGTCCATCTTGCGGCCCCGATCCGCCCTTTGGCCCCCCGATCACAGACATCAAATTGCGCGCTCTGCGCCACCCACCTAGCTCGCGCTCTTCAATTCAGAGGAAGAAGATTTCGAGTACTTACCCCTGCGCCACAACATCGAGCTCATCACACTCAGTACTGAAGCGGACTTCCAGCTCACGTACTGGAGTACCGGTACGCCCGTGCCCTTGAGCGCTGAGGCCTGGCAAGAGAGAATCTCGGCACAAGGAGCAGGCTAGCTCGCTCCTGAAGGAGCAGGAGGAAATGCCGTGAACAACACAACCTATCTGAATCGGTACAGGCAGTCGTTACTGGCCAAGCAGCGGGAGTTGCTCACCACCAACGGCGGCAGGCTGGTTTTGGCGCCAGCGGGAGGGCTTCCGGGGTCCGACCTCATGGAGCAAGCACTGGCGGAGAGTGAGGCGACGATTGACGCCCATTTGAGTCAGGCCAGGAGCCGTCTACGCCAAGCTATCGAGTGGGCACTGCTGCGCATCACGAAGGGGGATTACGGGGTCTGTGCTGCTTGCGGGAATTCCATCAGCAGGGCCCGCCTAAGAGCCGTTCCTTGGACCCATCTCTGCCGCGATTGCAGGCAACAAGAGGATGTCGAGTTCTGACCTGTGCATGGTCAGAACCTCTGGGGCCTACCAGGCGCTGCTACCGCTGCGCAAGGCCGGTTGGCGGAAGCATCTCGCAGGATGAGAAGACGTCCATCGTTGCGGGCCTGCCGCACGCCGCGCAAGGCGACGCAGCTGGCCCGGCGTGCCGGACCTGCCTTGACGAGCGGACGGGGCTTGGCAGCGCCGCGCTGGTTTTGTTCAATGCTGGTGGGAGTGCAGATGCGGGTGCGAATGAGTTTCCCCCGAAGTGTGAACGTGCCGATGCGCGTGGACGAGGTTGGTTTGCTCCAGCAAGGAGGTTTCGCGCAACAGGTCCGCGGGGGCTCCTTCAGCAACCACGCGACCCGTCTGGAAAATAAAACAGTGGTCCGCAACGTCCTCCACGATGTCGAGGTCGTGCGTGGTCGTGACCACGGTTTTGGCTCCCCCGCGCAAACCGATCAGGAAGTCGATCATCTGGCTTGCACTTTTGGGGTCTAGAGCTGCGGTGGGCTCGTCGAGCAGCAGCACTTCGGGATCCAGCACCAGCACGGAGGCGAGCGTCACGTGCTTCTTTTCTCCGGTTGACAGGTGATGCGGTGAGCGATCCTTGAGGTGGGTGATCTTCATTACCTCCAGCATTTGCTCGACCTGGGCGCGGATCTTTTCCTTGGGCCATTGGAGCTGCAAAGGGCCGAAGGCAACTTCATCAAAAACTGTGGGTGAGAACAGTTGGGTATCCGGGTTCTGGAACACCAGTCCCACCCGGCGGCGGAACTCATACGTAAAGTCGGGATCTTGCAGGCGCTCCGCGGTGAGCGACTCCCCGCAGAACGTGACGAGGCCTTTTTCCGGAAAGACCAGCCCGTCCAGGATGCGCAGCAGGGTGGACTTGCCGGACCCGTTGGCTCCCAGGAGCGCGACACGCTTGCCGGGCTCGATGGCCAGGTTCAAGCGGTCGAGTGCGGTCAGCTGGTGATAGCGAAAAGTGACCTCGCGAACGTCGAATACGGGAACCGGCATTCAGTTCTCTCTTTCTCCGCGATGCGCGGAAAAGGTCGCGGCCGAGCGCTCATCTCCCGCAATAGAACGCACCTGATGCCAGCGCCACAAAGACGGTCAGCATGATCCAATCGAGCGTGGCGGTCTTGAAATCATCGAGCACATAGACTTCGCCGCGGAAACCCCTCGCTAGCATGGCACCGTATACATCGCCGCTCATTTGGAGAGTCTTGGAAATTAGAACGCCCACGCTGGCGGCGGCCACGCGGCGGCGCTCGGGCCCTTCCAACTCTCCCACCATGCGACTGCGGCGCGATTCCAACATGTCGTGGGCGCTTTCGAGCAACAAGAAAATATAGCGGTAGGCCATGCCCAGAATGACCACGAAGACCACAGGCACCCCGAGCACGCGCAGCGCCTTCAACACGCGACTCCAGGGCGTGCAAAGGACCAGCAGCACGGACAAAGTCGCAGCTGTCTCAACCCGCGTCACCAGGCAAGAGGCGCTCGCCAGCCCCTGGGCCGTGAGCGGCCAATCGAGCCAGGGAAGGCGCCAGACCTCGCGGCCGGAAATCACCAAGGGCGCAGGCAGCGCGATGATTCCCGTAAACAAGAGCACCGGAAGCCAGACCCGTTTGGCCAGGATCGCCGGTGAGACTCGAGAGTAAACGGCCAGGATGAGCGCGATGGCGAACACCGCGCCGATAACCCAGAGCTTGTGCGCCATCGCCGCGGCGACAACCAGGGCCAGGATGCCGATCACCTTGATGCGCGGGTCAAGGCGCTGGAGCAGGCCGTCCGCCTTGGCGAGTTCTTCTGCGTAAAGGGCCCGCTCCATCGCATTAACAAAACCTGCAAGCGTCCGCTCAACAAAATTCATCGCATACCTGTGAAAGGGTCCCGAGTTTGTGCGATAACGTCAGGGCACGGCTTCCCGCCACAAATGCCTCTTTTAACCTTCTCCTTTGGGGAGAGCGGGGTCCCGACTTGTCGGGATGGGTGTGGGGTCGCCTGTTGCGGTCACGTTCGAACCCGCACTACTCGGTTGGCGCCGCCTTCGGAAGGCGAGTGAGCCGGCGATCAGGAAAACCAAAATGATGATGCCAGAACCAAACATGGCGGAAAGCGCGTAGCCAACCGCCGGCCGGCGGACGAACGCTGGAGTATACTGCGGGAACGGCGCAGTCCACACGGAGTAGAGACGCTCCAACCCGCGCGGCGCCTGGACAGGGGGCGCGATATTTCCAGATGCCGCCGCGATTTTCTCACGCGCCTGCGGATTGAAAAAGTCGCGCGCGTTCCACTCGCCCCAGGCCGTCCCGGCTGCCAGAATCCCCAGGGGAGTCAGCACCAGGAGCAGGGCCAGCGCCGTCCCTAGCGGCCGCACGGTGCTCCACGTGCTTTGACTTGGCACGGGCCGCATCGCCTCGTCAGCGGGCAAAGCGCCGGGAGCCGTAAGCTTCAGCAGGGAAGGATTGGTTCGCTGGAAGTAGGCCACCACGCCTGCGGACAGAACCAGCTCGGCAAGCCCGGCAAAGGTCAAGTGCCCAATCATCATGGCTGGAATCGCAATGCTCAAAGCATAGGGAGCATACAGGGGCGCGCCGTTCGGGTCTGTGAAGAATAGGGGCTGAATCCCAAACTCCACGGCGGCGCAGAACGCCGCGGCGTTGATCGCCGTGTAACCTGCCAGGGCTGCCGCGACCACTCTGCGTGAAGAAGTCAGGGGCGCGTGGCCGGCCACGACCCGGTAAACCGCGTACGCCGTCAGAGAACCCACGATTGCCATGTTGAAGCAGTTGGCTCCGAGCGTGGTGATCCCTCCATCTCCAAAGAAGATCGCCTGGATCAGCAGGGCAGTCGAAATCGCGAGAATAGAGGCCCAGGGTCCGAGAATGATGGTGGCGATGGCCACACCCACAGCGTGGCCGGTGGTGCCTCCGGGCAAGGGCAAATTAAACATCATAATGACAAATGCCAGCGCCGCCACCACCGATAAGAGAGGCACCAAGCGCGTAGCCAGGAATTTCTTCACACGCCGCAAGGCAATGTACCAGAACGGGACAGACGTACCGTACAAAACGGCGCAGGTCGACGGGCTGAGATAGCCATCCGGAATGTGCATGTTTGCTTTCTTGAATGCTGAAATCTGGAATCTATGGTCGCCGCACTGTAAGGCCCACCGTCTGAGTTAGTCGCTTCCCTTCCGAGGTATCAGACGGGACTACGCAGGTTGCACTCAGATCCAAGAGGTTGATTATCGGAGCGCCCGAGAGCGGCGCTGGGTTGCTCTCGACCATGTGTTGCGTCCTACCGGGACACGGCGACGGCCAAGGGCCATCTGATACGCATTCGCCGAGGGAAACCTGTGTTTCCGGCCATCAGATAACCAAAAGGGCCTAGCCTGGTCTCAGCCGATGGATCTCGCCGTCCACGCGCACTTCGATCGGGCTTTTCCGAGAGGAAACGAGAACCTGCTTAACGACAAGGATGTTTCCAGCCAGGCAGAGCTCATCTACACCGCCAACTCCCAAATAGATGTCCCACCGGCCCGCGCCCTGTTTCGAAGGCACCAGGGTTACGCCCTTTCCGGCTGCCTTGTTGAGTTGCCTTCGGTGATTGGCAGGAGTTGCGGCAATTAATTCATGGAACCGGGGGGACAGCTCTACAGGCTGCCCGCTTTGATACACTCGAACATCCACCCGGTCGCGATCAATCCGCTCTGTAGTCGTGCCAATCATTTGAGGTGCAGGTCCAACTGGCACTCTTTCAGGCGAGACTCCCTCCGGTTGAGCCAGCGAGCGCAACTGCATCTGCCTTTTCAGTTCCTGCGGGGTTGGGGGCCTCTGTCCCGTAAACCCGGTCGACAGGAAACTAAAGAAAAGCACCAATGCCACGATAGGGAGCGAGACTAACCTCTTTGGGACCATCGAAGCCTCCCCGCACTGCTCGTTGAGGATTCCCCTTTCGACCTTCCGGCCGCCATTGATTATAAACCCAACCGCCTCCCTTGGAACTGTCTCTGTGCTCACCTGATCGACGCAAGACAAAGAACATGCGAAAATGCTCCGCTCGACCCTTATAGGAGACGGAATCATGCCAAAGACTCTTTTGATCAGCGGAAGTCCTAAACCCGATGGCAACACGGCGCAGCTCATCAGGGAGTGCGCCAAGGTCATCCAGGAGCAAGGTGTCGAGGCCGAAGTCGTTTCGTTCGCCGACATGAAGATTGAATCCTGTACCGCCTGCGGGAAATGTTCCGAAACCGGCGAGTGCAACATCGCCGATGGATTGAATGAGATCATCAAAAAGCTTCGAAGTGCGCAGGGCTTCATTGTGGGTTCTCCCGTTTACTTTGGTACGGCGCGCGGAGACGTGATGGCGGCCCTGCAGCGTATCGGCTACGTTTCCCGCAAATCCGACCAATTCCTTTCTGGAAAGGTGGGTGGCGCTATCGCCGTAGCGCGCCGCGGCGGCCAGACGTTCACGCTGCAAGAGATGCTTATGTTCTTTCTGATTAACGACATGATTGTGCCGGGATCGACGTACTGGAATATGGTGTTTGGCCGGCTCCCGGGTGAGGTCTGGAAGGATCAGGAGGGAATCGACACGATCCGGCACTTCGCCGCCAACGTTGCGAAGTTGGTCAAGAAGCTTTTTCCAGACACTGGCAATCCCAGTTGATGCCTGCGGCAAGGAGAAATTCCAAGGTGTCGGGAGAAGAAATCACCGCCGGGCGCGCGGGCACAAGGCGAGCGGACCAGCCGCGGCAGCCCGCGCGGCAGGAAGGAGCGCCGCCGCGTGCGCGGCACGCGCAGCCGGATAATCCCCAGCGGGGTTACGTAATCCCGCTCGTAGAACCCCTTCCGGCTGTCGGCCCGCACCGCACCTTCCGGGGGCCGCTGGTACCGGCGCAGCCCCAAGTACTCCTCCATCTGCTGCTTGGCATCCACCTCCAACAGCGTCTTGAGAGTCTGCCGCGCCTGGCCCCGTAGGTCGCCCCAAAAACTCTCCTTCAAATCCGCCAGAAAACCTGCAAACTGTTCTGTGCTATAGTCGGCTCGAGTCAAGGGTGTGACCTGCCCCCGTTTCCTGTACCAATCATAATGCGAGTTCCAGGGTAGTTTTTTGCTTTTGTTCTTCTCTCCGGGGCGGCTCGGGGGGGAGAGCCGCCCCGGCGCCTGCGAATTCTTGCGGGGTCCGATTCCCCAACGAAGTGTGGGGCCGAACCTCGTTATAATCCTTCCTCCAAGCCTCAATCGTCTCCCGCGCTTCCCCCAGGCTCAGGAACCAGTGCTCATTCA
>JAIQEZ010000011.1 GCA_020073545.1 Terriglobia bacterium | reverse complement strand
GTTTACCGTCTGCATGCAGACGGTAAACCTCAACCCTCTCCTCCACCGTCAATTGCCCATATCGTTTTCCCATCGCAACACCTCTTATACAAGCAAGGTGTTGCACTTGCAGCGTGAACTTAGCGAATCCAGACCGCGGCGGCAGTGGACCCCCGCCTGCGCGGGGGCGACGACAAGAAGCCAGCAGCCCCTCCCTGGTCACAAACAGGTAGCGAATTCGAGTTCGATGTAAGCCCCGAAGGGGCGTCCTATCACAGCCCTGGGCAACGCCCAGGGTGCAGAGTACGGCAGTGTGGGCAGAAAGCCCTGAAAGGGCGCGCTACGATTTTCACCCTCCCATCCCCTCCCGATTCGCCCGCCCCTTCAGGGCGGGAACTTGGAAATGGGTATGCCTCCTGACCCAGGCCTTCGGCCTGGGCTGGGATGGACCGCCCCTTTGGGGCTTGACTGCAAGTGTTGCGGCCCCGCCAGGGGCCAACCGAGCGCAAACCGCCTTAGGTTAACGCTTATACGGCTGTCGCCCGCGCACGACGGCAGGCTTGATATCAACGATGGGCGGTGGGCCGGCTGACGCCGGAAGGCCGGACGGTCTCGGCTTGGGGTGGGTCCTGCTCAAGCAGCTTGGCGGCTTGCATCCGGCGCGCTTCCCGGGCTGCAAAGTCGCGCCGGTCCTGGCAGTTTCGGAAGCGCGGAATCCGGAGAGGGGAGGGTCGATCCCCCGCCCGGAGGCCAGCAGCCTAGCAGGTTGCGGAAAAGCTTGCTCCCGTCGAGGGGGGCGCGCTGTTTGCTGCAGTCTAACCTCCCGCCGCTTTCACTTCCACGGCCACAAGGATCAAGATGAGGGCGGCGAATCCTGCCAACACGCCGAGCACTATCCAACCAGCAGTTTTTGCAGCCTTGGCGCCTTCGACCTTCTTGAAGGACTTCAGGTCGGTGAAGGGGACCTTTTGAGTCGCGATCTTCTCGCCTTGCGCTGTTGTGAGGCTGAACCCTTCATCCGTGAGCTCGCCCAACCGGCCTCTGATTCTCTGCTTGTTCAGGAGGCGCACCTCAATCATGGTTCCGGGTGGCACTTCCAGAATCCGCTCTTTCACCGTCTGCTTCCGCTTGGTTCCCGCTTGACCAGCAGGAACCGCGCCGGCAGCGCCAACTTTCGCTTCCAAGGTTGTGGTAGCAAAAAGCAGCGTTGCTAATACGAGGCAAATAATGTGGCGCATACAAGAACCTCGGAATAGAGAATCGAGTCCATCAGCAACCCGTTGGCCCGAGCAGGTAGCGTCCGTCGTCTTGAGGTCTGCGGTTCTTGGACGGAGAAGCCGCGGACCTTCAAAACAGGTCTGATGGCATAAGGTCATGGGCTCCTCGACGGGGAGAATAGACTGGCGGTGTGAGGAAGCCAGTGACTCTACGAGAGGAGGAGCCGAACATGTTGATTATCGGATGTGATTGGCACCCGCGCTACGAGGAAATTGCCATGCTGGACACTCGGCGAGATCGTGAGGCGCCGGTTGGAACACGAAAACGGGGAAGCGCGGAATCCGGAGAGGGGAGGGTCGATCCCCTGCCCGGACACCAGCAGCCTAGAAGTGGTATTCGACGGTGGCCGTCAAGACGTGGACCCGGTACGAAGGCTGATCCACGCCCATGAAGATGTACCTGGCCGCCGAGGTATCGCCGACGACGAAACCCGGGTAGAAGGAGCTGGGCTGCGGTATTCCAACGTTCGCAGTCGCACTGGGACAGCCCGTAACCGGGGCCGCGGTCGTGCCGATGCAACCCATGTACGGAGTCATGGCGGAAGTCTGGTAGTCCCTGTTATCGAACTGCTGGTAACGGTATTCCACCTTCGGCATGATGTTCTTCGTGAGGTTGTACTTGAAGACGACCCCGAGTTCGTGAATTCGGGTGGTCGTCTCCGGGTAGTTCTGGGCTTCGCTGGTGCCGGTAAGGACGAACCTGTCGGCACCGGTAGTGATGGTGGGATCGCCTAGCGCGTTCGAAAAGACATTGCCCTTACCTGCCGCCAGAGAGTAGTACGTCGTCAGGTAGACCTTCTTCCCAAGATACAGATCCAAGCCCCCAGCGTAGGTGTCAAATATGTCGTGGTACGTACTTTCCCAGTCATTATTGGCGGTGTCGCAGCCCAAGCAAGTCAGAATTGTCTGCGTACCCGAAGTCGGCGTGCGGTTCCGCGAGATCATTCTCTTGTAGTACCTCTCGTGCGTATATTCGGCGAACAGTGACACCGCCGGCGAAAGCGCGTAGCTCGCATCGAAGGTGTAGATGTACGAGAGGTCCTTCAACGCCCCATAGAGGTAGTAGGGTGCTGTGGTCGCCGCGGCGCCCGTGAGGAAATTAAGGGGCGTGGGGCTATTGCTGCCACCGGGCCGGTTGCTGTTGATTTGGATCGTCTGGAAGCCCGCATCAAAGCTGAACTTCTGCACGTCGTATTCCACCGTCGCGTCGGCACGGTCCAGCAGTCTGGCAGCCTCGTCGAATCTGCGATGACAACGCTGCTCTTCCGTGAAAACCGTGCTGGTGGAGGTGCACTCGACCGCGGCACCCGTCGTGGGGTCGCTGGCGGCCTCGTCCTGGTATCTACCGGGGTTCCGGTCCGAGTGGCGGTAGGCAAGCCGGAAGAGCAGGTCCTTGCGTGGGCTCAGGTCCAGAGCAGAGATGAACGAGTGCTCGACCGAGTGCTCCACGTCGCGATGCGAACGGTCGAAGAATTCACCTTCGTAACCGGCCTTTAAGGAGCTCCTCTTGGCGAAGAACCAGTTGGCGGTCAGTTCGAGGTTTTTCTTGTTGTAGCCGAAGGGTTTGTTTTCCTCGGGGCTGGTCACGTCGGGGACACCCACGTCACCCTCCGAGGGCGTGAAGTCGTGCACTCGCGTGTTGTTGTAATAGTCGTAGAAGCGGTAGGCCGCCTTCACCTGGAATTTCTTCCAGGGTAAGGTGACGAGCGTGTAGTTCATGGCCAAAGTTTGCTTGCTGCCGTTCAGACTCCGAGCCGGCAGTACCGCAAGCGAAGAGCAGGCCTCCGTACCGTCGCCGCAGGTATTGATCGCACTGTTGGTGGTGTAGGGCAGGAAGGGGTCGTTTTGGCTCAGCCAGCCCGGGCTGAGGCTGGCCATGAGGCGCAGGTGCTTGCTCAGGTCGAACGCACTCGCAAAGTTCACGTAGTTCGCGTGGTTATTGGGATACAGGTCCATGCGCCCGGTAAGCGGGTTGCTTGCGTTCTCGGAGGTAGCGCGGAATGGGTTGTCAAACACCAACTGACCGATGTTGTTCTCGAAGAACGATCCCAGATAGCCGAGCTGCACGCCCCAGTCCTCCTTGCCGTACTCGGTGCCTACCTTGACCGTGTTGTTGAAGTAGTCGATGGGTTCCGGAAGCTCGGCGCCAGCGCCGGCGGTAGCACTTGCGCTCGGGCTGGAATTAAGGATCAGCCCGATCGGCCGGCTACCAACCTCGTTCTCCCGCGAGAACAAGCCGGAGATAATCCAGTCCGGGGTGACGTAATAGCTGATCGTTCCGGTTCCGGCCTTGCGCAAGATCGACGGAGTAATGAACTGCTCGCTACAGGGTGGTGGCTGCGTTGCCGGGGGTATGGCTGTGCCACACACCACCTGAGTAACCATGAAATTCGGCAGAGTTGTGGCAGCCGTGGCGCTTAAGGATTGGGCCTGCAGGCTGGTCTTCAGCGCAAGAGGCAGCGTAAACACGCCCGGGCTGGTTTGGGTGTAGAGGGTGCGAGCGGTATTGGTGTAGATGTGCGGTATCTCGTCGTAGCGGAACTGGACCTTGAACTTGCCGTATTGGCCGAAGGTGGCCAGATAGCTTTGGTTCTTGTACAAGGTGCTCTGCGACTGGAGGTTCACATAGTTCTTCGAGCCGAGGATGTCGTCAGAATTTATGTAGAACTTGCGGATGAAAAAGCCGCTTCTGCGGTCGCCATATTCGTTAAATTTCGAAGTGATCACGTCCGGAGTGAACGGAAGATCCGGACGCCCATACTCATCGCCCCAGACATGACGGATTCCGAACTCCACGCTGCCATGCAGAGGGGGCTGTTCCTGCTGCGTCGACGATTCCTGGCCGAACAGCAAACTCGGGACGAGCAGCAGCGCGAGCAGTACCAGTATCGTAGGCTGTCTCATCAATTTCATTGCTCTCTCCTTCCTAGCGCAGGAACATGTTCCCGGAGGGATGGTTCGATCCGTGGATCGCGGAATGGCAGTTCGTGCAACCCCGGTTGAAATCCCGGATGGCGTTGAGGAGTGTCGGGGTAGTTGGGTGACGACTGGTGTCGTGGCAGCTATCGCAAACCCGAGGCATGCGCACCTTCAGCAACTGCGGGTTGTTGGTGCCGTGCGCCTCATGGCAGTTGGCGCAGTTTTCCATCACCGGCGGGTGCTCCCACAGGAAAGGACCACGACGCTCGGTATGGCAGGTGAGGCAGTTCTCGTTGACCGTGCTCTGAATCAACTGCTTCGGGTTGGGAGTGCCGTGCGGGTTGTGACAGCTCGTGCACGTCACCTTGCCTTCGCGATACGGCATGTGCGAGGAGCGCTGCAACTGTGCGCGGCGCATTTGGTGACACTGCAGACAGAGTTCCGGCTGCGCCTTCTTGACCCCCCGGTTCTCGGTCAGCGGAGCGCTGTAGCGGGTGTCGGACGAGAGCGAGACCTGCAGCTCCTGCTTCACTTGGTGGCAGTCCACGCAGGCCATCCCGCGCGATTCGTGCGGGCTGGCCTTCCAGAACAGCCGGTTGCCGCGTGAATGGCACGCTAAGCAAGCGGCGTTTTGCTCTTCGATCGAGTTGTTGGAATCCTTGCCGAAGCCGAGGGGGATGGTGTCCTTGCCGCCGCCAGCTTCGACGTGAGCTTTGCCGGGCCCGTGACAAGATTCGCAACCAAGCTTTTCTAGTTCAGTCCGGGGACGGGCGAAGATCTTCCCCATGACCGTGTTCTTGAAACGCCTCTGCTGATCCGTGTGACAGCCCACGCAAGTTTCTGTCCCCACGTAGTCTCCGACCCCCATCGCCCGTGGTGGCGCTTTCGCGCTCTGTGCCTCGGCCTTCGCTTCGTCCGGTGCGGGCGAGGAGACGTAGGAGGACGCTGTAGCTGCGGGTTGCTTCTGGGCATGAAGGGTGACGCCGGAGACCAGCGTCGCCGAGGCCATAAGCAGCCAAACCCAGATTCTGCATTTCCGGTTGCGTTTCGTCATAAAAGTGCTCCCACAATTTCGGTGTGCGGCTTACGTCTTACTTTTCGTTGGGTTCCTTAGCATCCAGATTATCGAAATGTTCGACCGCGTGATTGCGTGCTGATTAATCCGACATGCTTGGGTCGAGAGCGACTGTTTATTCTGGACGGGCTCATCTTTACGGATATAAAGACGATTGGAATCTGCTCATCTTAGCTTGCGCGGCTCCTCACTTATGGCACTCCGCGCATAGATCGGTCTGGCTCTTGACCCCGGCGGCCATCAGCTTGGGGAGCGCCGAGCTGTGCGGGTCGTGACAGCTCAAGCAACTCAGCGTGGCGTCCTTGTTTCGCGGGTCCTTGCCCACGAGCGGGTGGCCCACGATGGGGTGCCCGGAGGTTCCGCCACGATCCAGCTCCAGCTTGGGGGCCTGGCGGTAGTCGTCGAGGCTCACGCTCTGGTTCCCCAGCAACGCCACGAGCTGGGTTTCCGGATTCACTTTCACGTTGGACTGACCCCTCCCGTGGCAACTCAGACAGAGCGTGTTGATTTCGGCGCGGGTCTGGCCTGGATGGTCGCCCGTATGGGGGTCATGACAGACCAAACACTGCCCGGCTTTGTAAGGTCCGTGCAGCACGGAGTTTTTCTTGGCTGCATGGCAGATGGCGCACAGGTCCCCACCCGTCGCCAGGAGCGTGATGGTCGTTTTGTTGTTCTCGGAAGTTACACGATGGCAGTTGGTGCATCCCATCCCGAGGGCGGTATGCACGAACTTCGCATCCTTCTTCTCGGGATGGCAGGTGAGGCAGGTTTCGGACCTAATATCCTTTTTTTCGATGAAAGGGTGTTCGATCATATCCTCGCCGGAGAGCCTGCTAACTTTCGACATGACAAGTGGCGATGTGACGAGCAGGAATACCAGAGTAACCCTTCTCCTTTGCGTTGGCCGTCTCTTGAGTGAGCCTCTTTCCATTTGGCACGGTCAGCAACTCGACGGGGTGATAGCATACAGCAAACATATCGCCATTGCCATGTAGATTTTGTCTGACGTCACGTTTAGAAATCGTTCATTTTCTTTACGTTGTGGACCGCCGACACTGATCGCGTCAGCCGTGCCCGCGTTTTCCATCGCATTGCGTTAATTTCCTCAACAGTTCCCTTTCTGATGCGGTTAGTCACATAGAGGACGACTTTGAGCCGCATTACTCTCGCGGGGACACATTGTCAGCGTTGGATGGAGCCAGCAAACTGCGCTTGAACTCCGCAGTTGGCAAGCAGCCGAGCGCCGAGTACAGGCATCCTTGGTTGTGGACCTTCCGAAGTAACACCCAGATACTGGCATGGGCCTCGACTGGGAATGAAACACGGCCAGGGGGTTTGGCGAGAAATCCGCCATGAGCCAGCGGTAAGAAGCCGTGAAAAAACAAACGACCTCATCCCGCAAACCGGGACCAAGGTGTCTTTTCACCCGCCTTGCGCGGGTCTCCTTTGACCCGCCAGCCATCTAGATCGGCGGACCTTCGGCGGCGCAGGGCTTGAGCCTATTGCGCCTTGCTTTGACTAACTCACCGTCAGGGTGAGCGTCACGCTGTGGCTCAGGGCAGAAGAGCCCGAACCCGTGCTGCCCGTCACCGTCAGCGTGTAGGTTCCGGCGGGCGTTCCGGAGTTATGAGTGGTACCGCCACCGCCGCCACAGGCAGCCCAGAGCATCACGACGAGGATCATGAGCCCTAAGCCCAGCTCGCTCGCGGTCGGGACTCGGCGAAGTTTACTTGGTAAGCTCAAGGCGAGCAGGACACCAATCAGCGCTAAAGCCCAAGCCCACACTGGTGGAAAAACTCTGGGGGTGCGGCCGTTTGCAGGCGTGTCAAAGGGGCTGCGCACAACAAGCGATGGGGCAGTTGTGGTAACTGTCACAGTGGCGGTAGCAGCATCCTTGCCATCCAACGTGACTGAGGCCGGTGACACGGAGCAGGTCGCCTCGGAAGGCGCCCCGGTGCACGCGAGTGATACCGTCTGGCTGAAACCTCCTTGAGGGGTAACACTCAGGGCGTAGCTTGCCCTTTGTCCCGCAGTGACTGTGGCAGGGGACGATCCCGAAGGAATGGCCAACGAAAAATCCGGAACGCCGCTCCCTGTCCCGCTCACGGCAATCAACTGCGGCTGGCCCGGAGCGTCATCGGTGACGGTGATGTTACCGGAATAGGAGCCAGACACGTTGGCGACAAAGCTTACCGTTATCGAGCAACTGCCTCCAGCCTGGAGCTGGATGCCGCAAGTGTTGCTCTGCGAGAAGCCGGTGGGGGCGCTAACGCTGTACAGGGTAAGTGGCGCCGTGCCGCTATTGGTGAGTGTAACGGTCTGGGCCGCAGCTTGGTTGCCAAACGAGAGGCTGGTGGTTGACAGCGCCACCGGGGAAGCCACCGCGGCCAGTTGCAGGTCCCACGCGCTTCGACCCAGCGTGGCGGCGCGCAGGATGCGGGTGGGCCGGTGAAGCTTGAGCGCCGTCACCGTCACGTTCGGCAGCCCGGCACCCAGCAGATTCCAGGCGTTGCCTCCGTCCGCCGTCGAATAAACGCCCTGCTCGGTTGCAATATACAAGGTGTTGGGGACATCCGGATCGACGGCGACATCATTGACCTTGAGATTGGGGAGATAGCCGCTGATATCGGTCCAACTCGCTCCACGGTTCGTGGTCTTGTAAACATGACCGCCGACGTAGCTCGCGAACGCGGCATACGCCGTGCCGGCGCTCGCGGGATCAACCGCGATCTGGTTTAGGAGCGGTGGCAATCCAGTGCCAACGTCGGCCCAGGTTGCGCCGGAGCCAGCTAGCGCGTTCGTGGTGACGTAGACGCCGTTCGAGTTCCCCCAATAGACCGTATTCGGGTCAGTCGAGGCTACGGCCAATGCCTGGGTCAGCCCATTCCCAGGGCCTAGGACCGGCGAAATGGCCGTCCAGGTATTGGCGCCGTCGTTCGTCTGCCACACGTGGCCGGCGGCGAGATAGAGCCTCTGTGAATTCGCGGGGTCCATCGCCAAGCCCGGAGCCATCCCCGGTAGGAACTCGCTAGGATCGATTCCGTTTTGGACCTGAACAAAGCTGGCTCCGTTGTTGGTGGACTTTTGAACGCTCGGGGGTGAGGAGCAGGCGACATAGATGGTACTGGGGTTCATGAAATCGAAAGCGAAATCCGGCCCGCCGTCGTCGCAGGTGACCCACTGCCACTGTAATGAACCCGAGTACATGTCCACGCCGTTGCTTTCTGACCCCGCGAAGCCGATTTCCGGGTTGGTCGGATGAATCACGATGCCGAAAAACTCCTGTATCGCCAGCGTGGTGTTGAGGTCCTTTAGAGTCAAATTGCTGTTCGTCAGATCGCTGGCAACCCATACGCCCCATTCGCTCCCAAGATAGAGAGTGCTGCCATCAGCCGAAAATGCCATGCCCCCGTGGTACCCGCCTCCCCCGGCGGAGAGCAAGGTCCAAGTCAGACCGCCATCCGTTGATCGATTCAAGCCCGCGGCTCCGGCGAAGACAACGTTTGCGTTGACGGGGTCCACTAGAACGTCCCAACACCATGGCGAACCAGACAAGGGCGTCCAGCTCTGTCCGCCATCAACCGTCTTGAACATCTGTGCACCGGTGGAGTCTGGAGTTCCGGCATAGAGCGTCTCAGGACTGGAGGCGGCAATGGCCAGAGAAATAAAGCCCCCGGTCGGAAGCACGTTGCTCCCGGTTCCGTTGGCGCCCGTCCAGGTGTTGCCGCCATCGGTTGACTTGTAGACTCCGCCAAGGGTCGCGTAGGCAATGTTTCCGTTCGAAGGGTCAAATAGCACTTGGCCGGCAAATGCGGTATTAGGGGCAATAACCTGATTCCAAGTATTCCCGCCATCCGCCGAGCGATAGACGGCGGCGCCCGTAGCTGACGAATCCACGGCGAGCAGGATATTGCCGTCGCTGGGGCTGACGGCCAGCGACCAGATGACCGCTTCGAGCCCTGGGCCGTACGGCAACGGTCCTGGCAACTGCCCCCATGTGGCTCCCCCGTCGACCGATTTCAATATCCCCGCCCCAGTATTGCCGAAAAAGAGGTTTGACACGGCGGTACCGGCATAAACAGTATCGGGATTAGTGGGATCGAGCACGAGCGCTCCGATTTGGAGGGAGGGTTGGTTATCGGTCAATGGAGTCCAGGTCTGGCCGCCGTCGGTAGTCTTCCACACGCCGCCTCCGGCGGCCCCCAAATACGCCACGTTGGAGTTCCGTGGGTCCACGGCAAGCCCGTTCACCAGGCCCGAATGTGCCACCATCCCGCCGCTCGGCTCCCCCGTCGGACCGATTAGCGGCTGTGGGCCGATTAGTGTCCACTGTCCGCCGGAGGCGTCCTTGCTACTACGAGGATCCGCACCGTGCTTGTCTTTCCCGTTGGCACTCATTCGCACTGCACGGGAATTCGCTTGGCGCGCCGACGCGGTGTTCAACCGGCCACCTGTCCGCCTACTGATAACGCCTTGTTGTGAAAACGCCCGCCAGACGCACCCTGCCGCGAAAAACACCAGTAGGGATAGGATTGCCTTTATCGCCGGCTGGCAATGGCGCTTCATGACTTCCCCCTGTCTGCACGGGAGGTCGGAAGTTCACACCCCCAAAGTTGCTTGCCTCCTCGGACCCCCGAGAAAAGATTCACCCCGAAGCGCACAGAGACCAAAGAGAAAGATGCTTACCGTCTCTTCCCTGGGATTTCTGCGACCTCCGTGGTCTTGGTGGTGATTTCGTTCTCGGCTTGCGGCTCCGCCGGGCTGTCCACTTCCACTATTCACTGCCCGCTTCACGGCAGTATCTCAAAATCAATCCACTGACTCGCGGCCGAACGATGTTGGGGCGCCAGCTTGTCGGTAACTGTGATCTGGAGCACGTAATCACCGGGGAGCATCTCGGGACCGAGCGTCAACTCACCTGTCATCACCAGACGCTTCGCGTTCCACGGGATTTCGCTGATCGCTCCGGGATTCAGCGTTGACACCAAACGGCCGTCGCGAAAAATCTGAACCCTTCCCTCCAGGTCAGGAGCCTGCCCGGGCGCGCCCCGGCGGGCATTGTAGATTTCCAGTTGGTAGCCCACGCGGTCGCCGGGGCGGAATCGTCGCATCGCCGGGCCCTTCTCGCCCAGGCCACCGGCGTTGAGGACGATGCCTGACAGGGTCAGCCTGTTTCGCCCCAGGTCCGGAATCTCGATGAACTCGCTGGCAGAACCGACTCGTTGCGAAGCCGGGTCTCGAGCTGCCACCCGTAACTGGTACGCCCCCGGGTCCTTGATGGGAATCTCCATCCGGAAATTCACTCCCAGTTTGCGAATTGCGTCGAATTCGTAGCGTCCAAAAGACCCGGTGAAAGTACGATCCATGCCGTTGACAGGCGCTCCATGGTCATCAAAGGTCAAGGCCATAACATCGATTGCCGACTGCTTTATCCCGTCCGGCGTTTCCTGAAATGTCAAATCGGCTGCGTCGATGTGTAACCACAGGCGCACGATGGAGTTCTTGGAACCCGTGCCCACAAATTGGGAAGCGAGATAGACGTGAACCGCCGAGGCCCCAAACGGCGAAGCGATGGCAGCCCTTAATTGCTCGACCCGAGTGCGATAGACAGGCCGCCATTCTTTGTCCGGTATGCCGTAGAAGCCCGTCCGCGAGCGGATGTGAAGGCCGGGGACTTTGACCTTCACTTGGAGGTGGTGATAGCCGCGGGCGTTCTTAGCTGTGAAGGTATCCGAACTCGGCTTATAGCCGATCAAGTAGTAGCCGCTTTGGTCGTTCAAGGCTTGGCGCATTGGGCCAACAATATCGTTATTGTTATAGACGAAAAAGCCGCCGGTCTGCTTGGCCAGGTAGGCCATACCACCCTGTGAGTCGAAGTAATCGGCAATGCCTGCCAGAATTGGCGGCGGCTGCGCTTGGTCTGCGCCGTACAGGAGCACGCGGAGGCCCCGCGGATCAATGGTATAAATCACGACTGACGACCGGTTAGCAAGATCAACCAGCTTGCGCTGCATCTGCTGAATGCTGGGATCCGTGGACCCGCCAAGTACCTGTCCCTCGGAGAGCAGAATCACCGCCTTGCGACCAGGAACGTCTCGTAATCCTCGCAGGACATAACGAAGAGCAGCTGATGTGCCGAACGCGTGGACGCGCTCGAAATGCTCGTCTTCGCGTTGTTGAGCTGCCTCAATGTCGTCCCGCTGACCCTGGCTTGAGATGCCCGGACGATCACGGCCTAGCGCACCGTCATTCGTCAAGGGGAAGGAACTGTAGCGACGCACAAAAGCCCAGCGAATGCGGTCGATGGCAGCCATTAGCAAGCGCGTATCGTTCGTGAACTGCTGAAGCGCCCCTATTCCGCTGGATGTGCGCACGATTGCCACGAGGTCTCCGGGTTGTACGTCATGGTTCACAAACTTTTTCAGGGCATCGCGAACATATGCTGTGCTCTCAAAGGACAACCCCAGATCATCAACCAGAATAGCGATAGTTCGACGGGCCTGTTCAGCCCGCAGCCGCACTGGCGGCACCCGGGGCACACCGGCCGGCACCGCAGGAGGCTGGGCGAGAGCTCCGCGGCCGGCAGGGGCGGCCACCGCAATGTATGAGAAGTTCGTGATGGTCTGCGGGCGGCCGTCTTCGAGGATCTCAAAGTCCTCCGGCCGAAGATTCGTAACCTGGTGGCCCTTCGAATCGGTAACGACCGCATCAACCTGCACCAGGTTGACCGTGATGCGGATGACGCCTTGCGGGCTGGGCTCCTCCGCAGCCTGGCCAGAGCCGTGCATCGGCGGCGCGAAAACCGCCACCCCCATTACCACCAGGCATGGCAGCAGAGTGCCCGCCAGCTTCTGGTACCGTGGGCCTGGGCGGGAAGGATTCATCGCCGCGACACCAGAGGAGCTAGTCTGGGGGCTTTTCCCTACAAATGCCCCCACCTTGATTAAGTCTACACCTCCGCTCCATTCCCCTCAAGTCCTGAGGCCCTCGGCTTTCCGGCGAGAACGCAGGGGTGCCGGCCTCTTCAGGCGCGCGGACACATCCCCCCGGGCAAACCCGGTTAGAAGCGCCGTGACTTGCTCCACCCGTGTCATGTGCAACGGTAACCGACACCTGGGTTACAGTTCCCGCTGCAGCAATCGCAGTTCTGTGAGCACATGCTACCGGTTCCGGCGCAGGATTTGCAGGTCCCCCCAAGAGCAGAATCCTAAGCGACCGGTGTGGGTTGTCCTCGTTTATGTGGCGTTCAACCTGCTCAACGGGGCAGCTAGCATCGTGACCCTGGCCAGAGCAATCAGGCGCTGACGAGATGCGTCTTTTCTAGAGCGGATCGCATGTACATAAACAGGGGAGGCGCGCAAAGCGGGAACTTGGGGTGGTACTTCGAAGGCGTGCCGCCCGAAGTCTGGAATTTCCACATCGGCGGCTATCAGGTTTGCGAGAAGTGGCTCAAAGACCGCCGTGGACGGAAGCTTTCGTCTGACGACATCTTTCACTATCAGAAAGTAATCGTGGCCTTGAAAGAAACAATCCGCCTCATGGCGGAAATTGACGCCGCCATCCCCAAATGGCCGATTGAGTAAGGCGGTCACCGGGAGGTGATCTCAAAATGGGCTTCAGTGTTTTTGTGAGTCACAGCATGCGTCAAGATGATCTCGCCATCGTCTATGAGGCGGCAAAGCAAGCTCAACTCAGGGGCATAGGCTGCTACATCGCAGAGAGGGACTGGCAATTCGGGAACTCCTTGCCGCAGAAAATCGAGAACGCAATTAGGACCAGCGATTGCCTCGTTGCGTTCTGGACTCAAGGTGGAGCCTATTCAGCGTTCGTTAATCAGGAAATCGGTTTTGCACGGGCTTGCGGGAAGACACGAATCCTTGTCGTAGAGCGAGGAGTCCCGGTCAAGGGCTTCGAGATCGACAAGGAATACATTGAACTGGACAGGCGGAACCCCCTGCAAGCTATCTCGGTCCTCAATGATTATCTGTCGCGTCTCAAGCTTGGAAAGGAACAAACGCAATTAGCGGCTGCAATCGTGTTGGGGGTAATCGGCCGGCTCGTGTTGATCTCCGATTGACGGTTTCCTTCAACCAATAACGTTTAAGATGATCCGGCCCCCTAGCGCGGCCCTCCCGATCAACAACATCGGGACAGGTCCCTTCGGCGAGCTCAGGGCGGGCTCTGGCCGTCCGCTGTCATCCTGAGGAGCCCCGATCTTATCGGGACGACGAAGGATCCCCGCAGTGCGCTCGTCCGGTGGAAAAAAGTCTTTTCGATCCAATGTCGGGATTCTCCGCGGAGTCTACCCTGAGCGAAATGACAAGGATCCTTCTCCCGCACGGCGGGATCAGGATGACAGACCTCCCAGCAGGCGAGTTCCCGGACAATCAGCCGGTGCATTCTTCGCCCGCCGGTAGCCGAAAAGCGACGTCCCCCACCTGCCGCATGCCACCTACCACCTGCTGCCTACTGCCCACTGCCCTCACCCCGCGGCTCTGGCGGTTTTTCTCGCCCACGCTGTCATCCTGAGGAGTCCCGATCTTATCGGGAGGACGAAGGATCTCGGCAGTGCGCTCGTCCAGTGGAAAAGAGTCTCTTCGATCCAAGGCCGGGATTCTCCGCGGAGTTTACCCTGAGCGAAATGACAAGGATCCTCCAGCTTCGCCTCAGGACGACAGCCCCCCCGCACGCGGGTTCCCAGACAAGCAGCCGGTGCATTCTCGGCCCGCCGGTAGCCCCAAATCGACGTCCCCCACCTACCGCACGCCACCACCCCCCACCGCTTACCGCCTACTGCTACCGTCTCCAGGGCAGGGACTAGGTGCTAGGGGCGGAAAGACCAGGGGACAGGTTACAGGGAACCGGTGATAGGGAAGAGGAAGGGCAGGAGGCAGAAGAATCCGGTGATCGGGAGATCTGGTGGTCGGGTGATCTAACTTCCGGCCTTCATCCGATGACTCAATGGACCGATGGCCCGATGATCCGATCAGCCGATCCATGATGCCCCCGTGACACACTTCCCCGCATCGGTTATCGGCAGATTTGGGTGGGAAGATGAACCGGGGTCTGGAGCCAGAAATCTGCGGGGGGCTCGCCCGCCACTCGTCCCGCCGCGGCGGGTCACTCGTCACTATTCTTTGCGTCTAAAGCCTTGTCAGGGTTTTGCGTTCAAGGTTTCGCCGAACTTTTCTTGATACACGAGGGCACGCAGGGGGAGTTTGGGGACCGGCGGCGGCAGAGTCTCCTCGCGGTAGCCGAGGGGGAGCAGCGCCGCAACCAGGAAGTGGTCAGGAATGTGGAAATGCGTCTTGATTTTGAGTTCGTCGAATTCGGTCACCCAGTAAGCCGAAAGGCTGCACTCGGCAGCCGCCAGAAGCATCTGGTGCAGGGCGACGAAACTACTGGCGAGCGCGGTACGCCTGGCGACCTCCGGAGACGCGGAATAGTATTCGCGCAGGCTGCGCAGGGCGTCGCGGGCTTCCGCCTCGGTGATTCTCTGGTTCGCGACCATTTCCTGCAGGTGCTGCGGAGCGGACTTCCAAGCCAAGGTATCGGCCAGACAGATCAGAATGGCGGGGGCGGAACTGAGGGGGACTTTGATATGAGTGGCCGCCTCGAGCTGTTTCTTGGCGGTTTCGCTGCGCACCACGATCCAGCGGCAGGGCTGGACGTCCCATTCCGAGGGCGCGAGCCGGGCCATTTCGATGACGTGTTCCAAGCAGGCGTCAGGGATATCCTGGGCGCTGAAGCGGGTGAAGCTCGGCCCCACACGCAGTGAGGCCTTGGTCAAAGTACCGTTGTTGCCCGCGCAGGCATGGTCTCGCATAGCCAAGTTTCACCTACGGAAGTCGGACGTGGTAGCCCGCAATGAACAACCCTCCGAAGACCAGCGCAAAAACAAGCTCGCTCCCAACCGATGGACCTGGAGCGGTCGGGGTGATTCGACGAACCAGGCGAGTCCTCGGAAGAACACGGGCGCGAATGCCACCAGCGCGAGCCCGGGGAGCCAACCGGCTCGCCAAGCCATTCCCAGGAGAAGAAGGGAGAAGGCTTCATGAAGCAAAAAGCCTTGCCCCCGGACGATTTTCTCAGCCGGCGTCATCACCCGCGCGGAGTGGATGCGGAGTTGGACGAAATGAATCTGGTTGGCAGCAAAGAGCCAGTTCGCCGCCCAGACGATCACTGCCGTCCGATCGAGTCGGCCAGCCGCCAGGTAATAGGCTCCCGCGGCCGTGGAGGTGAGCGCGACCGCGCCCGTCAACTGGGCGTTCATGCGGGTTTCCCGGCCAAGTTGTTTCAGGATGGCCTGAACGAGAAAAGCTGTCGCCGCGGCCGCGCCTAACAGCAGAAGTCCATAGGCGCGAGCCCAAACGAGCAGGACGCCCAGGGCGAGGCCGGCAAAGGAGGCGTAAGTATAAATGGAATAATGAATCAGCCTCCGTTCCGCGTCGTTCTGCGGACGCAACGGTGAAATTCCTAGCCAAGCTTCAACCGGCGTCCGAAGGCAGAAGAGCCCTAGCGCGACCGCGGCGGACAACAAAACCCAGACAAGCCGCTCCCCATCCGGATGGCCTACCGACGCGCCGGTGACCAGCGGGACCAGGAGCATTCCCCAGGCACCGTGTTCACGAGGCCAGACCAATGAGCGCAACCGGGAGCGGGTAAGCGTATGGAGCGCGGGGGTCGTACTGGCCATGGCAGTCGGGCCTCAAGACGCCCGGGCGGTCACTCCCCGGCTTTTGTAGATGGCGGTATTGATTTCCACGAGCAAATCCTCGAAGGGAGCACCCACCTTGCGCGCGGCCATTTCAATCGAGCAGTCGTAGCAGGAGGGCTTTAGCCCGAAGCGCTCAAAGACCGGCTCGGTCTCGGGAAACTTTTGTTTGACCTCTCGCACCGTTTCTCCGCCCCGCACCAGATCAGTGAATTGAAACATGGCTCGCCTCCCTGTCTTTTCGGACCGTTTCGGCTTTGCGAGGTTGATAGACGCAGAAGGGTTCCTCGTCCAAGTAGTCTCCCGTGGCGGCGAAGGCCCGCGCGCGGCAGCCCATGCAAATGTTGCGGAACTCGCAATAGCCGCACTTGCCTTTCAGGTTGTCGGTATCTCGGAGCTGCTGGAACACGGGGGCGCTTTCCCAGATTTCAGCGAGAGTTTGCTGGTTGAGATTGCCGGCCAGAACCGGCAGGTAACCGCAGGGATAAACTTCACCCTGATAAGAAATGAAGCAAACGCCTGTACCTGCCAGGCAGCCCCTGGTCATGGCCTGCATGCTGTCCGGGTGGCCCGCGCCGGGACGCCCGGCGTGTGGGTGGAGCGCGATTCCTGTCGAGCCGGGCATGGTCATTTCAGTGGGACCGATGTCGCGGCGGTGGCCGCCGGGGGCGGGCTCCGCCTGCGAAGCGGCGCGACGTTCCGCGGCGCGTCGCTGGCGCACCACGCGGAAGTAGTGCGGCGCGCAGGTTGCTTTCAACTCGATGCCGCCTTCCTGCGCGCGGTCGTAAAACCAGTTCAGGATTTTTTCGTATTCGTCGGCCGGGACCATCTGCTCTTCCGCGATGTTCACACCGCAGCCGACCGGCACCAGCAGGAAAGTGTGGAGCGCGTCCGCGCCGAGCCGGCGCGCCATCTCCAGCACGGCGGGGAGCTGGTGCGCGTTGTGCCGCGCGATGGTCATGTTGATCTGCACCGACATGCCGAGTTCTTTCAGGTTTCGCAAGCCCTCGAGGGCGCGGTCGAAGGCTCCCGGGATGCCCCGAAAGGCATCGTGGGTGGCGGCGTCCGCCCCGTCCAAGCTGATGGCGACGCGGCGCACGCCGGCATCCACGATCTGGCGGGCGACTTCCCTGTTGACCAAAGTTCCATTGGTGGCCAGCGCCACGCGCAATCCACACTCGCGGGCATAGCGGGCCAATTCAAAAATGTCGTCACGAAAAAGAGGTTCGCCACCGCTCAGAACTAGGATTGGTAGGGATAGCTGAGAGACTTGCTTTATTATGTTCAGGGCTTTGTTAATAGGTAGGTCTAGTAATGATGAGGGTTCTGTAGCGGTGGCGCGACAGTGGATGCAACGCAGGTTGCAGCCCTTTGTCACCTCCCAAAAAATGAGTCGCGGTTTGTCAGTCGCAGTTTTCATCAGCAGCTCACGACTCAGAACTCGAACTGGCTGTTTTACGCAGCCCGCTCTAACAAGAGCACGTCGTTTTCCATTGCGGCAGGCCGGACTCCCCCAAGCCGTCGATCAACCCCAGCACTTCGCGCGTGGTGAACTCGGCGCCGTACTTGCGAGGGCGGGAGTCCGAGTAGCAGCTTAGAAAGTTCAGGTCGCAGGAACGGGTCACTTGCCAGATAACCAAAGGCTTGGGAGCGGCCATGGAAAGCGACCCAGAACGCCGCGTCGGCGCTAAAACGCCCAGCTTGCTCACTAGCCTCGGCGTCTGGGCGGCAATCCCCGGATGGGAACAATAGAGCTCTGTGATGTCCAACATCACGTGCCTCTGAACCATTCGCGTTGTCTGCGGAAGCTTTGCCCAATAACCGCGTTTGAACTTAACTTACGGGGGTTGGAGATCCCGGGTCGTCCGATTTCCGGTATCCCCAACCCCCAACCTGGTTTTACCCAGGTTCCTAGGACCCGAAGTCCCTCGCACCCGCGTATGGGGCAACCCATGTGCCAAACAGTCCTACCCGCCGAACCCCGCCCCGTCAACGAAGGATGTGCTGTCAAGAAAGGACTTAACTGGGCCCGGACATTCTCGACATTCTCTGCTGCAAACAAACCCCGCCCGCCATCAATGCGCAAAATGACGGTCATCATGTCGCTGATGGTGTGAAAAAGCGCAAAGTTACTCTTCGATTACCCCTCGTTGGGGAATCGGAACCACTCGCACAGGTTTGAGTTCCGCCCGCCGGGATGCCAGAACCATGTGGCGGGCGCCCGTCCGCGCGCTGTCGATCTCTGGATGGTCCTGGCGACTCGTCTCCTCCACGCCCAACGGCGAGTGCGGCTCAGGTCTGGCTAAGACGTCAGCCGGCAGTGGGTGAGGGGCACGCAGCGCGAGGACTTACCCCCCGCCATGGCCTCATGCGCACGCGCGTTGAGGTGGGCGGGTAGTGGGGCGGCGGTCGTCGCAGGCGCGTACCGCGGGCACTATTCCTTTGGACATCTCTCCGAATGGGTGTATATACAAGCCGCGAGATTACCGGGTCTGAAACCATTCTTAACGGCGCTCTGGCAGGCGCGAGGTGTACACATGCGCGGCTCCCTAGCTGTCTCACTGGTAGCTTTAACCCTGGCATGCATTCCGTCGACGCTGGCCGGCGACGGCTCGTCGCAGGATCCATCCACCGGCCGCAAGTTCTTCCCCAAGGACTGGGTAAGTGGTTTTGTTGACTTTGCTGTTGCGCCACCTCACAACGAGCCGGATGTGAATCGCTGCGCGTCCTCGGCCGGCGCCGATGGCGGCGCCCAGGCGCCTTGCTCGGCGTTCGCCCGCTATATGGGCAGCGGTTATGTGGAACTTCGTCCCGTCGGCACGGGGCCGTTTCGCCGTCTCTTTGTATTTTTCGAACCGCGTGCTTTTATGGGCGGCAACGTTCCGCAATTTTCGTACACCGCTTCCATGTCGCCCATCGCCCTCGAGCGCGCGGAGGGCCTCGGAGTGAGTGTGACGCGGAACCTCGAGCTCCGCCTGACCACTCACCGCGTGGACTGGTTCGGAAAGTACAACAACAACCTCGGGGCGGCAGACCTGGGAAAGAACGGTCCCCTCAGCGTTTACACCACCGTCTCCGCGCGCTGGTACTTCGGTGGATATGGCCACCGGGTGTCGGGGTATTAGGCTTGGGCGTTGTCCACACGGCTCTCGACGGAGACCTTGGCCCTCGTTCCGAGTGGCGTCTCCGCGGGCGTCGGGAACGAAAGCCAGACCTTCAGGGTGGCACCGCGGCGAGTTCACAGCGGAGTTCTTGAATTGCCTCCGGGGTCTTGATACCTTACCCGCGACAACTTCTTTCGAAAGGATGGGCCATGAGGCGATCAATCGTCATGCTTTTTCTCTTGAGTTTCGTTTCGGCTGCAACGCTCTGCGCGCAGACGGCAGGGCAGGAGACTTCGACTAAGGCGGGGACCACGAAGGCCACGACGAAGGCCGCAACACCGCCCCAGACCGCCCCCGCCGCGCCGTGGGAGACCATGCCGTCCGGCTTGAAGTATCAGGATGTGGTCGTGGGTAAGGGCCCCCAGCCAAAAGAGGGCGACACCGTCGTCGTCAACTACACCGGCAAGTTCACAAACGGCAAAGTCTTTGACACCTCCGTCGGCAAGCGGCCCTTTGAATTTCACCTCGGCCGTGGAGAGGTTATCAAGGGTTGGGACCAAGGCGTGGGGTCGATGCACGTAGGTGGCAAGCGCAAGCTGCGCATCCCTCCGGATCTCGCTTACGGCCAAGCCGGCTACCCCGGTGTGATTCCGCCCAACTCCACGCTGACCTTCGACGTCGAACTGCTCAAGATCAAGTAATGGTGGGTCGGATCCACCTGGAGAAGGGGCTACGTTAGCACCTGGGGACCGGAAGGGGGGCCAGCCCTTGATGATCCTTTTTGCTTGGTGGGGGCCAGCGTTTCTCTTGCTGCTGGGCATCTGCGTGCTGCTCTTGACGAAGGGAGTGGGCCTGAAGGCTGTCGGCGCACTTCTTACCTTCCTGGGCGGGGTCATGCTGGCTCTGCAACTTTGGATCTACCTAAGGCACTGGCACAGCGGGTGACGCAGAGCGTAACGTGGACCCGGGTTCCCAGGTCCGCGGCAGCGCTCCGGGGCAGCGGTCAGTGATTTCCGAGAGCGGAGGAAACAGTCACACCAGGTTCTCCAGCCCTAATCAAAGGCATTCATTTGCCTCCCGCAATCGCAGATTGGAACCCGAAGTCAGTTCCTTGTCTCAGCGCTCATGGGCACCGCCCCCCTATTGCACCGATCCCCACCGGAGGTCAAGCCTGAGACCTGTCTGTATCAAAAGAGGGCTGTCCAAATTAGCGAACCATTCGAGTGCTCAATGCGGCGGGGCCGCAGGTCACCTCCCGTCGGACCGACCGTATTTTGGACACGCCTGGTGGCACAATGGGCCACCACCCAGGGGCACGCTTTCTTGACCGCGAGCGACCTTGTTGTTAGGTTAGAGCGTCCGACACCTCACCTGGGTCGTGAGCTTTCATGGGAACTCGTCCACGGCGGATCGAACGCACGCTTACACGGAGGGACTTCCTGGGCGCCTGTGGGTACGCATCCACTCTGCTTCTCCCCGCGCCGCTGTTCGGGGCAATGGCCTCCCCGCTTGCTCAGGAGGCTGCCCCACGCGTGGCGGCTGCCACTCCTCTCCACCCGGATTACCGAGTTCTTCCGCAATATCGGGCGCACTCTCCCCTCGAGGAGCTAATCCGCAAAGCCCGGCAGAAGGAGGACGATTATCCCAGCGAGAAGTATGCACGGGAGATCGAAAATCATTTCGCACGCTGGGCGGTGGAGCTTCTCCAGAAGAAGGATGACTTGCGGGCGCTCGCGGCGTTCCTTTCGCCGCAACTCACGGCGGCCTCGCCTGCCCCTCAGGGGTTCGACCGCATCCGCGAGGATTCGATCCTCGTCGTCCGGCGCGCCAGTTTTTCCTCGGAGCTGTCACTCGGCCGGGACGCCTTTCTCGAGGAGTTCCGATCTTCCCTGGGTTTGATCTCGGAGTTTCTCGTCGCCGAATTCACGGTGGCGGATTCAGAGGTCGCCTCTGCTTCTCCACTCCACATCACGACGCAGGTTCGGTACGCGTTGGTGGGCACGGGGGCGCGGCTGCACCGCTTGCAGCGAATCGGCGTGTGGCAGATTGATTGGGAGCAAGGCCCGGCAGGGGAATTGCTGGCAAAGAAGTGGCAACCCCTTTCGGAAATCCAGAGCCTTTCCTCTCAACCGATTTTTGTGGACATCACTTCGACCGCGCTCCAGGACGTCTCCTCGTACCGCACGCAAATGCTGCATGGCGCGGATTATTGGCGGACGGTGCTCGACGCGGCGACCGGAATCGACATCTACGGAAACAACGGCATCGCGGCCGGCGATTACGATAATGACGGGCTCGACGATCTCTACATCTGCCAGCCTTCCGGTCTCCCCAATCGGCTCTACCACAACCGTGGTGACGGAACTTTCGAGGACGTGACGGAAGCCGCCGGTGTGGGCGTCCTGGACAATACCCCTTGCGCCCTCTTCGCGGACGTCACCAACAACGGCCGTCAGGACCTGTTGGTCGTTGCCGCCAATGGTCCTTTGCTGTTCCTCAATCAGGGAAACGGGAAGTTTGCGCTGAAGCCTGGGGCGTTTCGGTTTGCGCAACCTCCGCAGGGAACCTTTACCGGCGCGGCCTTCGGCGATTACGATCGCGATGGGCGCCTGGACATCTACTTCTGCTTGTACAGTTACTACAAGGGACTCGAGCAATACCACTTTCCGGTACCGTACTTCGACGCGCGAAACGGCCCGCCCAACTTCCTTTTCCACAATGAGGGCGACGCGACTTTCCAGGATGTCACCGCGGCCTCAGGGCTCAACCAAAACAACGACCGGTTCAGCTTCGACTGCAACTGGTGCGACTTCGACCACGATGGATGGCCGGACCTGTATGTCGTGAACGACTTCGGGCGGAAGAATCTTTATCACAACAATCGTAACGGGACGTTCACGGATATCGCCGAGGAAGCCGGGGTTGTGGATCTGGGACCCGGAATGAGTTCCTGCTGGTTCGATTACGACAACGACCAGAACTTCGACCTCTACGTTTCGGACATGTGGGAAGCCTCCGGCATGCGCTTGACGTCGCAGATGAATTTTCTGGAACACCTGCCGGCGGAGGTGCGTGCGCTGTTCCGTCGCCACGCCAAGGGGAATTCCCTTTTCCGCAACCTCGGCAACGGCCGCTTCGAGGATCGCAGCGCCGCGGCGGGAATCGAAAAGGCGGGCTGGTCATGGTCCTGCCACGCCTGGGATTTCGGCCATGATGGACGCTCGCACCTTTACATCGCCAATGGCATGATTTCCGGCCCCAGCCGCGATGACCTGGAGAGTTTCTTCTGGCAACAGGTGGTTTCGCAGTCTCCGGCGGACGCTCATCCCACTGTCCCTTACGAACTCGGCTGGAACGCCATCAACGAGTTGATCCGCTCTGACGGCACCTGGGCAGGCTATCGACGCAACATTTTCTTTTTCAACAACGGAGACGGCACCTTTTCCGACATCTCCGGCGTGGTCGGCCTGGATTTCCCGGATGACAGCCGAGCCTTCGCCCTCGCCGATTTCGATCAGGACGGGCGGCTGGAGGTCGCCCTGAAGAATCGGACAGGACCACAATTGCGCATCCTGCGCTGCGAAGCGACCGGCCTCGGCAACGCCTTGGCCTTCCGACTGCGCGGCACGAAGAGCAACCGCGACGCAGTCGGCGCGGTGGTCATCCTCCAGACTGCGGAGGGAAGGCAGATGAAGATCCTGCAAGCCGGCACAGGCTTTCCCTCGCAACACACCAAGGAGATCTTCTTCGGAATCGGCAAGGCCGCTTCCGTAGGCGCCGAAATTCGCTGGCCCAGTGGCGGCGTGCAGCATTTCGAGGGGCTGCCTGCGAATCATCGCATCGAGGTTGAAGAAGGCGCGGAGCAGTTTCGCGCGACGCCATTTCATCCCCATCAACCTCTGCCTGTGATTCCAGATCCCCCGGCGGCCGTGCCACCGCCCGCCACCTGTGAAACCTGGCTGATGGATCCCATCCTGGCTCCCGATTTCGAACTGCCTGACCTCACCGGGAAGAGTCACCTTCTGTCGACGCTGCGAGGCAGAGCCGTGGTTCTGAATTTCTGGGCCACCTGGAGCCCGCCCAGTATCGAACTTCTGAAGGCGCTTGACCGTTCGCCGACCCTGAGGAAGCCAGGGACTCTTGAGGTGCTGGCCATCAACCTCGACAAGCCGGAACAGGCGGCACAGGTCCGCGCCTTCGTCCGCGGGAATTCCCTGCGCTTGCCCGTGTTGCTGGCCGGCGAGGACGTCGCCGGGATTTACAGTCTTGTCTACCACTTCATGTTTGACCGGCGGCGCAATCTCGGTTTGCCCACCACGTTTCTCATCGACCCCAAGGGGTTCATTGTGAAGGTGTATCAGGGACCCGTCGATGCGGAGCGCTTGAACGCGGACCGCGAGCGCATTCCGCAAACCCCCGAAGACAGGGGAAGGTTGGCGCTGCCATTTCCCGGGACGCTGCACTTGGGGGAATTCCGGCGCAATATGTTCACGTACGGTGCGGCCTTTTCGCAGGCAGGATACTTCGACCAGGCGATTCGGGAATTCACTCTGGCGCTCGAGACCAATCCCGATTACGCCGAGGCGCATTACAACCTGGGAACGCTCTATTTGAAGCAAGGGAAGCCTGCCGACGCCCGTCGCCACCTTCTGCGCGCGCTGGAGTTGCGCCACGAGTATCCCGACGCGCTCAACAATCTCGGATTACTCGCGGCGCAGGCTGGCGAGACGCGTGAGGCCATCCGTTATTTTCAGGAGGCGATCCGCCAGCGCCCCGATTACGCCCTCGCTCTGTTCAACCTGGGAAACGTCTATCGCCGCGAGCAGCGGTTCGACGAGGCGAAGCAGGCTTTGGAGCGCGCCGTCGCCTTGGCCCCGGATGACCCAGAGATGAATTACGGAGTCGGGATGCTTTACGCGCAACTGAACGATCAGGATCGGGCGCTCAAGTATTGGCAGCAGGCCCTGCAGCTTCGTCCGGACTACCCGGAGGTGCTCAACAACCTCGGCGTGCTCTTTTTGCGTCAGGGACGGACGGCCGAAGCCCAAGAGCAGTTCCAGAAAGCCATTCGTGTGGCGGCCGATTTTGATCAGCCCTACCTGAACCTGGCGCGGCTTTACATGACGCAGGGAGAGAAGACTCAGGCCCGCGAGATTCTGCGCGAGTGGCTCGCTCGGCATCCCGAGCACGCCGCGGCGAGGAGCATGCTCGAACAGGTGGGCCAGTAGATTCCCTGGCAAAGACGGAGTTACACTCAGCAGGAGGCGCATGATGCCGCAAGGAAGGTTGGACAAGCCCGCCGAGAGCGCTGCCCGCTTGCCACGAGCGAAGCTGGTTCTGCATCTCGCTCTGCTCGTTGCCGGGCTGCAGCTTCCGCTCCCCTTGATGCACGCGCAGACAGCATCCCGCCCGCCCGCCCCAGCGCGACTGCCGGCAGCAGCCAGTGCGCATTTCGCCGCCGGGCGGAAACTGCTGGGGCAGCACACCCCTAAATTGGCGGAGGCGGAGATCCGAGCCGGGCTCAAGCTGGCGCCCCAGAGCCTCGAGGGTCTCAACCTCCTCGGTATCGCGCTGGGAGGACAGAAGGATTTCACAGGAGCAGTGGAAACCTTCCAGCAGGCGCTGAAGCTCGACCCTCACTCGGCGGAGACTCACAACAATCTGGGCAACAGCTATGTCGTTCAGCAGAAGAGCGATCTGGCAGAGAGCGAGTTCCGCGGCACGCTGCGCTACCATCCGCGCAACCGTGACGCGAATTACAACCTCGGGTTGCTACTGCTGGCCCGGAACGACCCGCGAGACGCCATAACATACTTCAGCCGAGTGCAGCCACAAGGCCCGGAGGTTCTCTTCAACCTGACCCAGGCGTACTTGGGCGCCGGCCAGAAGGAGAAGGGCCTTGAACTTGCGCGGTCGCTCTCTGAGCAGGCCAAGAACGACGTTCGCGCCCACTTCACGCTCGGGGTGCTCCTGGCCAAACAAAAGCAGTACGACGCTGCCATCCATGAGTTCGAGGTGGCGAACTCGCTCCAGCCCAACACGTTCGAGATCCTTCACAACCTCGGCCAAGCCTACCTTAAGAAAGGGGATAATGAGAAGGCGCGGATTGTTCTGGGTCGAGTTCTGAGAGTCTCCCCGGAATCCGCTGAGACGCTCTATCTGATTGCGCAGACATACTCGGAGGAGGGCAAGGACCTCGATGCCCTCGAACTGCTCGTCAAAGCGCACAAGCTTGCTCCACGCGATACCGATGTGATCTTCCTCATGGCGCGCCTCAGCATGAAGCAGGCGTTCTATGAAGATGCCATTCCGTTGCTGGAGGAGGGACTCAAGGTTGTTCCCCACCGCCCGAGCCTGCTCGCAGCGCTCGGGGAATGCTACTTCATGATGGGGAACGTCGAGAAGGCCAAAGACACATTCCAGACGCTCATCCAGGTTGACCCTTCCGCTCGCTCGTACGCTTTTATGGGTCTTTGTTACCGCAACCTGGGACGGTTTGACGAGGCGCAGAAATACTTGGAGCAAGGGCTGAAGGTTGATCCTCACGACGTGTCGTGCCTGTATAACATGGGCTACATCGCGAGTCGGCAGGGGCAATACGACATGGGGGAGAAATGGCTCAAACAAGCCCTAGAGGTCGACCCGGACTACGCCGAGGCCCTTCTGGAATTGGCCAACTTGAAGATGCACCAGAAGAAGTTTGAGGAAGCCGTACCCCTGTTGCGTAAGTGCGCTAAGTTGCATCCCCATCCTGCGCCAGTCTACTACCGGCTCCAGGCGGCGGAGCGGGAGCTCCACCAGACGGAAGCGGCGGAAAGGGATCTGAAAATCTTCCAAACCCTCTCCCGAGACCCCAATCCCGCACCCGCCCCCTTCCAGCACATTTTCGCTTATCTGGATCAGCGGGCTGACCTTAGTCCCCAGCAGCGGACCCAGTTTGATGTCGAGCAGTTGGAAAAGGAAGTGAAGCTCCATTCTGGTCAGCCGCAGAACCTTTACTTTCTTGCCGAAGCTTATTTGAAGCAGGGGCGGGTCGAAGACGCCAAGCAGGCTATCGCTCAGCTCGATCAGTTGAGCCAGGGTGATTTTCGCACCACGATGGGAGTCGGAGTGCTGCTGGCGCGTTACCGCCTTTATGCGGAGGCCGTGGCGCACTTTCAGGAAGCTCTTAAATCCAATCCGAATTCGGACGACGCGTGGTACGACCTCGCCGATGCCTATTTCCGGAAGCGCGATTATGCGAACGCCCTAACGGCAGCGCAGCACGTCTCAGGCCAAGGGCAAAAGGACGCAAGTTATTTGGCCCTGCTCGCTGACATCTTTGCCCACCTCGGCCGGTTCGATGAGGCTGTAAGGCTGTTGCGCCAGGAAATAGCCGAGAACCCGGATCAGGGCCAAGCCTATCTATCTCTAGCCCTGGTCTACCTCCGCTCTGGTAACACGTCTGGCGCGAGTGAGGCACTGCAACGGGGGCTCGAGCGCACTCCAGACTCCGGCGAGCTCCTCTGGGGCGTGGGGGTCTTGTCGGCAGTGGAAGGGGACACCGAGAAAGCCGAGCGGCATCTGAAAGAATCGGTGGACCTGCTGCCCGGATGGCCAGGAGGTTATTCGGCGCTCGGGGTGCTCTATTACCAGACCGGGCAAATCGACAAGGCGCGGGAAACCTTGGAGCGGTTTAAGCAGGGGGGCCCGCGCGGCGCGCTCGACGTCCAGCGGATCGAGCAGACTCTGTCCGCCGCAGCGTCGGAGAGTTCTAGTAGCGGGAGGGTTCGTGAGCTGACGCCCCAAGCGCGGCAACAATTCCTGCAAATCGCCCTGGCCCTTGCCGATCAGTCCCCTTAATCGACGATTGTCGATGGAAGATTGCCGATTGACAAGGAGCGCCAGAAGAGCGCCCTTCGATCGTCAATCGACAATCGGTAATCGGCGACTGGTTTCGGTCGGAGCGGGTTTACGTGCCGAACCGAAGGTCTGCGGCGACCTGGGCGAGATCCTCCTCGCGGCTTGACCGGGAAGGGACAGGACCCGTTGAGGCTTTGACGATCAACTCTGCGGGAATCGAGTATTCCTTACCCATGTGCTCGTCCGCGGTGGACAATTCGTGGAGCGAATCGGCCGCGATTCGCCCTAGCCAGTCGGGGTGAATGTCCACGGTGGTGATGGAAGGAGTAATGTAGTCCGCCAGGTGGGTCTTGTCGAAGCCCGTCACGGAAATATCTTCCGGCACGCGGAGGCCGGCTTGGGTGAAGCCTTTAATCAGGCCCACGGCAGTCAGATCATTGACGGCCACAACGGCCGTGGGCCGGGGCTTCAGCTTCAGGATGCTGAGTGCCGCCGCCACGCCGCCTTCAAAACGTAAGTCGCCGAGCAAGGTCGGGCCGGGATCCAAGCCCAGAGCTTTCGTGCACTGGATAAAGGCCTGGCGGCGCGCAGTGTTCGAATTCAAACTCGGCCGTTCGCCGGCAAAAATCATTTGCCGGTGGCCAAGTTGAAACAGGTGCTTGACGACTTGCTGAATACCCGAAAAATAGTCGATGCGCAGGTTGCTGACGTATCGCCGCACCAGCCCCAGGTCCAGAAAAGTGACGGCGATCCGGCGCTGGTAGATTTCGTCCATCAACTGCGGGTTAGCCTCAGAAGTCATCACGGCTACGCCCCGGACGTGGTGCTCGAGCATTTTTTCGGTGGCGCGCCGCACGAGGGCAGGATCATAGTTCGTATCGCTCAGGATGACTTCGTAGCCGATTTGCCGGGCGCGAGTCTCGAAGCTCCTGATGACCTCCGGAAAAAAGGGGTTCTCGATATCGGAGAAAATCATGCCGAGCGTGCGGCTGCTTCGCCAAGCCAGGTTGCGCGCGTGAGCGTTGGGGAAGTAACCGAGGCGGCGCACGACCGAGAGGACGTGGCGGCGTGTTTTCCCGCTCACCTGACCGGTATTGTTGAGAACGTGCGACACGGTGGCCGTGGATACTTTGGCCTCGCGAGCTACGTCCCGAATGGTCAGAGCCATGGGCAAAGCCGGGTTCCTTAAGTAAAAGACGGTGTCCAGGTAATCTCAAAATACTACCGCCCTTGTTTTTAGACAATACACGGTCCAACAAAAATCTTCAAGAGATGCCAAAAAAAGCTTGACAGGCCTTCTCAGTGCGTGCTATTACCTTAAACGCTTAATGTGATTTATTGTCTCTTTCGTCGGGTAGAGGGCGCGTAAGAATCGAGCAGAAGAGCGGCTGTAATCCATTCAGGAGTGCCTGAAGAAAAACCGCCTCTCGATTCACGTTTCGGTGCAGTAGTTATGTGGCAGCGAAACCCGAGGAGAGACGATTGAGAGCCAAGTCTTACCCACGGGCCAAGCAGGCCGAACTTCACTTCATCATTTCGCAGATCCCCAGCCGCGTTCCCATGCGGTGGAGGACAGGAGGATGAGTCGATGCAAAGACGCGGTTTTTTCCTGCGCTTTCTCTTTTTGGCCTTGGCAGTCCCCGTCATGTTTGTTCTGACCAGTGTGAGCCTTCACGCCCAGGCGGACACTGGCTCGATTCAGGGGACTATCAAGGACCCCAGCGGTGCGGTGATCCCCAATGCCAAGGTGACCCTGACGAATGAAGGGACCAACCTTGCCCTTACCGTGACTGCGGGCGGGGATGGCGGTTACATCTTCTCGGCAGTCAAGATCGGGATTTACTCGGTCAGCGCCGAAATCCAGGGGTTTGCCAAGGCGATTCAACCCCACATCACGCTGAATATTCAGCAGCAACTCGTGGTGGACCTCACGCTCAAGCCGGGCATGGTTACCCAAACGATTGAGGTGACCGGCGCGCCTCCGGCCCTGCAGACCCAGAATGCCTCCTTGGGGCAAGTGGTCAATGCACGTAACGTAAACGACTTGCCCTTGAACGGGAGGAACTTCACCTTCCTGGCCCAACTGGCGGCAGGGGTCAACACGCCGCAAGCCGACACGCGAGGCAATGCCCAGTCGGGGGCCTTTTCGGCCAACGGCATGAGGCCCGCTCAGAACAACTACTTGCTGAACGGGATCGACAACAACTCGAACACCGTGGACTTCCTGAACGGCACGAATTTCGTGGTCCTTCCACCGGTCGATGCCATTCAGGAATTCAAGGTGCAGACCTCGAATTACAGCGCGCAGCTTGGGCGCGCCGGCGGGGCGATCATGAACGCCTCGATCAAGTCCGGGACGAACAACCTTCATGGCACCCTCTGGGAGTTTCTCCGCAACGATAAATTCGACGCCGCGGACTTTTTTGAAAACGCAGGGGGTGTACAGAAGGGTGCGTATCGGCAGAACCAGTTTGGAGTGGCCCTCGGCGGTCCCATCAAGAAAAACAAGGCCTTTTTCTTCGGCGATTACGAGGGCCTGCGCGTGCGGCAAGGGACGGTGTTCACCAACAGCGTTCCAACTACGGCTGAGCGCGATAGCAATTACACCGATTTGTCGGACCTGATTTCGGGCCAGCCAGGCAACAGTCCGAACACTGACCTCCTCGGCCGGTCGACCCCCTACGGAACCATTTTTGATCCTGCGACCACCCGGCTGGTCACCAGCGCAGTAGTGGATCCCGTTTCGGGCCTGACACCGACGGCAACGGGTTATGTCCGCGATCCCTTCGGCACTTGTGCGCCCAGCACCACGCTCTTCACGGTCGCTGACTGCGCTCTAAACACGCTTCCCGCCGGTCGGCTCGATCAAAACGCGATTGCGCTCCTGAACCTCTACCCCACGCAAACCAACGGGAAGCTCTTCGCCAACAATACGACCGTCCCCAAGCGGAACGAACACCGCAACGCTTTCGACATACGGGTGGACATCAACAAGGGTGACAGAGACCAAATCTTCGCTACCTTCAGCTACGTTGACGACCCCCAGTTTATCCCGGGTCCGTTCCAGGGAATTGCCGATGGCGGGGCTTTCCAACAGGGCATTCAGACGGCGAATACCGTCCTGCCAGCCCTGTCATGGACCCACACACTGTCACCCACTACGGTAAATGAGGCGCGGATTGGGCTCAACCGCATCGGAACTTCCCGCACCGGCCCACTCCCAAATACGTTGGGGCTTCCGGAAAAATATGGAATCCAGGATATCCCCCAGGTCTCCCTCAACGGTGGCCTTCCCGCATTCGGGATCAACAGTCTGAACACCCTGGGGAGCAACAACTTCCTGCCTTCGGATGAGGTGACTCAGACGACCCAGGTGACGGACAACTTCACCAAGACCTACGGCAAGCACACCTTTAAGGCGGGTATTGAATACCAACGGGTCAAGTACTCCACCCTTCAACCACCCTGGTCGCACGGTCAGTTCAACTATGACGGCAACTTCACCAGGATTCCAGGGGGGTCATCCCAGAACGCCGGGCGAGCTCAGTTCCTCTTGATTCCAGAGACGAGCACGGTAGGCGGGGTCGACTTCGTCGGCGGATCAAACCAAGTCTTCGTGTCCAATATTGCCCAGACCGATGACGGCAAGAACTACTGGGGTAGTTACCTCGAAGACGACTGGAAAGTGAGTTCCAAGCTGACCTTAAACCTGGGAGTTCGCTGGGACTATTTCGGCCAGACGTTTGAGCACTTCGGCGCCCAAGCCAATTTCATTCCGGCCCCGGCGGGGAGTGCCCAATATTTGATTCCCAACCAGCGAAAGAGCGACGTTCTCTCCCAGAGCTTCCTCGACTTGACAGCCGCAGATGGCATTTCCATCGTGTACAGCGACAATCCAGGTCTGGGCGTCTCGCAGAAAACCAATTTCGGGCCGCGTATAGGCTTCGCTTACCAATGGATGCCGAAATTGGTGATGCGCGGCGGCTTCGGCCTGTTCTACAACGGGTTTGAAAACCGTGGCTATTCACCCAACATCGGCGAAAACTATCCCTTCCAGTTCGGCTTCAATATCAGCAATCAGAATGACCAAACGCCGATTAACGCCGCCACCTTTACGAACTTTGCCGGCACCAACTGCGCCAACGTCTATAACTTTGAATCTGGCTTCTCTTGTACACCGCTCACACCGTCCCTCGTCGGGGCGTCCGGCCTGGCCCTGCTAGGCATTCAGTATAATTACCAAACTCCTTACACGCAGGGCTGGAACCTGACATTCCAGTACGAAATAACGCCCTCCACGACGGTATCGCTGGGTTATGTCGGGAACGGCGCCCGCCACATCGAAGTGTTCCCTGGCACGAATCGCGTGAACACCATCATCCCGCCGTCCGGTACCAAGGTCCTCGAGTACCCGCACTTCGGCCAGAACAGCAGCTACGCGGCGACGGAGGGATCCAGTTACTACCACGGCCTCCAGCTCTCGGTCGAAAAGCACTTAGCGAAGGGTTTGTATTTTCTGGCGAATGACACGTTTTCCAGGACCCGGAGCGACGCCGGAGACCTCCTGAATGGCGGGGTTGGGGAACAGTATCGCTGCCCCACCATGGACGGCTGCGGAATTCAGTACGACTACCGCGACGCGAACTTCGATATCCGAAATGTATTTCACTTCAGTGGTGGATACGAGCTTCCCTTCGGTCCGGGGAGAGCGTTCCTCCAGAACGCCACGGGAGTTGAGAAACATATTGTCGGCGGCTGGAGCATGCAATGGATCCTTACCGCCGAAGGCGGTCAACCAGCAACCATTAATTGCAATACCGGAACAACCAACGGCTTGAACTGCACCGCGCTCCTCCTTCCTGGGAGCCGTTATACAGGCAAGGAGGCGCCTAACGGAATGTGGAACGCGGCCGCCTTCACTCAGCCCTGCAACCCTGATACCGGCGGGCCTGTGGGCTGCGTCGCGCTAACGGGTCTTGGCCTGTTGGGCGGGGCGCCTACCCAGGTCCGCGGTCCGGGCATCGTCCGGCTGGACTACTCGCTCTTCAAGGACTTCCAGATCAGCGAGCGGTTCCGGATGCAGTTCCGGAGTGAATTCTTCAACATCCTCAACCACCCCACGTTCATGCCGCCGAACCTGGGCGGGAACGGCGTCGTAGCCCTAGCGGGCTCGGGCGACTTCCTAAACGGGAACTTCGGCAAGAGTGGCGCGACGCGTTTCCCCAACCAGGATGCGCGTCAGATCCAGTTCGCGCTGAAGCTTTACTTCTAGAAAAACCAAAGCACCACCAACCAGGGCGCCCCAATCCATCGGGGCGCCCTTTTCATTTCCGCGGCTAGCGCTCGCCGGGTTCGTCATTCCCGCTTACGCGGGAATCCATGCAAGAAGCCATCCATGGACCCCCGCCCTGCCTGCGGCAGGCAGGTTTCGCGGGGGTGACCGCCAGGGAACGTCGTCGCACGGGCAGGGTCATTCTTCCACCAAAGATTTGCTAAGATAGAGACGCCATGTTCTCCTTCCGCTGGCCAGTGGCAGCTCTGCTTTTCTTCGCGGCGTTGTCCCCGTCGCTCGCGGCGAACCAGACGGGCGCCGATGCGCTCGACCGCAAGTTCCAGTCGGCGCTTGCTCATTTCAATTCCGGGCAGTATGCCGCCGCACAGCGCGAGCTTGAATCCCTCGCCCGGACTTTGCCCAATAGCTTTGAAGTTCAGGAACTGCTGGGGCTGGTTTACTCCGCCGAAGGCCAGGAGGAAAAGGCCACGGCTCCTTTCGAGGCGGCCGTCCGTCTGCGCCCGGAATCCGGCCCCGCCCGGAACAACCTGGCCACGAACCTGGCGCGGCTGGGAAAGACCTCATTGGCCGAGGCGGAATTCAAAAAGGTGGTCGAACTCGAGCCCCGGAGCTTCGACGCTAACCGCAATCTGGGCGCGTTCTACGTGCGAACGGGAAGAATCGCGGCGGCCATCCCGTACCTGGAAAAGGCCCAGAGCGAAAATCCCGCGTCGTATGACAACGGCTACGATCTGGCACTGGCGTACCAGGAAGAAGGCCGTTTGCCGGAGGCCCGGCGGGAGATTCAGGAGCTTCTGAAGCAGAAAGACACCGCCGAATTACACAACCTGCTGGCCGGGGTCGAAGAAAAGGCCCGGAACTATGTGGCCGCCGTCAACGAATATGAGAAGGCCGCGCACATGGATCCGAACGAGGCGAATCTCTTCGATTGGGGCAGCGAGCTTCTGGTCCATCAAACCCCGAATCCCGCCATCGCGGTTTTCTCGGAAGGGGTGAAACGTCATCCCAATTCTCCACGGCTCGCGCTTGGACTCGGTCTGGCCCTTGATGTGCGCGGCGCCTACGACGACGCCGTGAAGTCCCTTATGCGAGGCATCGACCTGGACCCCTCCGATGCGCGGGCCTACTATTTCTTGAGCAAAGCGTATGACCGTGCCCCGAGCCAGGCCGATGAGGTGGTGGAGCGCTTCCGCCGCTTTGCGGACCTTCGGCCTCGTGATGCGCAGGCCACCCTTTATTACGCCGTGAGCCTCTGGAAGGGCAGGCGGTCAGAGACTTCCCAGGCCTACCTTGATCAAGTTGAGTCTCTATTGAAGAAAGCGATCGCGCTTGACCCTTCGTTCGCTGAGGCCCATCTCCAGCTTGGAAACCTTTACTCCCAGCGCAAGAAGTATGCCGAGGCGGTGCCAGAGTATCAGCAGGCGCTTAGGCTCTCCCCGAATGTCCCTGACGCCCACTTCCGGCTGGGGCAGGCTTATTCTCGCGTGGGGAAGAAGGATCTGGCGGACAAGGAATTCCAGGTCCACAAGCAACTCTACGAGCAGCATTTGGCGGACATTGACAAGCAGCGGTCGGAAATTCGGCAGTTTGTCTATTCGCTGAAGGGCGCTCCCTGATACATTGGTGATTGGCGATGGGGGGTTGGAGAATTTCATCTCAAACCCTCTGGTCCAATCGCCAATCGCTGATCCTCAATTACCAATCATCCATCACAGATCACCAATGCCTCTAGGCTATCCAGGCACGAAGGTCGGCGGCGAGCCGGTCGAGCGTAACCGGCGCCGTTTCGTGCCCGAGGGCGAATTCCTGCGGGGCGACAACGTAAGCTTCGGAAAGGCTCTCGGCCAGACAGACGCAGACGGTCGAGCGCTGGTATTCCTCGAAACGAAGGGCGGCCAGCCACACGTACAGCGCCAGCATCTCGGCGTCCACGGCGCTGCCCGGCAAGTCGTCGACGGCAGGGAGGGGGTTGATTTGATCCGGGTTGTCGAACAGGGCCACGCCGGTGAAAGGTTTGGGCTTGCTGCGTACCCCGAATTGTGCCGCCAGGAATGAAGGCCGGGCGCGACGCAACGCTTCCGAGGCCGCCCACTCCACGAAAGAGTTGCCAAAGATCACGGCGCCGTTACCGGAGAGAAACAGCGACCGCAGAAATTCCCTAATTGCCGGTTGCGACGCCACTTCCGGAGGACACCACGGTGTCACGTCCACCTTGCGCAGGCGGTCATACACCGCATCGGCGTCGGCCAGGTCCTTGCGCATGGTGTTCATTTCGCGCGAGAAGCTCTCCCGGTAGGGAGCCAGCCGCCAGTAGCTCAGCAAGATAGCCTGGTCCGCGGTCGTGCGAGTAGGCTCTGGCTTCAGTACATGATCGACCAGGCTGGTTCCAGCATCAACAACCCAGGCGTTCGCAGGCGGGGCGTCCGGGCGGCGCAACGCAACATCCAGCAGTCCTCCGGAACGCCCACCGGCCGCGCTGGGTATGCCTGCGAGAAGGGTTTCCAAAGGGCTGGGGGATTCGCCGGATAGGGCGAGATCGAGCTTCAGAGGCCGGCCGACTCCCTGCCACCGGCGCCAAACGCTCGCCGGATCGACGGGGAGAGGCCGGGGGATGACGAGCAGAACCAGTCGATTTCTTGACTTGACCGCGGCGCCGTTCGTCCTCAGCGCATGCTGCTCAGCCGCATCGAAGACCGCCTGCACGGCGCGCCGCCATTCCTGATAGTATGGCGAGCGGGCAAGCAGAGAGGCGTTAAGGATGGTCTGTTCGCTGGTCGAGAACTGCCAGTGGCGTACCCCCATCTTCTCTTCGAGCTGCACGACATCCCGGAAGAGGTCGGAACACTGCTCCTGGTTCAGGCCCTCCACGTAAAGGAGTAACCTCAGAACGGACTGCCGTTCGTTGGGGAAAAGGTAATCCCACTCGCGGAGTTGTTGATTGACATAGGGAAGGAAGGTCATCGGTAGGCGTTTGAGCAGGCCTTTCCGCAAAGCGTCCTGAACTTCCTCCGGCAACTTCTCCTCGACCCGCATGATACCTTCCTGGTTATGGAATCTCGCCCGCCCCGAATTCATCTCGACCTGTGCGGAGCTAACCCCTTGTCATCCGGCGCGCTGAGTAGGATCTCTTGCTTTTCCGCGAGACAGAGATGTTGCGCTTTGCTCGCCCTGACAAACCGGGGCTTTTCTGCAAGCTGCTAACCTCGGAACTCTCGCAGCATTGCGCCTTGCGAATCCAGAGGCGGGTAACCCAGCAGGCCCGCGAGTGTCGGGCAAAGATCGATGTGGCGAACGGGACGTTCGATGATTTGAGGCTTGTCGACGGCTGCCCCCAGAGCCATCATCCAGGTGGTCCGGGTTGACTCTTCATTAGCACGGTGATTGAAGAATCCGTTCGTCGTTGAGCCATCAGGATCCCGCCCGAACTCGGGGAGAATCACCATCGTGGTCCTCCCCCGGTATTCGGGGTTCGCTTCCACCTCCTGCCACAGTTGGTAGGCAAGGCGATCTGCCGTTCGGATGCCCGACAGGTGGAGCGCATAAGAGCCGAAGTGCGCCACCTCCACGTCCGAAAAAATGACCACTAACAAGCGAGGTGAGAACTTACGCATGACCTCACGGCTGACGAAAAAGGTGAGCTCGTCGCCGGAGGTCGGGCCGCCGCCCCGCACGAAACTGGTGATGGCGTTCTCAATACTGCTCCGCACGCGGGGATCAAGCCGCTCGGCTGCGTCGAACACCGTCCAGCCCAGCCCTTCGTAGTTGCTCCCTTCCATCGCGCTCTCCAGCTCGGCCTCAACCTTGGCCCGATCAGCCATGTTGGCGGCTCGTCCCCGGCGGAGAGCGTCGGCGACAGCCGTGAGCATCAGCTGCTTGGGAAACACCACGTTGGCGCCATACGCCGGGCCATAGTCCGAAGCCGAGCTCGCGCCGATCAGGCTGGTAAGCGCCTTATTGCTGGCCACAACCCAGGTCTCACTCCGATCGACGCGGAGCCGCTTGCGAAATTGCTCGAACAGGGTGGGAGTGGTCGGGGCAAGCTTTCCCCAGTCGTCCACGCGCTGCCAGTTCCCGGTGAGGATGCTCGATATCGCGTTGAAGTGCGCGGTCACGCCTTCGTTGCGCGTGCGAGGATAGAACAGGGCCTTGGGGAGCAGGTCTCCCGCCAAGTGGGGGATATTCACCAGCCCCTCGGGCGAAAAAGACTCGGCGTGGCGCACACCACCAGGAATGACGACGACAACCTTCTGGCCGGGGCCGACAGCGCCAGGAAGGCTCTGGCGGGCGCCTACCTGCGGCGCCACAAGGCCAGCCACGAGCAATCCCGCCGCGCGCAGGAACGTCCGCTTGGAAGGGTCCGCAAGCAACTCAAGATCGCTGGCAAGCTTGGTGTCTACCTGGGTGTCTAGGCGAAGTCTATTCTCCATGAATAAACCTCTCGAGAGTGACTTCACTCTGAATCCAGCCTCGTTCGGCCCCGCTGATTCGAGGAGTCCTGAATTATATTCCCAGCACCAGTCCTTTTCAATGCAAGGCGCCCGCGCGGGTCTTGGTTGTGCCTGAAGCGTGATGCTACAATTGTCTTCTCAGGCGGCGCCGAGTCAGGAATGTCGATGGCTGGGATAGACCACTTCGCGGCGGAAGGCTCTCCACACAAGCTCGCTTCTTCGCGTGCTGCCAAGGGTCAACGCAAACCCCGACCTTTAACTGACGGCGCGCTCGTCAGGGCTGCCCTTCTGGGCTGGCTGCTGGCCTTCCTGGTGGGAGCGGGCTGCCTCCTAGCAGGCGAGAAAGGCACTGTGACGGGAATCGTGGCCGGTCCTTCCCAAGCCCCGATTCCCGGTGCAAAGGTGACGCTGGCGGCTGCCGATGGGAGCCGGCAATCCGTCGCCGCGGATCAGAGTGGGCATTATTCGTTTGCCTCGGTGGAACCCGGCACGTACACCCTTTCCGCTGAAGCTGCCGGTTATCAGGCTGCGACGCGAACCGCGGTGCGGGTTACGGGCGGAACTTCCACCACCGTGGACTTGCTTCTCGTAGCGGCGGCCCCGCCGGGTCCAGGCCAGGCGCCCCCCGTCCCACCCCAGCCCGGCTATTACGACGACACCCCCTTAAAGGCCAGCGCGGTCAAGACCACGATCGACGCAGCCGGGTACTCCTCACAAGCCCAGAGCCCGCAACGTTTGATGAGTGAGGGCCCCAGGCTCACCGGCAGCGTGCCCAAGACCCGGCCCCGAGAACCGGGAAGCCCCGAAGCCGCGCAGGCGGAACGCGAGCTCCAAACCGCCTTCCGGGCCCATCGCGACAGTTTCGAGGCCAATCATCAACTTGGGGAGTTTTATCTTTCGGAGGGCGATTTGAAAACCGGTATCCCTTACCTTGAAAAAGCGCAAAAGTTGAAGCCCGAAGACTACGCCAACGGATACGATCTCGCCGTCGCCTACCTCGAGACAAAAAACCCTGGCCCCGCGCGATCTTTATTGCAGGACATGCTCCGGCGGAAAGACGCCGCCGAACTCCACAACCTGCTCGGGGAGGTCGATGAGGCTCGGGGCGATCCGATCTCCGCAGTCAAGGAATACCAGCTTGCCGCGCACCTGGACCCCAACGAGAAGAACCTCTTTGACTGGGGGAACGAATTGCTCCTCCACGAAACCATTGAACCTGCTGTTGAAGTTTTCAAGCGCGGCGTTGCGCTTTATCCCAACTCTCAGCGGATGTACATCGGATTGGGCATCGCCTATTATTCCCGCAGCCTTTACGACGGAGCCATCGAGGCGCTCTGCCACGCTTCGGACCTGAATCCCTCGGACCCGCGACCCTACCTCTTTCTCGGCAAGATGTACAACGTCTCGGTGGGGAAGGCCCATGAGGTCGCGAAGCGAATGAAGCGGTTCATGGAAACGAACCCTGACAACGCGTTTGCTTGTTACTACTACGCCCTCAGTTCCTGGAAAGGCACGCGGGGGGGCGCTCAGGGGGTAGATTTGGCGGCGGTTGAGGCCCTGCTCCGGAAATCGATCTCACTCGACCCGCGATTGGCGGACGCCCATCTTCAGCTCGGGGTCCTTCTTCACGACCAGCGCCGCGATCAAGAGGCCATTCCGGAGTTCCAGGCCGCCATCCGACTCAAGCCCGACGATCCTGACCCTCATTACCGCTTGGCGCAGGCCTACGCTCGCACCGGCAACAAGGAACGCGGCCAGGAAGAATTCCAGCTTTACGACAAGCTGCACAAACAACAAGTCACCGAAACTGAAAAGCGCCGGCACGAGATCCAACAATTCGTCTTCACGGCGGACGAACCCCCCAAGACGAACCCCTGAACATCATTTCTTGAACCAGTACAGCAGGATGCCGTAACCCACACCGGCAGGATCCGTCGTCCTGGCAGCCTGAAATGCCATGAATCGCCCATCTGTCGAGACCACGGGGTTAGACGCCTTACCCCCCTCGTAGTCGTTGAAGTTCGTCAGCCGGACGAAGTCTTTCCCTGTTCCGTCCAGTTTCAGCTTCCAAATGTCGATGTTCCCGGGGCCACGCTGGCCGCCGAGCCGCTCACACTGGCGGTCCGCCTCGACGGCCGTGTAGAGTCCATCGGGGAAGATCCCTTCCGGTTCGTTGTAACTGCCCGGCGCTTTCGAGAAGTTGGTCACTTTGCCTGTCTCGAGGTCAATTCCCATGACCGACGCCGCCCCAGGCGGTTCATAGCAGGTGAAAACCATCTTCGCGTCGTTGTCGTAGAAGTCTTGGGCTTCCAGCACGCAGCTTCGCTCCTTGCTCTCGTACACCGTCTTCTTGTTGATCAGTTTGGGCGTACCCCCGGAAAGATCCAGGTCAGCCACCACCAGTCGTGAAGCCTCCGGCGCGAGGTCCGGCGCCTGGGCTGATGTCTGCGAGAAAGCGACTTTCAGAGTCTTCTTTGAAATCGCCGCGCCTTCGCTCATCTTTTGCCCCAATTTGACGGGCCTGGACCCGCGCTCCTTGCTCAGGAACCACAATTCATTGTCGCGCGTGCGGCTGGTGTGGATGTTCTCGAAGTGATCCGGGCCGATCAGGATGTAATCGCCCGTGACCAGGTGCATCACGCGGAGGAATGCCGCACCAGGCACGTTGCAGGTTAGGCATTGGATGATCCGCGTGTTCAGGTCGATGCCCATGGCGTCGCCGAAACTTTTCGCCATGAAGGCAACACGCTGGTTATCCGGGGAAATGTCCGCACGCTCCCCGAAATGGGTCAGCATCTCGATGTTGGGAGGCAGATTCTCCAGCGGGTTCCCCGGCTTCCTTTGAGCCGCAAGCGGCGCGGCCAGAACAAGAAATGCAAATAAGAGTCTCATGCTGGCAATACTATCAAATTGCGCGTCAAAACCCCTGCACTGTTTCTTCAGGTGAGGTCGCGTCTGCTATTCGAACCAAGCCTTCGGCGCCTTGACGGCTTCCAGGTACCTTGCGTCGCCGGTATAAGAATGAAACTGGCACATCATGTGCGAGTGCACCACGCCGGTGCGCGCGTCGGCCTGGGCGAGATCGAGCTTCAGGCCTCGCAACCTCTCGCCGCAGCGATTGACCCAATCCCACGCGAGCGGATCACCACTGAGACTGGCCCAGGCGAGCGTCCCCAGGAAAGCCCTGCGCAGGCTGGGCGCCTGCACAGGACCTCTGGAGTCTGGAATCTTCGTGGACTTACCCGCGCCCGGATTGCTACCAGTAGAACTTGAGTGAGAACTGCATGGCGCGAGGGTCGGTCTGGACGTTAGTGATCTGGCCAAACGAGCATCCGAAAGTGCGGACGTAGTCCGTCTCGCCGTTCGGCCCCGGCGGCAAGCACCAGTGGCTATCCGGGACACCGAGGTTCTGATGGTTCAGAGCGTTGAAGACGTCCCAGCGGAAATTGAAATACCGGGTCTCTGTAAGGCGGAAGTCCTTCCCCAGGGACAGATCGGCATTCCAGTAACCAGGAATGCGTCCCGAAGGCGGACGCAAGCCGATGTTGCCGAGCTGCCAAAAGCCGTCGACGCTGTCCTGGAAGGCGTGATCTCCGGTGGAAAGAGCGGTTGTCAACGCCTGGTCACATCCCCATGGGGCGCAGAGGGCACTGGGGTTGTACCACTGCTGCTCCTGCTGCAGTCGCGTTTTGCTACTCCGGCCCGCAGAGAGATCGCCAACTAGGTTGGGCCGGCAGCTCACGTATCCATACGCGCCATCGCAGGCGCCTGTATCGAAGAACATCGGCACGCCTGACTGGACGTTCCAGTTCTGGGTCAGTTTCCAGCCACCGACCAAGGCGTTGGCCCAGCCCCCGACATTCGCGAAGTGCTTCCCCTTGCCAAACGGCAGTTCGTAAGTCGAGGCGAAGTTGAAGACATGAGTCGTGTCGTCGGGGGAGAGAGCGTCGTACCGGCGGAGATTCTGGAGGTCCTCCGCGCCCGTATGCGTGGAGCCGTCCACAACGCCGCCGCCCGCCGCCCCGGGAATATGAGCCAGACGGCCCACGCCCCGATTGCCGATCGTGGTGGGACCCATGGTGTTTGCCGCCAGCGCCCCGAGCCCTGCGCTTACGATGTTCTTGGAGTAGGTGTACGCGCCGATGAAATTGAGCCCGTACGAATACCGCTTCTCCACTCGCAACTGGGCGGAATGATACTTGTTGTAGCCGTCCGGCGAGAGCATAGCCTGAACGGACCACCAGAACGGGTAGGGCTCGAGGGCGTACCATCCTGAGCAGACTACCTGGTTGGGATCGTACCACCGGCCGCAATCACCAAAGATACCATCGAAGGACGGATCGACCGTGTAGACGTAATCGCTGATCGCCCATCGAACTCTCGCCATGTCCCTCTTTGACACCTGATTGGTATTCCGGATTTCGTCTCCGAGCAGATGCGAGCCGTGGCTGCCAACGTAGGCCGCGCTGATCAGAATATTGCCGGGCAGTTCCCGCTGGACGGAGAGGTTCCACTGCTGAATGTAAGGGTCCTTGTCGCCTTTGATGAAACCGTAGATGTTCGTCGGGTCGCCTACAAATTGGTATTGGTTTTTTCGGTTAGCGTTCAGGTCCGGGAAGACCAGCGACGGAGCGCCCTGACTCAGGGTCCAACCGACCAGCATGTAGTAATACTGGTCGGCCCATGGCGTGTACACTGGGACGTAAGACCCCATGGTCGAAAAGGCACCGTTCCCCTGGCCAAAGGCCGCCGACAGACTGTTACTGTACACGAGTCCGTAGCCGCCGCGGATGACCGTCTTGTCGTTCCCAAACGGCGACCATGCAAAACCGATCCGGGGGCCGAAGCTGTCCTTGTTGGCCGGGAAGAGATTACGATCGGGGTGGCTCGGTGTTCCCGGGTAAACGATCTTGCCCAGGGAATTCACTTGGGGATTCTTCTGCGAGAGGTCGAAGTTCGCCAGCATGTTGTGGCGTTCGCGGATCCAGCCGTAAACGTCCCACCGCAGTCCCAGGCTCAGGGTGAAGCTCTTCGCCACCCGGATATCGTCCTGGCCGAAGGCGGCCCAGTCATCATTGGTCTGCCAGGGAGCATACTGAACGGCGGAACTACCCGCGCCCTCTCCCATCGCACCTAGCAAGAACTGGGCCAGTCCGCTCCCGCCCGAACCGTTATCAGGGTTGTTGGTCAAGCCGCCATCGAAGTTGAGGTTATAACCCGCCGGCGAATTGCCCCAGAGGTTGTTCCTTCTGAATGTATAGCCCGTTTTGATTGTGTGGCGGCCCCAGATCTTGGTGACGTTGTCGCTCAGGGTGTAAGCCTGCTGCCCCATGCTGCCATTCTGGTACTGAACCGGGCCGAACGAGAAGTTACTGTCGACATTCCAGAAGGAAATGGTGGGTACGGCCTGGGAGGGCTCGAAAAGCCAGAAGTTCAGCCCCGCGACCTGCTGCTGTACATCTTTGTTGTTCGTTATGCTCTCAGGATTGGGCCGGGCCATGAGGTTCTGGCGTCCAAACGAGAACCGGAAATCGTTAATAACCGTCGGGGTAAGGGTCGAGGTAAGCCCAAGGATCGCGAGTTGGTTTCGAGTGTCGTAGGGATTGGCTCCCGCAATGCCCGTATTGGTCTGAGCCGTGGGACCATTCCAGGGGTAGCGGTAGTTGTCGTAGTAGCTCGGATTGAAAAGCCAGGAAGCGAACAGCCGGTGCTTGTCGGTGAGGGTGTGGTCGATCTTCACCGAGGCATTGTGCGTGGTCATGCTGCTCCCCACCGCGCCCAGGTAGTTGTTGCAGTAAATGCCGCACGGCGAGAGCGGGTCTACAAAATTCGGACTGGGAATGGTGTCGAGATAGAACTTGGCCAGCGGATCGATACGGGTGGGGGGGATGACCGGCGTGGTGAAAGGATCGCGGTCGAACCAGCCTTTGGCATCATTCCATCTTGTCGTGGAGGGATCATAGATGCAGTTCACCACACCATTGGCAGGATCGCACTGGGCCGCATATCTCGGATCCCCGGTGAAATTTCCGATCTTTTCGGCGGCCGTGGGAACGGTCAAGATCTTGTTCTGTCGCTCGTGAAGCAGGGAAATTTCCTCGGAAACGAAGAAGAAAGTCCTATTCTTCCCGTTGTAAACGCCGGGAATGTAAACCGGCCCGCCCCAAGTTCCGCTGAAGTTGTTCCAGTTCACCCACGGTTGCAGGAAGGGGTCGCCGTTCGTGTCGCGCCGCGCGAAGGGATTGGTGGCGCTGAACACTGAATTTCGGTTGAGGATAGACGCAGACCCGTGGAGGTCGTTGGTGCCGGACTTCAGCACCACGTTAACGACCATACCGCTGGTGCGACCATACTCGGCCGCCAAACCATTCTGAACGATGTTGAACTCGGAGACGGCGTCTGGCGAGGGATTGACGGTTGCAGCCTCCGCGCCGACCGTGGCGTTCAGGGCTCCCTCCAAAAACCACGCGTTGGCGCCCGCCTGACCCCCATTGGCACTGACACTCGAGCCCACCAGGTGAAGCGGGTCAGGGAAGCCACCAAACTGGCTGTTGGAGCCAAACACCGCCCCGGAAGGCCCGCTCGATTGGATGACTCCCGGGAAAAGCTGAACCAGGGTCTGGATATCCCGACCCTGCAGAGGGAGGTTGTCAAGGTAGCGCCTGCCGACCCCCGTGCTGAAATTCGAGGAAGTGGTCTGCACGACTTGCGCCTGGGCGGTGACTTCTACCCTCTGGGCTGTGGGCCCGATTTTCAGTTGGGCATCCTCCGTCACCGTCGTGCCCGCCGTGACCATCACCCCGGCGAATTCCAGTGGGCTGAAGCCCGATGCCCCGAAGTGAATGGTGTACTTGCCCGGCACCAAATCCGCCGCCAGATAGATGCCCGCGGAGTTGGTAGTCAGTTTGCTTTGAACGCCGGTATCCACGTTCGTGACCAAGACCGCCACTCCCGGCACGACGGCGCCTTGCGGGTCGGTCACCGTGCCTTGAATCTGCCCCCGGTCAAGAGAAGCGAAAACCAGGCTGGCGAGCAATAGAGTCGCAGCAAGGGCGGAGAGAATCCGCAGAACCCTGAAGTGTGGACGCATGGTGATAGCACCCTCCTTCCAGAACGCCTTCACACGCGGCTTCTTTGGCCGCCGTGCCCTTCGCACTGGCGGTCCGCCTCGACGGCGGTGTAGAGCCCATCCGGGAAGATCCCTTCCGGTTCGTTGTAACTGCCCGGCGCCTTCGAAAAGTTGGTTACCTTACCTGTCTCGAGAGCAATTCCCATGACCGACGCCGACCCCTTCGGTTCATAGCAGGTGAAAACCATCTTCGCGTCGTTGTCGTAGAAGTCTTGGGCTTCCAGCACGCAGCTTCGATCCTTGCTCTCGAACACCGCCGAAGCTTTTCGCCATGAAGGCAACACGCTGGTTATCCGGGGAAATGTCCGCGCGCTCCCCGAAATGGGTCAGCATTTCGATGTTGGGAGGCAGATTCTCCAGCGGGTTCCCCGGCTCCCTTTGAGCCGCAAGCGGCACAGCCACAACCAGAAACGCAGATAGGCGTCTCACGCTGGCAATAGTATCAAATTGCGCGGCAAAACTCCTGAACTGTTGCTTCAGGTGACGTCGCGTCTGCTATTCGAACCAAGCCTTTGCTGTTCGTGGTCTTGGGGCGGACGAAACCGGATCGATCCCCCGGCCGGATCCCCACTTGGCCATCTTCAACCGTCCCAGCGCCTTGCCGACCAGAAAGCTGCGGCGCGCGACGTCCCTCAGCGGCTGGCACGCCGTGCTCAACGATGAAAACTCCTACCTCGAGACCTCGGTTGCGGCCTTCATGATCAGCGCGATGTCGCGAGCGATTCTGCATTCCTGGGTCGAGCCGAAAGCGTAGGGGCGCGTAATGGAATCCGCGATGACTTTCCTGCTCGAACATCTCATACCCGATGGACTGCGGGATGGGGTATCCTACGAGACGTTTCCCAGGACGTGCGTCGAGCCCTATCGCCGCATGCCGCGCGGGGGAATGGTGCCGTAGGGACAAGGTCCGCTGCCGGCCACATGGTGGTGGTATTCGCGGTTGCGGAGCGCGACGAAGCCCCACGGCGAAAATCTCCAGGGAGGTTCAACGGCATGCGCCTCGACAACAAAGTCGCCCTCGTAACGGGCGCCGCCATGGGAATTGGCGCCGCCATCGCGGAGCGCTTTGTGGAAGCGGGAGCCGCGGTCGTGGTGTTCGATATCAACGCCGAGCGCGCCCGCCAGATGGCGCAAGGTCTCAGCCGCAATGGGCGCGCTCTGGCCATCCACGGCGACGTTGCCCGCGAGGAGGACGTGCAAAACGCCGTGGCCCGCACCGTGGAGGAACTCGGTTCGCTCGACGTGCTCGTAAACAACGCCGGAATCGAAGTGGTTGGCCAGGTGGTGGATCTTCCTTCCACCGATTGGGACCGCCAGCTCGGGGTGAATCTGAAAGGCGTTTTTCTGTTCTGCAAATACGCCATTCCTCACATGCGCGGGCGAGGCGGGGCAATCGTGAACATCTCCTCAGTGCATGCGTTTGTTTCCTACGCGGGCACCGCTGCGTACGATGCTTCGAAATCGGGCATGCTCGGGCTGACCCGCGCGCTCGCACTGGACCACGGCCGCGAGGGAATCCGCGCGAACGCCATCTGCCCCGGCTACATTAGCGCCGCCATGATGGACGAGTGGCTGGCGCTCCAGCCTGACCCCGAGGCCACCCTGAAGCAGGTGTTGAGTTTCCATCCCTTGGGCCGCATCGGCACGCCGCGCGACGTTGCCGATGCCGCGCTTTTCCTGGCCTCAGACGCAGCCTCGTTCATCTCAGGGACCTACCTGGTGGTGGACGGCGCCATGACCGCAGCGGGTCATTGAACCCCGATCCCGAAGTTGGCTTTGCCCGTGGGTTCGCCGGGGTGGAAAATGGAAACGCCCACGGTCAGAGAATCACTGACCGTGGTTACCCGCCTGAGGGCACGCCAGCGTCTGTTGTAGGGGCGAACCTCGTGTTCGCCCGGCCGCGCCTCTCGTCGTCACCCCCGCGCAAAGCGCAGCACCGGGATGCGCCATCCACGCTCAGGCAGGACTCTGACCGGGGCCCCCCGCTTTCACAGTCCAGAGACGAACTACTGCTGCCCCAAGACCCAACCAGAGGAGCGCCGCAAGGATGGTGACCCCCCTGTTGTTCTCCCACGCGGATTCGACATCATAGACAAGGATCTTGGGTACGGATCTCGTATCACCGAGGTTCTCAACTCCCAGACCGAAGGAAGTCTTGGAGAATTTGTAACCCCCTATCACGACCGACTCGCCCTCTGCAAGCTTTGGCAACGTGAGGCCGTCCAGGCTCGATGGCCCAAGCACACCCTTCTGCGTCAATGGCCTCGCAATTCCCGCGACCAAGCAAAAGACCAACGGCAGGCAGAGACCGGACACGAGCACCGCACGCCGCGCTCCAGGCGTCGGCAGCAGCCTCGGCAAGGCGACACCCAGGCAGAGCACAGATACCGCCACCTGCGCCACGAGCCACACCTCAAACACCCGCTCCGCATAGGGCATGATGTCCTCCCGGAAGTAAAGGGAAGTGAGCGAGAGGAACTCGACGATGCTGCGGCTAGTTTCGCCGAGCATCGAGAAGTACGCGCTGTTGAACCACCAGCCCAGGAGGAGGCCGATGACGGCGACAATCGTCCACGAGCCAACCACGACAAAGATCGATGCGGATTTGGTTTTCATTTCCAGTTTGCCTCCAGAGAAAGACTCTTACCTTCCCGCTTGCTCGACGTCTATTTGGCCAGCGCCAGAGAAGCGCGCAGAGTTTCGCCCCTCGGCCGGTAGCCACGATCAATTCGCCATTTTAATTGACCGTGGGTTCGCAAGGGTGGGAAATGCAAGGGGACCGCAGCGCAAGGCTCGCGTTGCAGCTTTGCGGCCCTTCGACCGCGCCGTGCCTTTGACGGCGCGGCCAAGAACGAATGGCGATGTAAAATCGCCGCTACGTTGGGGTGAGTGGCGATGTAAAATCGCCGCTACGTTGGGGTGAGTGGCGATGTAAAATCGCCGCTACATGAGAAGGAAACGCAACCGGCTTCCCCGCCAGAGCTACGTCGGTCGCCATTGGTATTTCATCACCATCTGCACTGAGGGCCGCCGACCTAACCTTTCAAGCGGCCAATTGATTGCAAACCTGCTCGACTGCCTAAAACAGAAATGCCGGGTGCAGATGTTTGACGTTTACGCCTACTGCTTCATGCCTGACCATCTTCACCTGGAACTCGTCGGCCTCGCGGATTCCTCCAGCCTTGTCGCACTGTTAAAGGGATTCAAGGGCGAGGCCACGTCTGTCGGTCGCGGAGACGGAATCAGAAATGTCTGGGAGAAGGGTTTTTACGACCACGTTCTGCGAGAGGGAGAAGAGGAAAACGCCGTGGCGTGGTACATCTTCAATAACCCCGCGAGAAAGGGCCTGGTCAAGGATCCTCGCGATTGGCCCTATTCTGGCTCGTGGATGTTCGACTGGAAGAAGGCCGTCGCACCGCCCGACCCGTTCGTCCCGCCCTGGAAGCGCGATGTGTAGCGGCGATTTTTTGCCGTCGCGCCGGTGTCCCCACCGGCGATCAAGGTTTTGTAGCGGCGATTTTACATCGCCAAATTGGAAAACATTGCGGCGATTTTTTGCCGTAGCGCCGGTGCTTCTCTTAGCCCGCCGTGCGCGGCTCCCCACCGTCTTGTAGCGGCGATTTTACATCGCCACATTAGAAAACATTGCGGCAATTTCTTCGTGTCGCGCCGGTGCTTCTCTTAGCCCGCCGTGCGCGGCTCCCCACCGTCTTGTAGCGGCGATTTTACATCGCCATATGTCGTCCGGCGTCGCCCGTAGCGGCGATTTTACATCGCCATATGTCGTCCGGCGTCGCCGCGTCGGGGCCGAATAGATGCGTGGTGGAACCTGGCCACCGAGTAAACCCCCAGCGCAGAGCTCCCGCTCTGCGCCAGCCCGCAGAGGTCTGCGCTACCTTGCCGCTCCGGCATCTGGCGATCCGTATGTAGCTTTCACCCTTTTGGATTCCTTGAAGTAAGTGAACCAAATCACGAAGGAAATGGCGTTTCTTACTTCGTCTCCAACGGTGGATTCTACGGTTGGCGCCGGCACCCAGAACAGATCGCTCGTGCCCAATGATAGACAAGCAAGCTCCGTGATGGCCCTGAAGGCGAATCCCACAATAAGGAAGCTCTTTGCCGTCCGCACGGCATTCGGCCTGATGGTCCAGAGCGCCATTCCCGCATATACTGCGAATGCCGTCAGCCCCAAGCCAGCGACATCGACGACCAGATGGAACGTGGCGACAGTCCCGAAACCATCCCAGCTTTCCAGGATTCGGGCAAACTCCGCGGAATACGAGAACACTGCGACCGCCGGGCCGATGATAGTCACTAGGACGCAGAAAAGCAGAAGCCAGCCGCCGACGCCTTGCAGTTCCGTTTTGCGCTGCCTGCCGTTTAGAAACTCCATTGAGCGACCCTGCTTCTTATCTCAGAGGCGTGTGGCCGTCCACGAGGGGCGCCCCTACTGCCCTGCACCATATGGTGCAGGGCCTGCCCCGATACGTCGGGGCCGAATAGATGTGTGGTGGAACCTGGCCAGCGAATAAACCCGCGCCCCAAACCACGACCGGCGGCCAGTTTTCCCATGACCGAGCCGTTGGAAGGATACGTAGCGCCCCGACTTATCGGGGCGGCTTCTCGACCGCACCGTGGTCTTGGCGGCGCGGCCAAACTCTGTAGCACGGGCATCCTGCCCGCGGGATCTCGAGGGCACGGCCAAGATGGCCGTGCTACGCGGCGCGGCGAGAACCCGCGCCGCTGGAAAAGCTGCAGGGCCAGACCAGGGGGCCTGGGCTACAAGTGCAGATTTGCCGTGGGTCCGCCGGGGTGGGAAATGGAAGAGCCCACGGCCTCTTTCGGCTCGCCCACCATTAGGATCGGCGGACCTTCGGCCGTGCGCGGGCTAGAAAGGCGCTCGCGGTGGCTACTGCCGTTTGCTAGGCCGACCCCAGCTGCTTGATTAGGTCTGTTATCTCGGGATCAATCTCACTGGCTTGCATCAATCCCACCAAGCGGGCACCGTCCCCGGACTCCTTTTTGAAACGCACGCCAAACTTCTGGCAAACCATATCGAGAAGCTCATCTCCAGGGACAATCGATAGTTTTGAGGAAGCCCACCGGGTCTCCACGAGGCCGGCCTGTTCTTCGAATACCCTCCCCGCACTCTCCTTGGTCTGCTCCAGCTGTTGGATCATCGTATCGACTTCCTGGCTCACCCTCTCCACAATGGTGTTGCCACCGGACCGGTCGCAGACCCTGTCTAGCGCAGGATAAAGCGGTCTGCATAGGATCTTGGCGACTCGCCTCTCGATGGCTGCGTGTCTCAACTCCTCCACGCACTGGTCGATGGCTGTGCCAACTTCCGCCTCTGACGGTGCCGACCGGCCCTTCGGGGGACCCGACAACTCCCTTTTGACGCCAATGAACTGGGCCAGTGCGCGCGGGCAAGCCAAGTAATTTTCCATTTCCCTCTTCTTGAGAACGCACACAATTGCGTTTGGCCCAACGAGATGTTTCAATTTTGCGATCTCCGAGTCATCGCGCTCGTCCCTGTCGGTAACGAACCAGATCCTGACCTGGCGTTTTGATAAGAAGGACAGCGTGGCGCTGCTGGCAAAGTGCGCGAAATTCCGGGCGCCCCTCATTGGAAGGAAGCCCGCATTTACTTGGCTCAAGTTGATGCCTAGTTTCGAAGCGTACTCACGGAGGATGTCTTCGTCGTGTGGCCCCTCTACGAAGACAAGTCGATCGTACATAAACACGGAGCTTAATCGGACTCCCAGTTCCGCTGGGATTCGGGCCTCCGCCTCCACCAGGTCTAGCAGTTGGACTTGGGTCGAACCCAACTTGGTAACTAGATACACATTGTTCATTTCAGGGGTGTCGAGGAAATTGGTCGAGTGTGTCGTTATAAATACCTGCCGCGTCGAGCTTACGCGCTTGAGGTATCGCATCACACTTGTTTCGAGAGCGGGGTGCAGATGTATCTCAGGTTCTTCAACCAACAGCATGTTTGGGTTCTCAAACTCGACGTCCAGTACCAATCGAAGCGCCTCTCGGATGCCAGACCCATTGACCTCAACGAGGAAATTGTCTACGTCCATCTCTGCGGATCGCTCTTCGTCCCTCGAACGCGACTCGCTCTGAAATGCATCGATATTCACACCCAACAAACCCGAAACTGTTTCTTGGAAATTCTTCAGGATCTCGGGGCCCCCCCGCGTTACCTTCAGCGAGAGGAGTCTTTCAGCCTCTTCCTTCCCGATTGGCTCGCGCTGCTCCGTGAAGTGGGCGACCCGAATATTTGACATCTTGCCCAACAGGCTTTGCACATACCTTGGTACCGCGGCTTCCTCACCTGCGAAGGTGCTGATCTTCTCTCCCAAGGGCTCTTGTTGAATTGTCAGAGCATCCTTCTCCTTCTCCGAGGCAATTCCTTCAACGGCTCTGACGAATTCCTGGAACGACGAAGAAGCCGCAATGGCCGATTCAAGGGCGTCCAATGCTTCGGGGGTGATACGGCCCGGTGGCGTATATCGCCTCAACATGGATCTCAACGATGGCCGGTCCTTCAATTCGCGCCCCATCATTGCACGGAATCGCTCCCACTCGTCGTTGTCTATGTAGCGAGGCATTCGACGCAGACTTTCTGCATCGTCGCGTGCTCGTTTGGCAACAGATAATCGGTCGCGGAGTTCCCGTGCCGTTTGAGGCGTGATGCTAAGAATCGTCCTCTCGGCGAGAGGAAGCTTGCCGGTCGGCGTTCCTGCGTTTTCCAGGGCGATCCTGCTCGTGTAGCCGAAGGAGCGCGGTGGGGGAGTGATGCTCACCGTGGCAACTAGTCGAAGGCCTGGGTCGAGCCCTTCGGCAGCGTTCCTGACCTGTGACGCTTCGGTCACAATGTCTTGGATGAGGGCATCCCTCTCCGCGAGGGATAGCGAGAAATTGAGGCTGATTTCAATCGGCAGCTTGGTTTCTTTCTTGTAGAAGTCAATTTCCCCTCCGTGCGGGGGCTGCAGCGTCACGACATTGCCGCCCTGTATGCATTTGAAGAATGCATGGATAGCCGAGAGGATGTTCGACTTGCCCGAATTATTCTTCCCGATAAGTACATTGAAGCCGCCGAGGTTTGTCAGCTCACAGTCCTCGATGCTGCGGAACCTTTTTATTCTAACGGACTCAAGCTTCATGAATTGCCCTCCTCTTACCGCGCGGGTCGTGTACCCATGCCGTGGTTAGCATGCGTGCGGTCCGATGAACGCGAGACCATATACTGACCACACGATGTTGACCAGGACGTTAGCTCCGACCTTTATAAACCCGATTGACTAACAAAGCAAGGGGCGGGAGAACAGGGGACAGGGGACAGGTTACAGGTGACAGGGGACAGGAAGACGAGGGACTGAATCAGTGAACCACTAAAGCAGTGAATCAGTGAGCCGATGAACCGATGTCCCGATCCCCGGCCCGTTCCCGGCACGAGCCGGGGCAGGCTCCCGATTGCTTGCACGGCTTGGGGGTTGACAGATGCGATACTTTAGATTAAGCTTCACTTGAGCCTTTCTAGACCGGGGCGGCAGTAAGTCTCCGACCGGCTCGGGGCAATACAGGCTGCGGAAAAACCCAGTCCCGACGAGGTAGCGGCGATTTTACATCGCCACATGTCCTGTGTTTTCACCCCAAGCATGGCGACGTGAAGTCGCCGCTACACGTTTTTCCGTAGCCATTTTCAGGTCTGGCCTAAATGAAGTTCACCCCAGCTTCGCGCATGTCTTTGCCACGATGTTATAGAAAAGAAATATGGTTAGCGATGAAGAGCCAAAACCCTGCAAAAATCCATCTCGTTGAAACAAAGGGAGTTAGTTTGTTCTGCTGTAGCGAGGGTGACGAAAAAAAAGGGGCCCCAAAATGAAGGTAACTCTCACGATGTTATTGAAAACAAAGTGAGAAAAAATGTCAATTTGTGGGTTTGCCACGATGTTGAAGAAAAGAAGCAGGTTATAGTCTCTCTGCCACGATGTTGTTGAAAAGGAGTAACTTAGCTGTCAGCGCTCAGCGTTCAGCTCTCAGCGAGACGCCGGTGGGGTCCGATTTCAGGACTCCGGTGGAGCCCATCGGTCCGACTTCTGGACTCCGATGGAGTCCATCGGACTCCTGGGACCGGAGACTCCAGAAACCGGAGGCACCGGCGCTACAGTCTGGCCGCCTCGTGACCGTTTGGGGCTTGCTGTTCACTCGTCACTAGCCACTGCCCTTGAGAGTCCGAAGTCCGGGGTCCGAGGTCCGAAGTCAAAGGGCGAAGTACTTTTCCCGACTTTGTCGGGACTCGCACACGGCGCTCGCTGCCTACTGCCTTCTGCCTACTGCCTACTCCCCGCGTCCCGGGGCGGGCGCGGCACGAGGCGTCCCTCAGGACGCGGAGGCGCTCAGCAAGAGTTCCTTGCTGACGGAGGAGGCGAAGGCCCCTACCTCGGCGAGAGGCTGCAGGGTGACTTCGGCATCCCTCAGGAGGCGATAAGAGTGACCTGCGGTTTCGTCTCGCCGCGCCGGCAAGGCTTCGATGACGGCCGTGAGTTCCGTGGGTTCTTTGCGGCGAACGTAGCGGAGGGTGTTGGCGAGGACGTGAGCAATCTCATTATCGCGGTGCAGGGAGAGAGCGTGGATCAGCTTAAGGTGTCCGTTGGGTTTTCCGGCGGCGCGCAGCGGCCGGTAGCCAAAGTCGAAATGGAAAGGGTCGCCTTTCTCGGTCCACTGCTCGGCCGGGATGCGTTTCTCGAAGAGCGGATGATCAAGCACCCTGGCTCGTCGCAAGGCGTCCGCGAGCCGCTGTTTGATGCGCATGCGAGTGTCTGCCGCAGGAAACTCCGCCCGGCGCTTGCCCACAAATCTTTCGAACAGTTGTGCCATTTGCGCCTGCGCCTCAGCGGCGAGCAGCGGGCGGGGTGGCGTGAGCTGGATGAGATTGGAGAAAGATTCCTGCATCTCCGCGAGGTATCTCTCCAGATTATCTTCGTGCTCCTGGATTTGCTGCTCGAAGTGACTCTGCAAGTCCCGCAGGAACCGCAGGTCAGCCCGGGGATGGAAGCGCCTGATGCGGCGGAGGTCGTCGGTGAAAAGGCAATCCAGGAACTGGTCCTCGGCGCTGTGCAGGAACAGGCCAATGTTGAGGAACTCTTCGCGCTCGGTGTCGGGGACGTAGCGCACCAGGAAATAGGAACAGGCTTTCAAGCTGCTATCTTCTGCCATCGGTTCTGACCGCCCTGCCCTCTCGGCCGAGGTTACACCCAGTTGGGAAAGGGGTTAAGCGCACAGTTCTTGGCGTCGATGATCGCCTGGCGCAGTTTGCGACGCCGTTCGTAGAGAATCTCCACCAGCCGCACGAGTTGCCCGGGATCCGGCTCGCACCATTCGGTGGGGATTCCACGCGTACAATCCTCCAGCTCACCCGGCGCGAGGTTCTCGATGCGGGAGAGGAGGGGTTCGAACGATTCCAGCCCGCAGACCTTCTCGTAGACCAAGCGACGCGGATAGAGGCCGCGCAGGGGGCTGTCCGGAAAGGTCCAGTCGCCGTCGTTGAAGCAGAACCCCTGGTCAATGAGCGCCAGGGAATAGGTGGATTCCTCGTCGTCGGCAGGGCGATGGAAGATCACCTGGCGGCCATCGCAGTTGCACGTCCACTTGTCGAAAACATAGGCCCCCAGGAAAACGGCACTGAGGTTCTTGACGCGCCGCAGCAGGCGATCGGGCAGGAAATCCACCACCAGTGTCTGGCTGGGGACTCCCGGGAAGCGCGAGCCGAAGTGCAGGCCGGGCTCGAAAGGTTTCCGGCGGTCGCCGACCTCGAAGGCGAGATGGGGATGACTGCCAATCAGATGACGGGAGACCTCCACAAACGCTGGAGTGGCCACCGGCAAACGCACGAGTTGTGCCAAGCGCGAGGCCAGCATCTCGTTGGCGAGCACGCGCGCGTGCTGGGGGTTGTTCCGGAATTTTACGACGTAGCTAGCCCCGTCTTCGCAGCGCAGCAGGCAGGGTTGGGAGGCGCCGCGCATCCGGCGGACAAACTCCACGGCGCGAACCCTGGGCGCCGCCGTTCCGCCGGCAGGGTTCCCCACGAGCACCTCGCGCTGCACTTCCTGCGCTCTGCGGCTCAAACCAGTGGGCTCAATAGGCGGCATGGTCGGGGACGCACGGAACCTCGGACGCACACACGCCCGGTACACGGGCGCGCCTCTCCTCGTCCGCTGACCCGGCAGGGGGCGAACGCGGGGGCCATGGCCCGAGGCCCTGTGCCGATAGTCCCACCTACCGACGCCGCCCTTGCTTCTTGGCAGCCTTCTTCGCCTTCTTGGCAGCCTTCTTCGCCTTCTTGGCTTTTACGGCAGGCTTGCGGGCCTTGGCCGGCTTCTTCGCCTTGGGTTTGGCTTTTTTGGCCGGCTTCCTTTTTGCCGGGGCGCGCTTGGAGGCTGCGGGCGCAGGCTTGGGAGCTCCCGCGGCGGCAGGTGCCGGCTCCTTGGCAGGCGTCACTACCGCCTCGACCTTGTAGGAGACTTCCTCCTCGAGCTCCTCGCCCTCTTCCCCTAAACTCTCTTCCGCTTCTTCCTTGTAGTCGGAGGAGAGTTCTTCTCCGTAGTCCTCCAGCTCGTCGCCTGGTTCCTTTTCATCGTCGAAGGCCATGAATCCCTCCTCCCGTCGTCTGGTGTTCAGCCATGGTTTTTCGCTTTAGTCAAAGGTCGCTTCCCTACGACCACAAATCCTGCAGTCCGGGCAGATGTATACCAGCAGAATCATCCTGTCAAGAGCAATTGATGAAGTTTCGTGCGGGGTGTCTATTGGACCGGCAGGGCCGCCGCGGGGGCGGAGGGAGTCCTGGAAGCAGGGGGTTTCTTGTCGGCGAGAGGGGCTTTCGAGGAGGCGGGGTTCTTCGCGGGAGAAGCTTGACCCGCCTTCGTATTACGCTTCGGATGGGAAGCCCGGGAGGTGCTCCTCTCTTCTGACCGCACGTAAATGCGCAGGTATCTGCCCGGAGCCAATTTTGCAGACTTCAGGTTGTTCCAACGGCGAAGCTGGTAAGGCGTTACGTCAAAACGATCCGCGACTAGGTCCACGGTGTCTCCTGGGCGCACGCGGTAGCGCAGGAGCCGCCGGGGCCCTCTCTCCCGCACCCGCACCAGGGATGAGTCCGTGCCCGGCGCCATCGGGACCACGAGGTGTGCACCCCCCTCCAGCGAGGCGCCCGGCCTCAGTTGATTCACTTCCGCCAGGGCCACGGGCGAAATGCGGAATTGTTTGGCGATCCCGGCCAGGGTCTCGCCTTCCGCCACCTTGTGCGCTCGCCACCAAATTCGCTTGTCCGGCGGGATAACCGCGATGCTGTACTCGTAGAGGTCTTTCGTCCCTGGCGGCAGATTCAAAACGAACTCCGGGTCGTTGCCGGGCGTCGTCCAACGCAGCAAGCTGGGGTTGAGATTGACCAAGTCCTCGACGGGGTGGTCGATGAGTTGGGCAATCAGGCGCAGGTCCACAGGTGTTTCTGCGGTGACTTTATCGGGCGCGAGAGGCGGATCGGGTTGCGAATCGAACCCGAAGGCCTTGGGGTCTTTGGCAATCATCGTGGTCGCCAAGAAGACGGGCACATAGTTCTCGGTTTCTGCCGGCAAGGCGTGGAGCCTCCGTAGCGTCCAGTAGTCTGCGTATCCCGTCCTCTCAATGGCCCGCTGCACCATCAGGGCGCCGCTGTCGTAAGCCGCCATGGCCAGGAACCAGTCGCCGAAAGTCTGGTAAAGATCTTTCAAGTGCTGAGCTGCCGCAGCGGAGGACTTGATGGGGTCACTGCGTTCATCCACCCAACGGTCCTTCTTCAGGCCGTACAACACGCCCGTACCCAGCGCGAACTGCCAGATTCCGACGCAGCGCGCCCTGGAAACGGCAAAAGGATTGAAGGCACTCTCACCCGCAGCGAGGTAAATCAGATCCTGAGGCAAGCCTTCTTTGCGCAGCGCGTCTCCGATAATTTGCTGGTACATACCCCCGCGTTTCAGCACCGCTTCCATATACCCGCGTCCCCGCTTTTGCAGGTACGTGAGTACGCCGTCCACGTAATCGTTGGAGACCAGCGGCAGGTCGGATTGGACCGACTTCAATTCCTCCTGGGCTTGCTCCTTGACCCTGGGATCAACGGGAAAGGTCAAGCCGGAGAAAGAATCCAGAGGAGCAGGTTCGTAGTTGTGCGGGCTCAGCGAGTCGCCATGCTCCAGCGATGCGGCCTCTGCCGTGTAAACGTTCTCCACGACTTTGTCAAACTCGGAACGCAGCCGCTCGTCGCCTTGAATATTCAGGTCCGATACCAGCAGAGTCGACAACGCTTGGTCGAACTCCTCCTTGGCCTTTTCGAGATTCCCCGAGCGGTAATCCCTCATTCCGGCAGAGTAGAGGTCTTCCACTTGCTTTATCAGAACCTCCGCGGCGTCCGGGATGGAGGCCATCTCGGGAGGAATAATGCGGTCAGTAGTCCTGAGGGGCAGAGTCTTGAGAGGCGGGGGTGGAGTGGGGACTCGCCCGACCGTCGGACGCTTCTCTGCTGTCGCACAGCCACTAAGAAGAACGGCCACACCCAGACAGCAGGGCAGCCATCGTTTCGTCAAGCCGACTCCTCCCAGCACCCGATATTAGCAAGCACTTGACCAACCCCCCACGCGCAGGGGGCCCATAATGTTAAATTCTACTTATGCAGAGATTCCGGGGTCAACCTGAAAGTCGATTGCCCCCAACGAGGGTGCTTGTTTTGAAGATGTTACAGTCAGAATGCTGGCAAGAGAACAGACTGTCCTGGGTTATGGGGCTGGCCGGCTCGACCAAAGATTCGGCAGCGATCCACTTCGATGCTGACCTGCCTTGTCCACGAAGCGCATTCCTCCCCGCGGCATCTCCTCAGGCCGTGAGCCCAGCGGAATGGCTCGGTGGGTTGCCAGCCGGGGGTACGCGGTCGGATTCCTGGTCCTGGAACCTCCCACTCGATCGCTTCGCCGCTTACTTTTGATAGTACTGTGCGTTGACCTCGGTGAAGCTCTTCCACTTCTCCGGCAGGTCATCCAAGGGGAAGATGGCGGAGACAGGGCAGACCGGGACGCAGGCTCCGCAGTCGATGCACTCCACCGGGTCAATGTAAAGCAGTGGCACGTCGGCGAAGTTTGCCTCGTCCTTCCGCGGGTGGATGCAATCGACCGGGCAAACGTCCACGCAGGCGGTGTCTTTGGTGTTGATGCAGGGTTCAGCGATCACATACGCCATAGGAGCTTCCTCCGGAGGGCCCGTCTGTTTCGCCGATCCGTGCTGGCCCTCCTTGTCTTGAGCGTACGTGTCCGCCCGCTGCCGTGCGATGACTTAAGTCGTGCCTTTGCGGGGAGGGTTTGGTAAGCTAAGTATTCCGGGCTTTTGTTCATTCCCCCGACAGAGGCGAGTTGTACGCCATGCCCACCGAGCCTAGGACGATGGCGATGTCAGCGTTGGATCCGCCTGAAACCCTGCGCCGTGTCCCCTTCTTCGCGGTGCTGCCGCTCGAGGAGTTGAAGGTTCTCGCCGGGCATTGTATGGCGCGGCGCCTGCTGAAAGACGAAACGCTGGTCGCCGAGGGCGACCCTTGCGATGGCCTTTTTGTAGTTCAGGCGGGAGCCGTCAAGCTTTTCAAGATGGCGGAAAACGGTCGCGAGCAGATCCTGGTGATCGAGCGCGCCGGCTCGACCGTGGGCGAGCTCACCGTCTTCGACGGCGGAAAATTCCCTGCCTCTGCTGTGGCCGTAGAGGATTCCACTCTGCTGTTCCTCCCCAAGCGCGAGTTTCTGGAACTGTGCCAGCGGAATTCGGAAGTGGCTTTTGCCGTCATCCGCTCCCTGGCTTGGCGCTTTCGGTACCTGGCCAGTTTGGTTGAAGAGCTCTCCCTCAAGGAAGTCAGCCATCGCCTGGCGCGGTTCCTGCGCGATCGGGCACTGAACCTGGGGGTGCGCACCAAACGGGGAATCGAGTTTCCTCTGGAAGAGACCAACCAGGAGATCGGCGCGGAAATCGGGACGGTGCGCGACCTGGTCTCGCGGAACCTGCGGCGGTTTGTGGACCGGGGCATCATCCGCCTGGAGCGCCGCAAGGTAATCGTATTGGACACGGCTGAGCTGGAGGCGCAGGTCTCCGGCGCCAAACGCGGCTCCGCCGGTTAGTGTTCTGAGTCAGAAGTTCGTTGGTGAAGTCAGCCCGTGTAGCGGGCGAAAGAATGTAGCCCACGGCGTCAGGCGGGGTGAGGGCCGTCGGGCGATCGAACGGGCCATCTCTGCATCGATTGATCGGCCCATCAAGCTATCGGAGGTCGAAACGCGAAATTCGAAAATCGAAACTCGTAACGTCTCCGACCTCTTCACTAGTCACCTCATGCTTATCCGGTTGTTTCAGCAAGCCCCAATATGTTGGGGTCAGTCTTGGCTGGGCGGCTTGGAACGGTCCGCCTGGTTCGCATCTCCTTATAGGTCGTGGACTTGTGCTTGGTCCCGAGTCCCAGCAGGGTTTGGAACGCCGCCATAGGTTGCTTGCGCCGATTATGGCGAAAGACGAATTCATCAAGATAAGCCTGGAGCTG